>CAMZBB010000065.1 GCA_947304405.1 uncultured Clostridia bacterium
AAACTTCGTATCAATGATCAGTACAGGATATGTTTTTTGGTCAAAGAGAAGAACAGTTTTTATGATTTAGAAATCGTTGATTATCATTGACGGAGCAACGCACACAACTTAATTATCAGAGGTATTAATCTATGGTCGATCACATAATATCCACCCCTACAATAGGTGAGATCCTCAGAGAGGATTTCATGAAGCCGATGAACATTTCGGCTTATAAGCTGGCAAAGGATATCCGCGTACCGGTCTCCCGCGTGCAGGCTATTTTGGATGACAGCAGAAGGATCACTGTTGACACTTCACTGCGTCTCGCCAAGTATTTTGGTGTTTCTGACCGTTATTTCCTGGACATCCAGAATGACATCGACATCCGCAATCTTAAGATAAGCTTGAAGAGTGAGATCGATTCTATCAAGCCCGCTAACGATGTGGCTATCTGAACATTTGCGGTAATATTGCGGAAAAGCGCTCTTAATCTAGATTCAGTATTGAACATTGTATAATACCGTGCTATTCTCCCCATATAGGCCGGAAACCTAAGGGGAGATTATTTTATGAGTACCAATGACTGTAATTTGAAGTATCCTTTGTTAATGGTTCACGGAATGGGCTTCCGTGACAGAAAGCACCTGTGCTACTGGGGCAGGATCCCCAAAGCTTTGGAGTCCCACGGGGCGAATATATTTTACGGGCATCAGGACGCGGTTGGCTCTGTCGAAGGCAACGCCCTTACCGTCGCAAAGAGTCTGGACGAAGTCCTTCGGATAACCGGCGCGCCCAAAGTCAACATCCTTGCACATTCCAAAGGCGGCCTCGAGTCAAGATGGCTCGCAAATCATGGCTACGCCGACAAGATCGCATCGATCACAACGATAGACACGCCGCACCACGGCTCGCACACAGTTGATTTTCTGATGAAGGCACCCAAATGGATGGTGAAGGCCACTGCAAAATGCACCGACCTCTGGATGCGCATCTTAGGCGACAAACACCCCGACTGCTACTCCTGCTTTGACAGCCTCACCACAAAGACCGCCGAGCAGTTCAACATCGACAACCCGACCCCTTCAGACATCCTTTGCCAGAGCTATGGCTTCAAGGTAAAAGGTGCTTTCTCGGATTCCATATTCTGCATCACGCATCCGATCGTCCGCAAGTTCGACGGCGACAACGACGGCCTCGTCTCAACCGATTCAATGCAATGGGCCAACTTCAGAGGCATCCGCACATCCACAAAGCGCCGCGGCATCTCCCACGCCGACGTCGTTGACATGAGGCGCAGGTGCTTCACGAAGCGCGCCCCCGCCTCCGACAGCGAGGTCAGCGACATCGTGCCGTTCTATGTGGAAGTCGTGAGCGAGCTTAAAGAGATGGGGTATTAGTCATCTGCAGTAATTGCCTTAACTCACATTCCATGTTTCTTGACAGATTTTTTCGAAAACAAGTAACAAAACATGGAATGCATTATCGATCCAGCCCGTGCACGCCGCCCGCTCCCGATTGACATCCCTTCACTGCGGTGTTAACCTTTATTAAACATGTTTAATAATCGAGGGCGGCACAGATGCAAAAAGAGATCAAGACAGAGATAACCAAAGAGAAACTCATAACGGCGGCCGAGAAGCTGATCGCGAACTGCGACGACCCGTTCAAGGTCACCTCAAGGCAGATCGCCGAGGAATCCGGAATGCAGGCTGCCATGATCAACTATTGTTTCGGCTCGCGCGAAAACCTTATCTATGAGGTCTTCCACAGATACTACAAGGCGGCTCTGCACGATGCCGATGTCGAAAAGATCTTAACCTCAAAACTCTCACCCAAAGACAAACTCAAGAAACTCCACTATCTGGTCGCCAAGTTCCTGGTCGAGAACCACAAGCTGACAAAGGCAATCACGAACCTGGTCCTTTTCGAGCGCGACCTGTCCGAAGAATCCGTAAGCTACGGGCTTGTCAAAGAGCATTTCAAAGGTAGCAAGACCGATAAGGAATGCCGCCTGATCGCTTATGAGATCTCCACCATGATGCAGCTGATCATATACCGCAAGGACGATATCTCGAAAGACATGGGCATCGATCTTTCCAAAGACAGACAGCTCAAGCATTACATAGACATGCGTATAGACCTGCTGCTTCCGGAGGTTACCGCGTGAGCAGCGTATATCCTTTCAATAACATTCCCGATCAGGCGCTCCCCCTTTGCGGCGGCAAGGGCCAATCTCTGATACGCATGACGAGGATGGGTCTTCCCGTCCCTGAAGGCATTGTCATTTTGGCCGGCGCTTCTTCCGAAGGTGACCGGAAAGAGATCAGTGAAGCGCTTTCGGCTCTGCCGGGCAAATACACTTACGCGGTACGTTCATCTGCCCTGGGTGAAGACGGCGCGGACAATTCTTTCGCGGGACAGTACGAGACTCTCACGGACGTGGCAAAAGACGATCTGGAAAATGCCGTAAAGACAGTCTCGGATTCGAAGGACAACTCGCGGGTCAAAGAGTATCTGAACAGCAGAGAGGCGGAATCAGGCGGGATCGCCGTGGTGGTCCAGCGGTATGTAAAGCCTGAATTTGCGGGCGTTTTATTTACTGCTGACGCAGTGACCGGAAGCAGCCGCCATATGGTCGGCAACTTTGTTGAAGGCGAAGGCGAAGCTTTGGTATCCGGAGCAAAAAACGCGAGAGAATTCAGGATAGATGCCGTAAGATACGCGTTTTCGGGCGATGAAGCGATGAGGCGGCACGCAAAAAAACTCTGCAGATATGCGAAAAAGATCAGGGACGGATTCGGCTTGGAAGTCGACATCGAATGGGCTGTCTCGGGCGGAAAACTGTATATTCTTCAGGCGCGTCCGGTCACGACGCTCAAGAGACTTAACCCCGATACATTCAAGGTCAACGGCTCTAAATCGGGCGAGTTCCTTCTCACCAAGACCAACGTCGGCGAGATTTTCATGAAGCCACTGACGCCCGCCACTTTCAGCATGCTCGAAGAGATCAACAACGTGCTTTGCCTGCCGTGCTGGCTGGACGCCGTCGAAGGCCAGGCATACATGAACGTAAGCGTTCTGTCGTCCATGCTCGTGGCAATGGGGATGAAGGAAGAAAAGGCATTCGGCGCTATCAAGGACCTTGTCGGCAATCTCCCTGAAGGAAAGACTGTGCCGATCTTCCCTTTCGATAAGAAAAAGTTCAGGAAGAACCTTTGGGAAATACTGACCGGCGCCAAGGCAAAGGGACGTAAGTCCAAACTCAGCAAGGCTCAAAAACTTGAGATGGTCTATAATTTTCCCGATGTCTGCAGAGGCATCATCAGCGAGATCAGAGAACTCAAAACGAATGAGGAGCTCTACCGCTACGGAAACGACGTGCTCCTTCAGAAGCTCAGCGACGGCTTGTCTTCTTTCATGGCCGCCAGCAGCACCAATCTGCTGCCTTTATTCAAGACCCGCGGCAAGCTCACGAAGCTCACCGGCGAAGAGACTGCAAATGCCCTGCTGGGCGGGTGTTTAGGCGTTATTGAGAGCATGAAGCCTCTCCTCATGTTGGAGGACGTGATCAGCGGCAAAGTGACCGGAGATGAATTCATGAGGATCTGCGGCCAGCGCACCGTCAATGAGATGGAACTCTCTGAAAAGCACCCTTACGAGATCGAAGGCTATGTGGAACAGGCGATCGCCGATTACAAGACGCAGGGCGTCAGCGCGCACGAGCTCAAGGAAAAGAGCAAGGCCGGGTTTGCCAAAGCCCTCGATGCTTTCGTAAAGGCTAATCCCTCCAAGGCCAAGAAAGTCCGCAAGATGATCAACAAGTTTGCAAGATCGAACGCTTTCAGGGAAGATTTCCGCGCAAAGGGCGTCTGGGCCCTGTGCGTGATGCGTGAATGGCTCCTCGGCGTGGGCCGCGTAAACGGCCTTGGCGACGACGTCTTTATGCTTTATATCCGCGAGGCCGTCGCACTGTCAAAGGGAGACACATCTGTGCTCGCAAACATTCCCGCCCGAAAAGAAAACTACGCAAGATACCTGTCCTACCCGCCTTTCCCGAACGTGATAATCGGGCGTTTCGAGCCCTCTGAGTGGCTCTCTGATCCCAAGCGGCGCAACGATTTCTACTGCGGCAGCGCAGACACTTCAGCATCCTCTGACATCAAGGGCTTCCCGGGCGCCGCGGGCAAAGTCACCGGCAGGGCCCGCGTCATCGCGAGCATCGATCAGATAGACACTGTAGAGCCGGGCGAGATCCTGGTGACGGGCGCCACAAACATCGGCTGGACAAGGATTTTTCCGAAAGTCTCCGCGATCGTCACAGACATCGGAGCGCCGCTGTCACACGCCGCGATAGTCGCCCGCGAATTCGGGATCCCGGCAGTCGTCGGCTGCGGCAATGCTACGACCGTCCTCAAGACCGGCGACCTCATAGAAGTCGACGGAATGAGCGGTACGGTATCTTTGATCTCAGAAAACGATTAACCCTGTGATTCAGGCGGAATAACGGGCGGGGTTGGCTGTTCAGGCGCTGCGGGCTGCTCTGCAACTCCCGCTGCTGCCAGAGCATCTGCGCCTGACAAGGCACCTGTCTGTGCGCCCGTTTGAACGGCAGCTGCAGTCTGGGCAGCGATCTGCGCGGCAGACGGAGCAGCATCAGGTTTCTCGATCAGCTGGCCGACAGCCTCGGCAACGGTCTGTTCCACTGTATTCGCACCGGTCTGGACACCGGCCTGCTCGCCGATCAGTCTCGTAACGTATTCGCCCTTCGGCATTGGCTTTGCGAAATAATAACCCTGGATCATGTCACAGCCCTGGCTCGCAAGGAAATCGACCTGCGCCTTGTCCTCAACGCCCTCGGCAACGGTCAGCATGCTGAGGTTTTTCGCGAGCTTGATAGCTTCGGAAATGACTATGTCGGCACGGTCTCCGCCCTTTTCTCCCCTGAAGAAATCCGCATCGAGCTTAAGTACGTCAAGCGGCATGTCCTTCAAAGAATTGAGCGATGAATAACCTGCTCCGAAGTCGTCCATCGATACCATAAAGCCAAATGATTTGAGTTGTTTAATGGTATCGATCATGGCATTCTTGTCATCGAAGAAAGCGCTTTCCGTAAGCTCGATCTCGAGGAGGTCATGCGGGCATCCCGCAGCATCGACCATGTCCCTGATCTGGACTGCAAGGTCCTTCTCCGCGAAATGAGCCCTCGAGACGTTGACGGATACGGGGACCGCGCGGTAACCGGCATCGAGCCATGCCTTTTGATCTGCGGCAACGCGCGAGATCATGTAATGGTCGATCTCCGTGATGAATCCGTTTTTCTCGAAAATAGGGATAAACCTTCCGGGCGATACGAATCCGTATTCGTCCGATTCCCATCTTATAAGAGCTTCCGCGCCGCGCAGACGGAGCGTGTTCGGATCGTATTTCGGCTGGTAATAGATCTCAAATTCACCGCCCGCGAGAGCCTTCTTCTGGTGCGCCTGAACCGTATCGACCCAGCGCTGGTCTTCGAGCAGCTTGTTGTCGAAAAAGCTGATTCCCAAAGCGTCTGAATCCAGCATCTCGGATGTCGCGGAGCAGGCGTTGTTGTAAGCTTTTTCGATACTGATATTCTTGCGCTTCAAGATCTTTCCCGTAGAGGTCGTCTCGGGGAATATCACATCCACGCCCGCCTGAAGGATGAATATGTGGTCGCTTTCAACGTCCTGAAGCGTATTCATCATGTCAAGAAGGCGCTTTCTTAAGTTCTCCTCATTATCGAAATTCATGAGGAGCGCAAAGTTGGCCGTATGCGCATGCGCACATAACTCGCCTCTTACGGTCTTCCTCATCAGCGCCCTGTTGAACTTTACAAGAAGCGCCTCGCCGGCATTCATCGAATGACACATGCAGTAATTCCTGTAGTTCACAAAAGACAGGTTAACGACCGCATAGCTGTTTTTTCTGAAACGGAAACTTCTGATCTTCTCGTCGCCGTATCTTACGAACCAGGTCCAGTTTTTGCCGGACGTAACCGGATCAGAGTAAAAGAGCCTGACAACTCTTCTGTAGTTGATAAGACTTCTTACGATGAACGCAATCATCAGAACAATGATAACGAATATCGTGCCCACAGTACCGGCTATCACCTCGAAGGCAAGCGCCGTATCCCGTTTGTTGAAAGTGAAATATGCTTTCCCTATGAAATTCTGCGACCTGCCTTTGATAGGCACAGACATCCAGATCGGGAATTTGACACGGGTCTCATCACTGTATTTTTCCAATTCCTTCAAAGCCTTCGCAAGATCATATCCGGGGGTATTATCGGCCTTCGGATAAAGAACGCGCTGCTTCTTATCCGAATATACCTTGATCAGTTCTTTGCCGTTAGCCAACGAGAAATAGCCGTTCTCTTTGCTGCAGGTATTGTTTCCCTTCTCAAAGATCACATTGCCCTGTTTGTCGGTCACTATAAAATCTGAGCTGACATTTTCGAGATACTGCATGATGTCGTCAGAGTCTTCACCCGCCTCATACAAGCGCGAAAAACTTTCCACATTGGAATAACCCTCGGCGATCTTCGTCTCCAGGATATACTGCATGAAAAAACCGGACAGGAAGATAACCAGCCCGATAAAAAGGATCGTCAGGAACAGGCAAAGGAGAACGGTTCCCCACGAACTGCCGTTCCTGACTTTCTTGTAAAGTTTATTCTGCTTTTTCTGAGTGTTTCCGGTCCGTGCCATCTTACCATCCCCTTAATAATCCCTTATCGAGGCCCTTATTGCGAATAGTATATCAGATGCGTTATACGGGCGCGACTACGGTCACCGCACCCTTTACATAAGTCCAGAGTATCGTATAGAAAAGTATCGCCAGCACAAGAAACGCCCCCGAGAGCACCTTGACCGTTTTCGCCGCCATGCCGTCTTTCTTTATCTCGCCGGCCCTCATGAGGAAGAACACCCCGCAAAGAATGAACGGCGTGCTGTATCTGAAATCCTGCGAGCAGATGTGCGGATACTGGAGCGAAAATGATATTACCGAGACCGTCTGTGATACGGCAAGAACCACCATGCACAATTCTTCCCACAGGCACTTTCTCTTTTTGACCGTAATGACCGTGTAGATGAGTCCGACGACGGAAAGCGCTATCAGTGCGAGGAACACGAGCAAAAGCGCATAACCCGCCATGCTCATCGTCAGGTCATCCCTGCAGTTCTCGCCTCCGAACAGAGCCGTCTTGACCTGCGCGATAAAGATGTTGTAATCCTGCTCGCCGTCCGAGCCGAGGTTCATGAAAAAGTCCTCGATCGGGAATCCGTAGAACCCGAAGATCCTTTGTATTGGCGTGTACTTGGTCAGATCCTGATATGGGTTATCCGCTCTCAGGACATAGGTTATAGGCACGCCGAACTTGATGTAATTCCTGACCTGATACCACAATCCGAGGGGCGCGGATATGATCCCGAAGGTGATGAGCTGGAGGAAGGATCTCCCGCCTTCTTTCTTCCCGTTCTTGAGATCTTTGATGAGCTTTACGATGAAAAGGAATCCGACGGGGAAAGCGATCATGCCGACGGAGAGCTTGGTCATCATGCCGAAGCCTATTGCGAGTGCTGAGAATATTATGTTTTTCCAGCCGCCTTCCTTGAACCATCTGAGGCCGAAGTAAAAGCCCGTGAAGTAGAGCAGGATCGAAAGGATGTCGTTGTTGACCGATGCGGACATCAGCGTAAACGCGGGAAAAGCCGATATGACCATGGCGGCCGCAGGCAGGCTTTTCTTCTTCACGCCAGCCGTTTTGACGACCTTGTACGCCATAATGAGCGCCCACTGTGTCCAGAGCATCGAAAGCGCCTGCAGCGCCTCATAGTGGTGCGTACCCTTTGGCAGGAACAGCTCGGTTATCCTGAGGAACACCGCGCTTACGAAATAATGGAACGGCGGATGATAGAACTCGCCCAGCTTCCTGATGTCCATGTTGGGAACACGCAAGCGATTCTTGACATAGAGGATGTAACCGGAGTGCCAGAAGTTGATTTTCGTATCGGAGAATTCGCCCAGATCGCACTGCCTGACATAAAGTCCCGTGTAAAGCGTGTACCCGAGCCTCATCACGAATCCAAGCGAAAAGATCAGCGTGATCAAAGCCTCGTCAGACAGCTTTTTCGACTGCCTCAGATATATGCCGTACCCGGCCACGAGGAGATACCCGAGCACCATGATCGCGCAGCAGACGTAATTACTGCTTAACTGCATGCCCGTCGAGATCAGCGCGACAAACGTAAGCAGTGCCGTGATGATGAACGGGTGACTATATAGCGCGTTGGTGACTTTATCCTGTTTGAGGCTCAAGACCGGATCTCCCTTTAGTTTTCTAGTCCGAGAATACCACAGTTAGACTATTCTTTCACCAAAACCTCTGCTTTTGATTCAGGATCGGTACGTATTATCTCGCCAACGGACCTGCAGACGATCTTCCCGCCGGCCGGGTTCTTGATGCTGTCAACGGACGAAGAGATCCGGGCCTCGACGAACGACTTTTCGAACGCAAGGTCACAATTTATCATGCGGCAGTTGATGAGGCGCAGGCCGTTGCAGTAGCACAGAGGCTGCGTGCCCGTGATAACGCAGTTCTCAAAGGTCACGTTTTCGCAATACCATGCAAGGTACTCGCCATTGATGACAGAGTCCTTGACGAGGACGTCATGCGCATGCCAGAAGGCATCCTTGGTATCAAATTCGCAGTTTGTAAAAACCGCATTGGAAACATACTGGAACGAATACTTTCCCTTGAGCTTCACATGATCGAAAAACAGGTGCTCCGAGCGCATGAACGCATACTCGCTCTCAACGTAAGTGTCGCGTACGGAAAGGTCGCTCACCGACCACCCGAACTCGGGCGACACGATATCGCATTTATCGATCTTAACATCGCTGCACTCACGCAAAGCCTTGATCCCGTGCATCTTGGCTTCGTTTATCGTGACGCCTTCCGAATACCAGATCGCAGCACGGCAGAGAGGAGTCATCTCGCCGCCTTCGATCCTAAGCGAATGATCGTGCCAAAAAGGATAACGGAGATTGAAAAAGCAGTCTTTCGCAATAATCTCACTGCTTTCCTTGAACGCGCTCTCGCCGTCAGCAGGCCCGTCAAAACGGCATCTCACCGCCTCGACCTGCGTGCTCCCGTACAGCGCTCTTTCTTCATCAAATGTCTGTTCCAGAATAGTCTGCATCCTCATACCTCTCGCCTCTAAATGATACCCTATTTGAGGCCTTAAATGATATTAGCAAGAAGACATTATTCTTCAAATGATCGCTTATTGTATGCGCTGATTACGGCATTGTTGATGAACGATGCGATCTGCCGTGCGATCGATTCCTGCGGCGGGATCCAGTTTTTCGTGCCGCTTATCAGTATAAGGTCACGCCCCGGCAGTATCCCGTTGCGCATATATAAACGTATCTTTTCGGCATTGTCATCGATGTACTCTTCGTCATCCGCCATCCCCATAAATTCCACGAAATAGCACCGGTCGATTATGTGCACCGGGAACGAATAATCCGGCGACTTCTTTTTCAAGCCCTTCAGATCGACAAGCGGTTCGTACTTTGCCTCCAGACCCAATGACTTCAACGCGTTCCCGACTATCATCTCGCCTCTGGATCTTACATTGAAACCATAATCGTCATAGTATTCAGTGTTGCATTCGATATTGTTCGAACAAGGCACTTCCCGGTTCCAATAGGCAACGTTGAATCTCGATCGATCGCGCACAAATCTGAAATTCGCAGGGGCCGCCAGATGCCTGCGGTTTATTTCGTCAAAGAATTGCCGCTCCCTTTCACTGACACTGTTGAACAGCTCGAGTTTTTTCTGCATGTCAGCATATACTTTTCCGTTTGTTTGAATCTCACGGGTTTGTTTTGCGTCACCTTTCCCGGAATATTCACGTATAACTTGCATTCCTTTATGCGTGCCAACCTTGTATCTCGGCATGGCATTCAAAACCCGCTTCATGCGAAGGTGTTCCAAGATAATAAATTCGTCACAGAATAAGTATGTTTTCATATGTCGATTATGAGCCGATTTTCTGAGAAGTGTTCCGACAAAAACCGACAAAAACCGACAAACAAAAAGTGACTCCTTTTTATTATTTTTTTGGACCTATGTTTAAAATGCCGTTCATTCTATCTTCCGTTCTATCTTTAAGACTAAAATTAGAGCGATTCATAGAATGGCAGTCAAAAACGGCCATAATTCTATCTTTCGTTCTAACCTTGAGACAAAAGTTAGAACGATTTATGGAATGAGCAAACGGCTGACTCAAAAACAGCAAAAAAGGAGACCTGCTCCCCTAAGGAAGCAGGCCCCCAAAAGCGGTATGGAACGGGCGAAAATAAATCGATTACCTTACGCCGAAAAGCAGCTCGCCGTAGGTCGGGAAAGGCCAGTACTCTGCCGAAGTCTCGAGCTCGAGCTTGTCGCAGTTTGCGCGGAGTGCGTCCATTGCAGGGATCATTTCGTCCTTGATCTTGTCTGCGAGCACTTCGTAATCGTCGATGTCATCAAGGTCAACAATGAGCTTGTTCAAAGCCTTCAAAGACTTGTTTGCTGCGTTCATGTCAGCAGATATCTCAGCGAAAGTCTCCTTCTCGAAATCAGCGGATCCGCCGGCGGACTCGATCGCAGCGATGTCGGATGCGAGCTCTGAAGCGTATGCCGAGACTGCAGGAAGGATGTCCTGCTTAGCCATGACGGACATAGTCTGATACTCGATGTTGAGGAGCTTGCAGTACTTCTCGAGGAAGATCTCGTGACGTGACTTCATCTCAACTTCGGAGTAAACATTGTGCTTTGTGAAGAGCTCAACGTTCTTAGGATCAAGATAGTGCTTAACAGCGTCAGGCAGAGTCTTGTAGTTGGAAAGCCCTCTCTTCTCCGCTTCTGCTACCCATGAATCGTCATAGCCGTTGCCGTTGAAGAGAACTCTCTTGTGAGCTGTGATCTCGCTCTTAATGAGATCGTGCAGTGCGCTGTCGAAATCAGAAACGCCTTCGAGCTTGTCTGCGAAGTTGGAAAGTACTTCTGCGACTGCTGCATTAAGGACTGTATTGGCAAGTGCGATGGATGCTGCGGAACCGAGCATTCTGAACTCGAACTTGTTGCCTGTGAATGCAAACGGGCTGGTTCTGTTACGGTCTGTCGTATCCTTGGGGAATCTGGGCAGAACGTGTACGCCGATCTTCATGATCTCCTTTTCCTTTGAGCCGTAAGGACGGTCTTCAACGATGGAATCGAGGATCTCTGTGAGCTCTGATCCGAGGAAGATGGAGATGATAGCCGGAGGTGCCTCGTTAGCGCCAAGACGGTGGTCGTTGCCTGCAGATGCGACTGAAAGTCTGAGCAGATCCTGATATGTATCAACAGCGGAAATAACAGCTGTCAGGAAGAGCAGGAACGAAGCGTTGTCACGCGGTGTCTCGCCCGGATCAAGGAGGTTGATTCCCGTATCGGTTGAGATGGACCAGTTGTTGTGCTTACCGGAACCGTTAACGCCCTCAAAAGGCTTTTCGTGCAGGAGGCATACGAGGTCGTGCTTTCTTGCGACTTTCTGCATGATCTCCATCGTGAGCTGGTTGTGATCAGCAGCGATGTTCGTTGTTGTGAAGATAGGTGCAAGCTCATGCTGTGCGGGAGCAACTTCATTATGCTCTGTTGTAGCAAGGATTCCGAGCTTCCAGAG
>CAMZBB010000066.1 GCA_947304405.1 uncultured Clostridia bacterium
GAGCGGACTTCCGCACAAGCTCGCTTGCGAGCGCGGAGGACCTTAGCGAACATAAGCAATACAATTCAAACTTTACCATAAAGGACTCCAAATGTTACATTATTCGAAAACCCACAAAAGGACGGACAGATAATATGAGAATAGTGATCCTTGACGGCGCAGGCGCCAATCCCGGTGATATCTCCTGGGCACCATTTAAGCGATTTGGGGAGGTTACCGCATACGACTACACCTCAAAAGACCAGGTGGTCGAACGCTCTTCCGGCGCGGAGATCTGCATCACGAACAAGACCGTTTTCGATGCAGACACGTTAAAAAAGCTTCCTGATCTCAAATACATCGGCGTCCTTGCAACCGGCTTTAACGTTGTCGATCTTGAAGAATGCAAGAAACTCGGCATCGTGGTGACAAACGTCCCGGAATACGCGACTTTTGCGACCGCTCAAATGACCATAGCACTCCTTTTGGAACTCTCCAGCCGCCCCGGAATGCACAGCAATGACGTCATGAACGGCGGCTGGTGCAAGAGCCCGCAGTTCAGTTACTTCCTCTCCCCTCTCACCGAACTGCAGGGTAAGAACATGCTCGTCTTCGGTTTCGGCAAGATCGGACAGCGGGTTGCGGCTATCGCATCGGCTCTGGGAATGAGAGTATACGCCGTTCCCCACCATAACAACGGCGGTTCAGCCATTGTTGACGGGTATGAGATCCACTTCACGACACTCGAAGAAGGCCTTAAGACAGCCGACGTCGTAACACTTCACTGCCCCCTCACCCCCGAGACCAAGGGTCTTATCAACGAAGACCGCCTCAATGTCATGAAAAAAGGTGCTTTCCTGCTCAATTGCGCCAGAGGCCCGGTTATTGACGAGAAAGCGGTGCGTGCCGCTCTGGATTCCGGAATGCTCGGAGGATACGGAGCCGATGTTGTCTCAGTCGAGCCGATGCTTGCCGACAACCCTCTGATCGGAGCGCCGAACTGCGTGATCACTCCCCATATCGCCTGGGCGGCAAAAGAGACCAGGATCCGTCTGATCGATGCCGCAGCGGCAAATCTTGAAGCGTTCCTGAACGGTGATCCCGTCAACGTAGTGAACTAAAGAGCATCCCTTAGGAAAATATCTCCGAAAATACCGATGGCATCTTGTTACGAAACAAGATGCCATCGACATGGAATAAGGGATAGATTAAGAAAACTGTCGTGATTTAAATACTAGAACCTCGTAATTGAGGTCCCCTATCCAAACGCCTCATTACTAGCCAAATAATAACAAGATGTGAGCCTTAGGTCAAATAATTTTTTAATGACAAAATCAGTTATTTCTTTTTGGACGACTTCAGCTGAACGACAAATCCCGCCGCGGTAAAAGCAACGATAATAAAACAAGCCGTAAGCGCAGGCGTCTCAGAGATCCTTGCCCCGAGAAGCGTGTCCTGAATGTAGAGCGAGTACGGATTCGACCTGAGGAACGCCCAAAGGTAAGGGGCAGATACCAGCGCGATCACCCTTGCGCCGACGAAGGCCGAGAAAAAGCAGATAGTCCACTTCTGGGCAAAATAGACCACAACGCCAAGGATCAGGCCCAAGATGAAGCCTGTCAGAAGCGGCATCAGCGCTTTGCCCGGACCCCGTCCCGGAAAGAGGTTGCCGTAGTCGGTATAGACGAAATATGCGCAAAAGAGCGCGGTAAGTCCGATCAGGGCCTTCATGTAGAGTGCGAAAGACGCTGCCGCAAGAGCTAAAGCGGGCACAAACGTGATCAGTATCTTCACCAGTTCAGGCAGGGCAGACCCTTGACCTTCAATGAAACTGCACAGGAATGAACCGAACACATATCCGAGCACGCCTCCGACAACGGCAAGACACAGACGGAACAGCTTGTATCCGTGAAAACACAAGATTGCTCCGATGATGAGGCCAGCGCCTATCAGGATTATTTCTGTCAAAGTTCCAATATCTCCTTTATCTCGTTCACGGTAAGTGCCGAACAAAGTCTGACTTTGAGTTTTGCCGCGCCCTTTATGCCTTTTACGTAAAACGGCATAACGCTGCGGAACTCCCTTACCGCGATATCCTCATCGCAATAGCGGCATCTGCCTTCTATCTCGCGAATGAGCATCTGTTTTCTCTCCTGCTCAGACGGTTCCGGAGGGATCTCCCTTCCTTCAAGACAGGCATTGACTTCTGCGAATATCCACGGATTTCCGCGGGCAGCCCTGCCGATCATAATTCCGTCTGCACCCGTTTCCCTGATCAGTGACAATGCAGACTCACCGTCCGTAACGTCTCCGTTCGCGAAAAACGGTATATCATAACCCTTAATTGCCTCTTTCATCAACCTTATTGCTTTCCGATCGCACAAACCCGAATACATCTGGGGCCTTGTCCGCCCGTGGACACAAAGCATGTCGCAGCCCGCATCCGCAAGGGCTTTGGCAAGATCCGGCCTTCCGGAATCACCCGCATTGAATCCTATCCTTGTCTTTACGGTCACCGGGACCTTTTTGGGCAGTCCTTCAAGCGCTTTTTTGCATGCCGTGACGATCGATGCAGCCTTGGAAGGCTCATTTATCAGTGCGCTTCCGGCACCGGTCTTCACTACCTTCGGGACCGGGCAGCCCATGTTTATATCGATGATGTCAACTTTTGACAAAAGGGGATCTTCCATGATCTTTTCTATCGCGGCGGTAAAGTCATCCGGATCGGCTCCGAAAAGCTGGATGGCCGTAATGCCCTCCTTTTCGGGATCGATCCTCAAATACTGCATGCTCTTGCCGAGGCCGTTATATCTGATCGAGCGGGCGGAGACAAGCTCGGTGGGAGCGTATGAAGCCCCCTGTTCCCTGCATATTCCGCGGAAAAAGACATGGCTCACTCCCGCCATGGGCGAGAGCGCGACGTTACCCGGTATAGTGACCCCGCCGATGTTGACAGATTTCATTAATTCTCCCAAATACCAGAATTTTACGTAAATGATTTTATACCTTTTTTTGCTTGAAATAATTAAAAACAGAGAACAAAATAATACACGTGAGTTAAAAGAGGTGAATTACTATGGATGATTGTCTGGTTTATTTCTTTACCGGTTTCCTTGACAGCGGCAAGACTTCCTGCATCTGCTCATGGCTTACCAACGACAATTTCAAGAACCGCAGATCCGTCGTCATATGCACCGAAGAAGGCGACGAGGAATACGATGACGAGCATCTTGCCGGAACAAAACCGGTAATAATCAACTGCGAGACCGACGAGGTTACGAAGGAAATGACCTTCGACATCGAGGAGAAGTACTCTCCGTCCGTCGTTTTCATCGAATGGAACGGCACAGTATCCCCCGCCGAGTTTTTCGATAAGGTTGACGTACCCGACAGATGGGCTCTGGCCGCAGCGGTAGTGGTTATCGATGCATCCACTTACAGCAATTCCCTCAAGAACATGACCACTTTCTTCGCCGATTACTACAGATACGGCGATACGGTCATCTTTAACCGCGTGGATCCCGAAGTTGACAACCTTCCCAAGATGAGGGCCTCCGTCAAGGCGGTCAATCCCGGAATGAGCATCAATTTCGTTTCGAAGGAAAACGAGATCATCAGGATCGAAGACCACCTTCCCTACGATCTCAAGCAGGATCCCTGCCATATAGCCGCAGACGATTTCGGCCTTTTCTACACGGATTCCATGGACAACAGGTCCCGTTACGAGGGAAAGCGCATAAGCCTGATAGGACAGGCGATCCCGATTCCCGAATACGGCGGCAAAGCTTTCGCGCTCGAGCGTCAGGCATATACCTGCTGTGCAGCCGACCTCCAGCCGATGGGGCTGCTCTGCCTTTACCAGGTCAAACCCGGCTTCCCCGCAGGCGAGTGGCTCAAGGTAACCGGTACCGTAAGATATTTCGAAGACAAAACCCCGGACGGTCAGAAGATCGCGGTCCCCTGCATCCAGGCAGAAGAATATGCGCTGACCTCCAAACCCGATAATGATGTGATCTATTTCAACTAAAGAAAGAGGCGATATATATGACAAAGGTTGACATTTTTTCAGGATTCTTAGGAGCAGGCAAAACAACGCTCATCAAGAAGCTCATTGCCGACGGATATAACGGCGCAAAGCTCGTCCTCATCGAGAACGAATTCGGCCAGATCGGCATCGACGGCGGATTCCTCAAAGAATCGGGCATTGAGATAACCGAGATGAACTCCGGCTGCATCTGCTGCAGTCTCGTAGGTGATTTCGGCACAGCCCTTCAGGAAGTCATCGAGAAGTTCTCACCTGACAGGATCCTGATCGAACCCTCCGGCGTAGGCAAGCTCTCTGACGTTGTTGCTGCAGTTAAGCGCGTCGAAGGAACTGAAATCTGCGGAACCGTAACCGTCATCGATGCTTCAAAGTGCCGCGTTTACCTCAAGAACTTCAAGGAATTCTACGAGAATCAGATCAAGTACGCGGGAACCATAATCCTGAGCCGTACGGGCAACATTTCACAGGACAAGCTCGATCAGGCCATCGAACTGATCCGTGCCATCAACGACCATTCACAGATCATCACCACTCCCTGGGACGAGCTCTCCGGAGTCCAGATCCTCAAGGCCATCGAAGAGCCTCTTACAGCAGCCGACATGGCAGCAGCGCTCCTCGAAGCAGAGAAGCACGAGCATGAGCATCATCACCACGAACACGGTGAAGACTGCGAGTGTGAGGCTTGCAAGGGACATCACCACCACGATGATGACGATGATGACGATGATGACGACGAACACGAGCACGGGCACCATCATCATCATGATCATGATGAACACGATGAACACGATCATGAGCATGAACATGAGCATCATCACCACCATCACGATCATGATGCCGACGAAGTCTTCGATTCCATCGGATTCGAGACGTCAAAGCACTTTACCGGGGACGAGATAAAGGCCGCTCTGGCAGCCCTGGATGAGAACGCCAAGTACGGCATGATCCTCCGTTCGAAGGGTATCGTCGCAGGCAGTAACGGCGAGTGGATACATTTCGACTATGTACCCGGAGAGTCGGAAGTGCGCACAGGTGCTTCGGACGTCACCGGAAAGATCGTGGTCATCGGTTCCGGCGTCAACAAGGATGCCGTAAAGGAACTTTTCGGAATTTGACGCTCAGGGTGATACAATTAGAATCACTTAACTGAAGGACAGTGAACATGACAAAAAGAGGACTCAGGATCATCGTGGTCGGCGCCGGCAAGGTCGGTGACACGCTAGTAAACAGACTGGCCGAAGAAGGCCATGATCTGGTCATTATCGACAAGAACGTCGACCGCCTTACGGAACTCGCAAATCTTTGCGACTGCATGGGCATAATCGGTAACGGCGCGAGCCACGAAGTGCTTGAAGAGGCAGGAGTTGCTTCCGCGGATCTTTTTATCTCCGTAACCGAATCGGATGAGCTCAATCTTCTTTGCTGCACGATCGCCAAGCAGTTCAACAAGAATCTTGCCACTATAGCGCGTGTCAGAAACCCGGATTACGGCAAGGAAATACCCTATCTGAGATCCAAGCTGAGCCTTGAGATGATCATCAACCCCGAATACGAAGCTGCTGTTGAAGCTGCGCGTATCCTTTATCTTCCCGCAGCGATCCTGATCAATACCTTCGCTCACGGAAGCGCTGAGATCGTAAAGATCAAGATCCCGGAAGGCAATGTTCTTGACGGCAAGACCGTAGCCTATCTCGGAAGTAATTTCACAAATGATCTGGTCATCGTAGGCGTTGAGCGCGGCGATGAAGTCACCATCCCGAACGGTTCTTTCGAGCTGGCATCAGGTGATATCATCTCATTCGTTGCAACAAGAAAAGTGTGCCATTCTTTCCTTCATTCGATAGGATTTAACACCAGATCCGTAACCAGCACGATAATAATCGGCGGCGGCAAATCGGCCTTCTATCTCGCCGATCAGCTCATCAAGACCGGCATCGACGTCAAGCTCATCGAAAAAGACCCGGCACGCTGCGACGAACTGAGTGAACTTCTTCCCAAGGCGACCATCATCAACGGCGACGGCATCAACGAGTCTCTTCTTGAGGAGACCGGCATAAGAGACGTCGATTCCGTAGTTGCCCTCACGGGTATCGACGAGGAGAACATCATGCTCTCGCTGTTCGCAAGACAGATCTCAAAGGGCGTCAAGTCAGTAACGAAAATCAACAAGATCAGCTTCACCGATGTTATCAACAGGCTCGACTTAGGCAGCGTCATCTATCCCAAAAAGATAACTGCTGAAGCAATCATCAGATATGCCCGCGCTAAGCAGGCTTCGATCGGAAGCAACATAGAGATCTTGTACCATCTTTTCGATGACAGGGCGGAAGCCATCGAATTCAAGGTCATGGAAGCATCCAACGCCACCAACAGGAAGCTCAAGGATATGAGCCTCAAGCCCAATACCCTTCTTTCATTCATCAACAGATCCGGCAAGATCATCATCCCTACCGGTAACGATACCATCGAGGTAGGCGATACCGTTATGGTCGTGACTAAAAACAAGGGCTTTACCACCCTGACGGATATCTTAAGATGAACATAAAGATGCTGGTCTACATCCTCGGCAAAGTCCTTCTTATCGAAGGCGCGCTTATGTTTTTGCCGATCTCCTGCGGACTTATCTACTGCGAGAAAGAAGTCTTGTACTATCTGATCCTCGCCGCGGTATATATCATCCTGGGATTCCTGATCTCAATGAAAAAGCCGAAGAACATGACGATCTTCATTAAGGACGGCTGTGTCGCAACGGCTCTTTCCTGGCTTGTATTGAGCATCTGCGGATGTATCCCCTTCATTCTCACAAAAGAGATCCCTTCCTTTACCGATGCGATGTTCGAGACGGCTTCCGGCTTCACCACAACGGGTGCGAGCATACTGAACAACGTTGAAGCACTGTCTCACACTTCCCTTCTTTGGCGTTCTCTGACACACTGGATCGGCGGAATGGGAGTTCTGGTATTTATCCTGGCCGTAGTTCCCATGACGGGCGGCTCCAACATGAATCTCATGAAGGCAGAGAGCCCGGGGCCGACAGTCGGCAAGATCGTTCCTAAGGTCAGGACAACGGCAAAGATGCTCTACTACATATACATGGCCATCACTGCGATCGAGATCATCATCCTCTTTGTCTGCGGCATGCCTTTGTTTGACAGCATCTGCTCCGCTTTCGGAACGGCAGGTACCGGAGGCTTTGGAATAAAGAACGACAGCTTCACTTCATATGCTCCTCACATCCAGTGGATAGTTGCCATCTTCATGCTGTTGTTCGGAGCAAACTTCAATTTCTACTATTACCTCACGACAAGGCAGGGCGGCAAAGCTATGAAAATGAGCGAGACAAAAGCTTACATTGCTGTTGCGGCAGTAGCCACGGGAATAGTCTGTTTCTCGATCTACGGCATCTACGGTAATCTCGGCGACTCATTAAGACATTCGCTCTTCCAGGTTGCCACGACCATGACCACGACCGGATTTGCAACTACTGACTTCGACCTTTGGCCGACCCTTGCCAAGTTCGTGCTGGTCAGCCTCATGTTTATCGGTGCCTGCGCAAGTTCGACCGGCGGCGGTATCAAGATCTCGAGATTCCAGATAATGTTCAAGGCCATCAAGAGAGAGCTCCAGTCTTACATACATCCGAAGACCGTCAAAAAGATCCACATCGACGGAAAGACTGTCGACACCGATGTCGAGCGCTCCGTGGCCCTTTATTTCTTCATTTATCTTCTGGTATTCGTATTGTCCATGCTGGTCGTATCATTTGAGGGACATGACCTTGTGACGGTCTTCACTTCGGTAGCCGCGACGCTGAACAACATCGGACCAGGTCTCGCGATGGTCGGACCGACTCACAACTACAGTTTCTTATCCGATCTGTCCAAATGGGTATTGATCTTCGATATGATCGCGGGAAGATTAGAGTTGATCCCGGTACTCGTATTCCTTAACCCCTTCACGTATAAGGGAATAATCAAGAAATCCCCGAAGTCTTAAGGCTGATCTTACAGCTCGTACGGCTTGGGATCAGTCCTCGTATATCTGACGATCTCTTCCATCCTTTCGCGGTCTTTGTATGCAACCAGCGAAAATGCCATTCCCGATTTGCCCGCTCTGGCAGTTCGTCCGATCCTGTGGAGATAGAGTTCATTCTCTTTGGGAATGTCGAAATTGAATATCGCCTCTATATCGTCAACGTCTATACCTCTTGCTATTACGTCCGTAGCTACGAGGACGTCGAATTTGCATGCGCGGTAGGCATCCATGACACGGTTGCGTGTGCCCTGCCCTATGTCTCCGTGAAGGACCTTGGCAGAAAGGCCGTTTGCTACAAGCCTTGCGCCGACCTTTGACGTCTGGTCCTTTGTGTTGCAGAAAACAATGACCTTCTTGAGGTCTTCTTTTGCCATGATCCTCATTATGGCGCTCAGTTTGTCCTTCTCGGGGCATTCAACGATATATTCGTCAATGTCGGGATGGTCCTCCTGCTTGGGCATGACATCTATCTCTGCCGCGCCTTCCATGAACTCCCATGTTATATCCTGGATCTCTCTTGGCATCGTCGCCGAGAAAAGCGCTATCTGCTTATCTTTCGGCGTCAGTGCCATTATCCTTCTGATGTCTCTTATGAATCCCATCTTGAGCATTTCGTCCGCTTCATCAAGAACGAGAGTATATATCTGTGAGATATCGACGAACTTTCTGCCGACCATGTCCAGAAGTCTTCCCGGTGTCGCAACTACGATCTGGGGCTTTTTGGCGAGCTTTTCCTTTTGAACGTTCATGCTCTGGCCGCCAATGAGAGATGCGATCCTGAATCCTTTTATGTTGCGTGCCAAACCTTTGAGTTCAGAAGTGATCTGAAGTGCCAGCTCCCTCGTAGGGCTCATGATCAGGGCCTGAACGAAGTTAACATCCAGATTGAGATACTCAAGGATCGGAATGCCGAAAGCAAAAGTCTTTCCCGTGCCGGTAGGAGCTTTGGCGATCACGCTCATGTTGTCCATCATGAGGGGTATCGCCTTCTGCTGTATGGTAGTCGGGCGTCTGACGCCCATCTTTTTCAAAGACTCCATTACCTCAGGCGAGAGGTCAAGGTCGGCAAATGTCAGTTCTTCCATAAATATCCTTAGATCAGAAGGTGTATGTGTTCGTCTTGATAACAGTCTTGTGTTCGAACAGGTCCGACAAGGGGTCAGTTGACGCATCCTGGTCGAGATGCTCGAAAAGGTATTCTGCCGCGGCGATCTGGTCATGGGTCATGAACCAGCCTCTTCCGGAGCCGGAGATGTTGAATTCATCGTCGTTTCCGCCGTCGGCGATAACGATCTTAAAGCCGTTGCTCAAAGTGACCTCGATGTTGACCAGTGTCACGGGGACCTCATCCGGAACATCGAACCCGTCATAGTTCTTTTTCTCTCCGAGTTCCTTCACCGGAACGAACGTTATCGTGAAATCGTTCTTGCCGTTTACAACATGATATCTGTCATCAGGTGAACCGCACTGGAGATATTTGTCTTCGATCGTATATTGATGAAGCTCGGTAAGCCACATTGTAATGTCGATCCAGCGGTCTCCGTGCCAGCCTGAATCAAGTCCCGTAATACCGTCATAGGTTTTGACGGCTGATTCGACATTGATCTTATTCTTAAGGATGACGTTGTTTACAACTGCCTGAAAATTGCCGTCACCGTATTCGGCTCTGGGTCCAAATGACGTTTGTTCCGTCTCTTGTGAAGATTCTTCCGTAGAAGGGACGGAACTGCTGACAGTCTCGGATGCGGTCGTGGCCGTCTCTGAAGGAGCAGCCGTTTCTTCAGGCTTTTTTGCGCAGCCTGATGCGGCAAGGGCAAAGGCAAGCGTTGCTGCACATATCCTGATCTTAAGGTTCACTTTTCCCAATCCTCCAACTGAATTCAAGTAGAATTATACTTCAAGTCCTTTATTTTTTTAGGGGTTTTTAAGGTAAATCCTCTTTTTCGATAAATTGCTATAATTATCTAAAAGTGACATTCAGGGGGTCGTCAGTATGGCTAAACGGGTATTTCTCATTGTTTTGGACAGTTTCGGCATCGGAGGGGCGCCCGACAGCGCAAAGTTCGGTGACGAAGGCAGCAATACTCTTGCAGCCGTTCTCTCCTATTCCGGCAAACCTTTCCCGAATCTTGCGAGAATGGGTCTTTTCGCGATCGACGGTGAAGATGATCCGCGCATACTTGATTATCTGTCAAAACAGGAAAGCATTCCCTCTCCTGCCGGCTCATATGCACGCGTAAGAGAACTTTCCGCCGGCAAGGATTCGACCATAGGGCATTGGGAGATCGCAGGCGTCCTTTCAGACAGACCTTTGCCGACTTATCCCGACGGATTCCCGTCTGAAGTTATCGATGCTCTTTCAAAAGCCTCCGGCAGAGGGATCCTGTGCAACAAACCGTACAGCGGAACGGAAGTCATCAAAGATTACGGCGAAGAACACATGAAGACCGGAAGCCTTATCGTCTATACTTCCGCAGACAGCGTTCTCCAGATCGCAGCCCACGAAGATATCGTTCCGATCGAAGAGCTTTACGATATATGCCGCAAGGCAAGAGCGATAATGACCGGCGTCAATGCCGTAGGCCGCATCATAGCAAGGCCGTTTGAAGGCAATCCCGGAAGCTTTACAAGGACGCCGAGACGTCACGACTTCTCTTTGGAAGCACCTTCTTCAACAATGCTCGATATCCTTAAGGATCAGGGTTTTGACGTCATATCGGTAGGAAAGATCTACGATCTTTTCGCCGGCAGGGGAATAACGGAGACTAATCCGACTTCCGGAAATACGGAAGGAATAGCAAAACTTAAAGAAATGACCGGACGCGATTTCACGGGTCTTTGCTTCGTCAACCTCGTTGATTTCGACATGAAATACGGTCACAGAAACGATATTGAGGGCTATTGCACGGCTATGCATGAATTTGACGATGCGCTGGGCGATATTCTGAAAGAACTGAAAGATGACGATCTGCTCATAATAACTGCTGATCACGGGTGTGACCCGTCGACAGTCTCCACGGACCATTCACGCGAATGCGTCCCTCTCCTCATATACGGCGAAGGCTATAACGTGCCTCACAACATGGGAGAACTGGCCGGATTCGGAAACATCTCCGATATCGTCCTTAATTCTCTGGCCGTAAGGAAATATGAACGCCGTTTCACGCCCCCTGCCGGTTCTTCAGTCCAGTCCGAAGACAACATAATGAGCTATGTTGACCTGACAAATCTGAAGACGACGGCAACAGGTGAGGACATTAAGGCACTTATAGCAAAAGCGGTATCTTCAGACTGTGCCTCGGTCTGCATCCCGCCCTGCTTCGTCAAGGAGGCAGCGGATGAGGCGAAAGGCCGGATCGCCATATGCACCGTCATCGGTTTCCCAAACGGTTATTCGACAACGGGTTCCAAGATCTTTGAGGCTTCCGAGGCATGTGACAACGGCGCCTCGGAGATAGACATGGTCATCAACATCAATTTTGTCAAATCCGGACGTCTTGATGACGTCTCCCGAGAGATACGCCTTATAGCAGATGCCGTTCACGGCAAGGG
>CAMZBB010000067.1 GCA_947304405.1 uncultured Clostridia bacterium
AAAACCGACATTTGTAATCAGCAGGTCGTGGGTTCGAGTCCCACAAATGGCTCCAAGGTTCAAAGTCCCGCAGACATTGCGTTTGCGGGACTTTTACTTTTCTTGTTATTTCCTCAAAATCGAGCCGTTTTAGCAGATTTGTCGAACATTTGTCGTATAAGCGGCGGAAAAACACATGATTGTTGAATGCGCTGTCGTCTTGATGAGACTTTTTTGCGCCATAACTCCTCATATAATCAAAACTGAGAATTGATTATTTTGAGAGGAGGTATGGTTATGCGGACTGTAGAAGAAGCGATAAAGGATTATAAGCACATTTGCTGGTATCCTTCGGCGGGAAGGGATTTTAGGCCGCTGCTGTTCATTTCAGACTGGTACTACCGAAAGAATAATGTGCCGCGTGATATTGGACAGAAGTTGCCGGATCTGTTTATTCTTTCCGATGTATCAGGATTGCCTGCTTTCTACCGATATGAGTACAGATACAATCGTGAGAATTTTTGCAAGCCGGGATTCGTTTTGTTTGATGACAGAACGCATGAGCACTCAACAAAGATCACAGTAATGAGTTTTGAAGAATTGTGTAATCTCGGTCTTTCTTTTAATGAAGATCTTTCGTTGCGAAATGAGAATTCGCTTTACAACTCTTCTTGGTTGATGCAAGTCGAAGTTGAGTCCAAGATATCCGGAGTTATTACAAAGTATAAGTCTGCGATTTTGTATGTGACCGTTCAAAATGAAGCATTTGCCAATGAATTCCTGATCCCCGACAAGGTCAAAGTGGAATACCAGGTGCTGATAAGATACGGCGAGGGCTTTGGCGGAGCAAATGTTAAGCCCACTTGGATCCTCTTGGCATATGAAGATTTGGGAATCAAATATGTTGTGTCAAACGATCGTTATGTTGAGTGGGCTGAAACAGAGGAAACTGATAAGGCAAGGCCTTCGTTCGAAAAGCTTTATTCAATAGATGGAGTCCAGTGGTCAGACTATGGTGAAGTTGGCTGGTACAAGGTGCGCTAAGCGAGATTGAACGAATGCTGCTTAAGAAATTCCAGATGCTCACAATATAAAAGGACGATGATCTTCATCGTCCTTTTTGGTTGAGTTGGTTTTCTGAGCTCAATACTCCAATAACAGCTTTATCGCGCTGTTTGCATCCATATCCTGTTTTATATAGTTTTCTCCAGCTCCGCCTTGTACATATATAGAATCTGCACTGACTGCAGTGATCTGGAAAATGATCGGATGATCTATGCCCTGGTTATTGGAATTGAGCACGATCAGATAACCGGATTGATCTCCGGTTCTTCTGACACCGCGCGCATGATCCGCGTTAGCTGAAAACTTGAACTTATCCGGATTGCCCAAATACAGACCGTACATGACATAATCGTGGATCCAGTACTGTGCATCAAGACCAAGAGCGTGGTTTTTCTCAGACAGATCACCATAATGCATGGTATGGATGATATCGCTTATTTCTTCCTCGGAAATCTCTCCGTCAGCCGGAAGCTTCTTGGTAAACAAGTCGGTCAACAGATCAGTAATTATGTCGTTATATGCGTCGTCAACCACTATATCCCAGGCAGTCTCGAAAAAGTCTTTTACGAAATCATCGACATCATCCGGAATATTATATTGAGCATTTGATTCCTTAATTGTAAGCATATGAGATCCTCCGTCTGATTGAAACGCTTGTCCGGACCTTGGTGGTTATATGAATTTTACAACCTTTTCGACGGGCTATTCAACAACAAAAATCCGGTTACGCTCGGCATAGGATTTGATCAGAACGGATTTCAGATCGAACGCTCTGCAAAAATCCTCAGATGTTTCTATTAAAGCATCATCAGAGATACCGATAATCTCTACAGATAAACTTTCTTCGGAATATAATTCTCTGTTCTTACCTTCATGACGGCCCTTGAAAAATCTGCCGATGGTCCAGCCCGCCGGATCGTTCTTTTGGATTATTCGTTTTATATCAGATAGTACAGTATCTGCGCCTTGAGGGAAAACTATGATCCCGCCTTTCATATCATCAGGTACTTTACTCTCTACTGAAACTTTACTTGTGGAGAATACAGTACCTTTTTCTACGCTTATAGCGGCATACATATGTGCCAGAACTGAATAAGCGTTGCATCTGTCAATGTTAATGCCTGGTATAAGATCTCGTTCCATAAATCTTCTCCTTTTCCAGATGTCTTATTTGAACTGTTCATGGTAAATCTTTCCAACCATATATTAGGCTGAGCGATGAGCGAATTTTGTCCCATGCTGCCGAATGAAAAAATTGGTGAGTATAGGAGAAGCTGATCTTTACAAATGGAAGGATCAATTGCAGCGAAATATGTAATTATTGGTTAAACATAATTCTTTACCGGTATAATGACTTGCTGTCTCTTATATTAGATTCAAAATTGCTTCTATTATTGTTTCTGTATTTCTGATAATATCCGACTCAAAACCAATGCTCACGTCGATAGCCTTGTGATCTACAGTGCGGGTACCTCCTCTGGATATCTGGAGTATTCCGTTTTCAAGATCTTTGCAGATGATTGTGATTATTCGGACTGTATCCGGATAGGGGTTCTCTCCATCTCTGCTGTATGTCTCATTTGAAAGGCAGATTGTAAACTTAGGACAGTAATCCTCATCAGGTATGTTCTCGCCTTCTGTGTCATATTCAGACATATCCGGATCATATAGCTCATCGTCAGGGTCAAGATGATCAATACCGGCAGTTTTAATCCAAGCAGAATCGAAAATATTCAATGCCTGAATTACTCCGGCATTAATCAAATGATCATATAAATCTCTGCGGCCGCTTCTGGTAATGTTATCTGGCATATGAGATTTCCTCCATCAAGGCGCAATCAGTTTTTTACTGTTCCATATATTTGATTATAGACGTTTCCGAATGTTTACAGCAACAAATAGTCAACCAAAATAGAATTCAGACATTTTCCAAGAATAGTTCACATCCGTGTTTTCTGGTCCGTAGTGACGCCCGCACTTTTGACACCAAAGACATGGACAGGATGCGTGAAGAAGGCAGAGTTATCAGTGAGATCGATGTGAATAAGGATGATTAAACTAATAAAAGAACATGGTGACAGAACGGACTTGGCCGCGTACGGCTGCCGGATCGGACATAAACTCGAAGAGATTGGTCTATAATATGAAGAAAAAGAGACACATGAAGATTCCGGTCAGATCGGTTTACGGCGCGACCGTTGAGGCGGAATAGAAATCTGCAAGGTGAGAAATGAAAAGAAAAACGGCGGTTCTGACAATTACGGTAATCCTATCGCTTGCTATCGGAGGGTGTTCTGCATTGGAGGGACAGGCACCATCCTCTGTGACGACTGCTTCCGCATCACCGTCCGCTTCGATCGAGTCAACGGAGGAAATCACTAGTGCATCCGACACGGCTTCTTCACATGTGACGACTTCTGCTTTTGATCCTGAAGCACCCGGCAAGTTCAAGGAAAAACTTGGTGCCGGTTACATGTATCAGGACAAGTTCATTCCGCAGCAGTTTCTCTATATCAGCGACAAGAAGATTGTTATTGCTGTTTTCCTCGGCGGCACCGAACAGATCAAGGAAATCGACAGAAGCAAGTTTTCCCGTATGGAGATCACGAAAACATCTGACTTTGCCATAGTTAAGATCTTTGATGTGTCGGGCAGCATTTTGCAAATTAACTTGAGTTCGGCAGATGCTGATGAAATACAGTCTGTGCTAAGTTAGCCAGATGTACCGAAATGTACGCATGTGACCTGATATTATGATAACCAAGATGCTTGAAGCAGTTTCCAGAGGGCATCTTGTACAGAATCTGATCCGTTAACGTCAACTGAAGGACGGTGGTTAAAACCCACCCGCATCGGAGCATTAGGACCGTTTCCGGGTGTGTAGCTCAGTCCGGGAGAGCGTCAGTGGCAGGATCAGACCCACAAATAATAAAGACACAAACAGCAATATGTAATAACGGCCTATCAAAACAGAAATGTGTCTTGTAACTATACCAAATCTCTGGAAAAGCGATGTGGCTTATTTGCCGCATCGCTTTTGATAAATTCATATCTGAGATGAACAATATGCGTTTTAGGAGGTATTTGGACATGCAGTAGCTAATCTAATTCAAGGATGACAGTTTAAATATCGTCTATTTCCGGATGTATAGGCTCTTCAACTTTCCATGATTCCATAACATATTGAAGTTCTGGAGACCATCTTAAGGCGTAGTCCCAGTCTATCAATTCAGGTGGATTAATTACCTGTTTATAGGCTTCAAACATAAGATATGAGATTACTTTGGGTGATACATCACCGCATTCACCACAGAATGCCGGTATCACGATACTTTTGATATTGTTTTCGAGAGCTGTGATAAGAGTGGTTCTCATGCATTGATAAACTATCATGGGATCTTTAACAGGGAAGGGGACTCGCATTGTCGGTGTGTGGATAAGTTTTATATCATCTTTTCCTGTATCGATGATAAAGCTTGTAGCAACAGGCTGTTCGCCTTTGAAATTAGCAAGAATATATCTCTGTACTTTATTCTGAAGCTCCCAGCCGAAATACTCAGATATTGCAAGATCAAACCCGCCGTCCATAAGTCCATATGAATTGGCAGGGGAGACAACACAATCAACTTTATGTGTCTTCATGAACAGCTTTAAGTCGTCACAGACAATGGACACTTCCGGAATGCCATTGAAATATGCATACCAGCAGTCAACCATTACTGCTTTTTTGGATAGAAGGTATATTTTCATTATTTGCCTCTTGATGGTATTTCGTTCCAATCATATGTTAAGCCGGACGATGTACCATAAAATCCCCATCCCTCTCTGTAAGATGTAGTTGATTAAAACAGAAGGGAGGATGCACCTTGTTATTCAAAGATTACATAAAGACAATTGAGGCTACTGAAGAGCCTGGTAACGTGAAATGCGGATACAGCTGCTGTCCGTGTGTCTTTAGTATGATCAGACGCATTCCGTTAGCCGTGCAGATGATCAAGGTTCCTGGACTGGAAATAATAAAACTCCCGAGAAAAGCTTTAAACAGGTGGGGAGATGAAGTTGATGTTTCGGGATTCATGCCTGGTGTTTTCCAGGGAAATGATGTTGTCACGGACATCATCCTTCATTGCGGTATCAACGGTATTCCCGAAGGAGCCTTCAGGGGCTGCAAAAACCTCAAGAGGATAACCATTCCAAAGTATATTAGAAAGATCAGACGCGATGTATTTGCAGGTTGTGATTCTCTTGAAGATGTCTACTTCGAAGGCACCAAGGAAGAGTGGGAAAAGATCGAGATCTATACGGGCAAACGGGTTGTTGAACTGGGAAAACAGGTTGCCGGGACTCCGGTCTGCGAAGTGGTGAAAGACTGCTTTGAACACAATCCGGGAAATGACGCTCTTTTAAGTGCAAACATACACTTCCAGTGTGCTTTCTAAGCTGAAAACCGGGCAAATCGATTAAGAGGACAATTTGAAGAGATGGGACAATTCTGTCGCATCTTTCGCTTGCTTCGCGCTTTGGCCGTTGCTAATATCTAATTAGGAATAAGTAGTTTTCGCACCTGATAAGGAGGTGAAAAAGAGATGGAACACAATAAGTGCTACGGACTTGTTTTCGACATCATAAAGAAGTATGCGTCGGAGGATAAACCGATCAGCCAGACAGAGATCCTGAAGAAGATCACCAAGGATCCTGAGAATAAGTGCGACCGTAAGACTGTCGGACGTGCCATAACCAGGCTTATTGCGCAGTACGGGAAAGACGAGGACGGCGATTGGATCCATGAGAAGATCCATTTTCACTATAAAGAGATTCCGAGGGGCAATTCGCCCATTCTCAAGGACTTTTGGTTTGAGTTTGAAGAAGACGATGACGGGTTCTCCGATGCCGAGCTGATCTTCCTGATGGACGCGGTCCAGTTCTCGAAGCATATCTCCAAATCCGATGCCGAGGCAATCACTAAAAAGCTTTTGAACCTCAGTCATAACAAATACAGTGCGATGTTTGAGCTCTATAAGAACGTTAATGAGAAAAACGTTCCGGTCAACAAAAAGCTTTTCGAGCATCTTGGCATGATTAACAATGCCATCCACCAGCAGAAAATGATCTCATTCTACACTGCTGATATCGGCACGGATAAAAAGCTTCACCGCGTTGGTGATGAGCCGGTTAAGACCTGCCCGTACAAAGTCGTCGTTGCTGACGGCTACTACTATCTGCTTTGCGGTGAGAAGCATTCTCTGATTATCAGAAGATACCGCGTTGACAGAATCAGCGGCCTGAAGATCCTTGATGAGAGCTTCGCCCATTCCGTTGCCAGGATCACTGCAGCACTGCATTCGAATGAATATATTGCCGAGCACTGCTATATGAACATTGGAGAGACGGTTGATGTAACGCTGGAGATTGACAGGAAGATCTTAGGCGACGTGATCGATACTTTCGGAAACAAGATCACGATCGATCCCGCGCATCCTGAGATCAACAGGTTAACGGTTCATGTTAAGAGCAGCGAAAAGGACATAATCGATTGGGCCATGAGATATGGTGAGTACGCGGTAATACTTGCGCCTGACAATCTCAGGGATGAGATCAGGGAAAGATCACATATCCTCACCCGCGCATATAGTGACAGCAATACGGATATCGAGTATCTGGAGCTGATCAAGAAGATCGGCAATTCCGGAAGACTCCGTTTGTATGATATCGATCTGAACAGACAGGATTCATACAGAGACCTGACCGGCATTAGAACTGCCGTTTTCCGCCGTAACGGAATCACGGATTTTTCTTTCCTGGCCTCGTATAACGAACTGCATGATCTGACGATATCGCATAATGAGATAAGCGATCCCGGTGTTATCTCCGGGCTGGGCAGGCTTAGGCATCTTACATTGGATTCAACCGGAATAACCAATCTGGATTTCCTTGAGGGGCTCGAAAACCTTATCAGACTGTCAATTAATGAATATTCACTTGAGAATATCGAAGCAATCTACCATCTGCCCAGATTGAAATTTCTTACTGTCAATAAGACTATTTTCAGACTTATCGATCAGGAACGCTTCAGGACGATTGACGGAAGGCCGGTACAGATCACGACCGATAACCATGCCGGAAGAGGACCGTTCTTCCTGAGTCCTACCAGGCTTCCGAGAGAAGAAAGCAGGGTCAGAGGACGCTTTGAAGAATCGATTGCGTCATTCGAGACCTGTGAGGTGACAGATGAGAAAGTAAGAGATTCTTTGATCGCTGAGATAAATACCGGAGCAAGAAGGTTTAACAGAGATATGTTTTTTAATATCATTGATGAATCGTGCTCGGGTTATGAAAGGCTGAATCTGTATGAAGATCCGCTTACATTTGCCGGCGAAGAGTATACCTGGTACGTAACTTATGAAGGCCCTGCGTCAGAGCAGATTACCGATATTGATAGAAGCAGGATCTATGCCATTTCGATCTTTAAGCAGGACCATGGAAAGAAGCTGGTATTAATGGCAGCCCAGAATGTTTACAGGTTCGATTACGATGATCCTCAGTACAGAGACAGCTATGATAAGCATTACCCAAGCATCTGTGCTCATATTCAGTTTATCTTGAATAACCATATCGGATGGGCTGAAGTTGGCGGTGAACTTGAAAGGTATTTCGGATCAGTCGGTACGATCAACGATCTGATCAATCCTGCTCAGTTGGTGAATCATAGAGTTTTCCGGAACATTGAGATTGACGCGGACAACTATCACTACCGCCGCATGGTCGACGGCGAGAAGAGGCCGGTCAAGAAGATTTCTTATGGGTACATCGAGTAAGATCATTTGCTCGCTAAGGTCCTCCGCGCTCGCAAAGCTCGCTTGTGCGGAAATCGCTCGCAAAAAATCTTACTCGAGTGGGAAAAAATAAGGAGGGTTTATGAGTACATTCGAATTAGTCCAGGGTTCATGCACAGAATATTCTGCAGATGCTGTGGTTAATGCAGCCAATCGTTATTTAGGTGAAGGCGGAGGAATCTGTGGCAGGATTTTCGGTGAGGCCGGAAGCCGTGAACTTGCTGCAGAGTGCGCGAAGCATAAGACGCCTTTGAAGGATGGAGAAGCAGTCATTACTTCGGCGTGTAACATGAAAAACTTCAAGGCGATCATTCACGCTGTAGGGCCAAATCTCAGCAATACTCCAGGAGCTTTTGATAAACTTGCCGATGCTTATTATAGTTCCATGGTTGTACTTAAAGAAAACGGTTTACACAGCATCTCGTTTCCTCTGATCAGCGCAGGAATCTTTGCAGGAAGAACAGACAAGCCAGCCGGGCAATCAACTAGATATTGCCTTACAGCTTACAAAAAGTTCGTTGATACTTTCCCTGAATACGATATAGACGTTAAGCTTTGTGCCTATGAAAACCGGGAATTAGCGCAGGCAAAAGCCGTCTGTGACGAGTTTGGAATGTGATATTCTTAACGTATGATATACGTTATTTCTGACTTACACGGATACCCGCATGAACGCTTCCTTCGGCTGCTGGAGGAAGCGTCTTTTGGCAAGAATGATTTCCTTTACATCCTTGGCGACGTTGTTGACCGCAATGGTGACGGCGGAGTTGAGACTTTGCAGTGGCTGATGTACCAGACAAACGTGCAGCTGATAATGGGAAACCATGAAGCTATGCTGCTCGCGAATGCTTTTGTTTTCGATGAAATAACGGAGGAAAGCATTGTCACGTATACTGCCGAAAAGATCGATATTCTTACAAGGTATCAGCTTGACGGCGGTGATGTAACTCTTAAGGCAATGAAAGCACTTTCAAAGGACACGCAGCAGGACATTCTGGATTACCTGCGCGATTGTCCCTTCTATGAGACCGTCAGTGCAGGCGGTAAGGATTTCATATTGGTTCACTCCGGGTATGAGAATTTCGATCCAAAAAAGCGTGTTGAGGATTATTCAAACGATGAACTGATCTGGGCATGGCCGGAACTGACGGACATCTACTATAAGTCTGTCATGACGGTCTTGGGACATACGCCTACGCTGGCTTTCGGCGATGAATATGAGGATAAGATAATCAAGACTGACACATGGATTGACATCGATATGGGTGCGGGATTCGGGCACGAGCCGTTGCTTTTGAGACTTGATGACATGAAGGAATTTAGGCTTAAATAGCGATTATTTACCCGGCATCATTTCCGGGTATTTTCATGTTCCTAAAATGGTACATCCCACTTCATATAATGAAATCGTAAGAGATTTCTGTTATGGATGCATTTGGCAGGAGTTTATCATGAAAAACAACAGCTATAAGAAAAGGACATGGATTGATCATTGCTGCATGAGACACTGGTGCCAGCATGCAAGAGTCAATTACATTCGTTACATGAAAAAAGTTTCCCGCAGAGAAGTCAGGCGATATAACAAGACTTTATGCAGGGATGTTAAAGGGGAGTGACATGTTCTATATAACAGGCGACACGCACGGAACGACAGATTGGATGAAGATCAATACTGCCTTTTTTCCTGAACAGAAATATATGTCTGAACATTACGATTTTCTGATCGTCACAGGGGATTTCGGCGGAGTATGGGATGGTGCGGAACAGGACAGATATGTTCTCAAAGCGTATGACCAGAGGAATTTCACTACCTTGTTCATTGACGGCAATCACGAGAATCACGATCTTTTGGATAAGTACCCTGTAGAAGAATGGAACGGAGGGAAGGTCCATAAGATCTCTGAGCGTGTGATCCATCTTATGAGAGGCCAGGTCTACAACATCTTTGGGACCACGTTCTTTACAATGGGCGGAGCTGAGTCTACAGATAAGCAGTACCGCAAGGAAGGTGAGTCCTGGTGGGCGCGAGAGATGCCGTCTGACGAGGAATATGAAGAGGCCTTAAGAAATCTCGAAAAGGTTAACTTTGAAGTTGATATAGTGCTGACGCATTGTGCTCCGGAAGGCTATATTGGAAAGAACATATCTGCCGTTTACAACAGCGATCTGAGCAGAGTGCTGGCAGGTAACATGGCAGGTGTTGTCGACAGATCAGGAAACAGGCTGACCAGATTCCTGGATGAACTGATCACTGAGCATGACCTGAAGTTCAAGCACTGGTATTTCGGGCACTATCACAGGAATATGGACTGGGAGAATTTCTCGCTTGTTTTCAGCAGTGTCATGCCGCTTAAGAATACTGAATTAGCGTTGTTTTATGTGACACGGGCTGATTGGGAAATGGAAAGCAGGGAGTATCTGATGTGCTTCGAAGAAGGCGATGCATATGTGCATTTTTGTGAAAACGATGATATTCCGGCAGATGTTGATCCTAAATATGATATTAACCTTTTGGTCAAAACAGATGCTGCTTCTGACGGCTTTCCGCAAGCAGAACAGGTTGCAGGTTATGTGCTTGAACGTCTATTGAGATTTGATGACGACGTTCTCATGTTTCAGTGCGAGGACGGTCATACCTACAGTTATTCCTGCGTAGCTGCCATCTACGATTATTTCAAAGATAACCGGTGTCTGTTTGCAGGACATAATTTCAATAGCATTATCAAAGGTCCCGGTATTCGTACTCCGCGTTTTGATGAAACTCATATCAATAAGATGGTGTATGAAGCAATGAAAGAAGCACTTATAAAAGAGGGCGGGAAATGGGCGAATTAACTTCAAAGCAGCACCGCAGATGAGCTCTTACCCTATCCGGGAAGGGCTATTTTTATGCGGTCATTTTGGTACATGCCTCTTTCTATAATCAAAGCGTAAAGAAAAGAAGGAGGCAGACTTATGATCACATACATCTGCGGAACAAACGGAATACATTACAGGGAGTTCCCGAAGCAATTCTGGGAAGACATCAATTCACTTATGAGAAGCGGTGATGAGATACTGCTCGGTGATTCTGATTTTGATCACCGCGTATACGGGCGATTGCAGAATCATCAATACGAGAACGTGAGTGTCCTGAAGTCGGTTCCGCCGAAACACCGTTATCCTTTGGCAAGGATAAAAACAGAAATACCCTGTGTAGTTAACATGCTGAAGAAGTGTGACCGCATGATAGCGGTTTGGAACGGTGTCAGTGAAGAAGTGTTTATCCATACGCTGTTGCTGTTGGCATTGAAAAAGAAGTGCAGGTTATATCATCTGCCTTCGGGGAAATGTGTTGAGATCGGGACCGCCGAAGACCTTAAACCATACGTGACGGAAAGCCACGGCTGGACAAATGATGATGTAAGGGAAGTTTTCAGGAAGTGCGGTTTCAGTGAAGAGATGATCGCTTATAACACACAAGAAGGAGAGTACAGCGAAAACGA
>CAMZBB010000068.1 GCA_947304405.1 uncultured Clostridia bacterium
CTCGTCGGTTTGGGTTCCGGATTAGGATATGGCCTTTACAGTATTTTCGGAACGTTTGCGCTTAAGAATTATTCGCCTTATACGGTAACATGCTATACGTTTCTGATCGCCGGCATCGGATCAGTCGCAGTCGCAAATCCGGCTGATCTTGCAGCAAAGATTTCTTCGGTCGACAACCATTTAACGCTCTTCGGATTTGTCCTTCTTACGTCAGTTGTGACTGCGGTCATTCCGTTTCTTTTATACACGCTCGGACTTAACCGGACTACTGCCGGAAGGGCGGCTGTGCTTGCGACTGTCGAGCCCGTGGCGGCAACCGTTTTCGGCTTTTTTGTAATGAAGGAAACGGTCGGCCCTGTTGCTGTCGCCGGTATAATTCTGGTGTTTGCCGCGATCATAATCCTCAGCGTGAAAAACGGTAAAGAAAAGCTTTCCTGACTGAAAGTTATCCGCATTAGAGTTGTAGTGCGTTCCATATTTTTCTGTTATCATCTGAATGGTACTGAAGGTCTTTGGAAGCAATGGGTGATCTATGAATTCTCTGTACAATACCTTAACCGATATCTACGCTTGTTTAAGGCTCGTTATTGCGCTGGCCTGCATTGTTCTGGCGATAATCATTATCTGCAAAAAGGAAAAAGCGACGAAGATGCTCGGCATCAGTATCCTGATGATCTCTTCCGCTGTGCTTGTTTCTTTTGTCTTGAGTCTTTCATACCGGGGTATGAGGGAGTATTTCATTGCTAAAAGCTTTTCGATATTTGCCACCTTATTGACGTCTTTCTTAAATTCTGCGGCACTGCTTTTTATTTTTCTTTATGCGACGATGCGTTACCGCATAAAGAAGTTTGTTATATTTATCCTGATCGCCAACAGAATGTGTCTTGGTTTTATCATCTCGTTTTTATGGCAGTTTCCATACAGAGCTTTCATCACCACTTTCAATGCGTTCCAGTACAGATATGCAACTTCCATGCTCAATATGGTTCCTTCGATCATTGAGACGGTGATCCTGTTTGCAGTCTTTTTAGCGAACAGACCGAAAGAACGCGATCTGAAACTTCTTTTCTTGAAATACCTCGCTGATCTGATCATTTATGTGATGATCCTCTCTGCCTATATTTTTGCTTTCATTGTTCTGGCTAATTACAAAGAACCTTTGGAAGGCGACAGGATCTTGGATATCGGTTTGCTGATCATCAATTATATAAGATTGATCATAATGCCGGCCTTCACTGTTTATATTCTTGTAAAAGGACGCAGAAAGCAGCCGGAAAAACTGATCATCGTGTAAATGGAGGGCGGACTATGAAAATGGCTTTTTGTAACAAAAAGGGTTTACAGAAAAAGCGCGGAATGACTATGGTGGAACTCATCGTTGTAATCGTTATCATCGTCATTGTCTTAGCCGTCGTGATTCCCGCGCTCGTTATCGGCTTGAACAGGGCAAACGAAATGACGGGATATCTCGGTTAGTTTTTCGGTTAAGTTTATATTTTGTTCATTTGACGAACATGCTGTTATGCCCGTAAAATATAGGCGAAATTATCTTACCTTTGATCATAGCATCTGAATTCGGAGGAATCAGAACATGACTGCACAGGAATTTGCTCAGGCACTTAAAGACGAGAAGGAAGGAATGCTTTCCTCATACTTCGGACGCGGAGAGTCGCCCGCCGGCACGCTGCTCAAAAACCTCGGGGCTCCGTCGGCTGATGAGAAGGTATTAAGGGACTTCCTTGACGGAGTTCTCACGGATGCGTTCTATACGATGCTCCTCGGTCTTGACGGTGAGACGGCGCTCGGAAGAAGCGGTCAGCAGGCATATAAACTGACCCTTGCCGACGGATCCGTTGTATCCGAGGGCAACGGCGACCTCTCAAACAGTGCTTATACTGTATTCTACGGTGAAGAATAAGCGGCAATTCTAATGTATTTTTAATATTTTATAGACCAAACCCTATGCCGGTGATATATTATTCTCGGAATATATACCGGAGGACATAAGGGTGAAGATTGCAAAACTCGTATTGTGGATTACAGCCCTGGTGCTTATTGCGGCACTGGGGTTTTCGCTTATCTACGTCAGTGTAAAAGGGAAGGGCGTTTCCGCATCTCAGACGAATATATCGTCCAAGCAGGTCAGGAATACGCAGCAGTTCACTGACGGATTGCCCCGCGAAGGCTTGTTCAGGTATGAGACCAAGATCAAGAAGGCCGGCACATACCGCGTAACTTTTGATCCGGTCATCTCGCCGAACACATGCGTCATCGGCAGTGAGATCTATGATTCTGACGGAACGCTTTTAGGGGCGGTTATCCTTTATGACGGCGAGGAATCGAAGAACGATTACATATTCACCGAGGGTACATGTTCATTCGTTTTCAGATACTTGACGACTGAACAGGACTTCACGGATTTCGTTGATGAGTATGATGCTTCCTTCAATGCTTCCAACATCAACAAGGCCATCAGCAAAGTTGACTTCGCTAGCTTTGACGGGAACGGAAAAGTTACCGTAAAGTGCAAGGTCAGCATCGGCTCCGGCGCCGGTAGCAGTGTCAATCTCGTTGATACCGCAGTATATACCGGCATCAGCGTTATGCTCCTTGCGGTCCTTATCGTACTCGGAGCGCTCTATAAGCAGAAGAAACCGGCCACTCCCGAAGTGTATGACGGTACGGCTCCCGCGGTTCCGGAACCGCCCGCCAAGGAGCCGGCAAAACAGCCCGTTCCCAACGGGTATGCACAGCCTGTCTATCAGCAGCCTGCCGTATTTACCTGGATATGTCCCGCTTGCGGCGAGAGGTCGAACAAGGGAAGATTCTGTATTAACTGCGGACAGCCCCACGCGGTTACCGTTCAGCAGCCAGCCGTTTATGCTGCGCCTGTTTATCAGGCTCCGGTATATCAGCCGCAGACTTATCAGCTGCCCGGTCCTTATCAGACCACGGCATATCAGGCACAGCCTTATCAGACTCAGCCTTATCAGGCGCCGTCATATGTTGTTCCTGTCCAGTATCAGGTTCCCGTAACGTATCAGCAGCCTGTTCAATATGTTCAGCCGGTCTTTACGCCCGCACCCGTGCAGCCTGTCTTTGCACCGGTAAATACATATAATCAGGTCAAAATGCCTGATTACAGGGCAAAGCCGCAGAATCAGAAGCCTGCTCATCCGCCCGCGGATCCTGAATTCGTTAACGAAATGAAGGAAAGAATACCTGCGATCGGCGCCAGATATGCCGCTTTCTGCGTCCTTTTCCTGCTCATACAGCTGGTCGGCGCGCTGTTGCTTTCAATTCTCGTTCCGGACGTTGTCAGGAATTACAAGACCGCCATAACATACGGCCTTGTCGTTCTGGCTGTTGATGCCATTGGTTTCCCGTTCATATGGCTTTTGATGAGAAGCATCCCGAAAATGAAGATCGAGCAGCATAAGCTCACTTTCTCGCAGTGGTTCGGTTACCTCATGATGACCGAGGGCTTGATCCTGATAGGATCTCTTGCCGGCAGCATGATCCATTCAGTTCTTACTCAGCCCTTTGGCGGTTCGACCAACGCTACGTCATCCCTGATGGAGAATTCAAACGTCTTGCTCAGGTGTCTTGTTGTCGGCGTCGGAGCTCCTGTATTTGAAGAACTTATCTTCCGTAAGGTCCTTATCGACAGAACGATAAAGTACGGAGAATATACGAGCATCGTTATGTCAGGCATTATGTTCGGACTGCTCCACGGCAATTTCCAGCAGTTCTTCTTTGCTGCTCTTGTCGGAATGCTTTTCGCATATGTTTACATCCGTACCGGACGCATACGCTATTCGATCTATCTGCACATGGCGATCAACCTTTCCAGCTCGCTTGTCGTTCAGACTTTGCTCCAGAAGATGCTCGAAGGACAGCCCACCGTTACTGACACCAGAGGCTACAAGGGAATTACGCTGGTCTACATGATGCTGCTTCTTATGTGGATAGGCGGTGTCTTTGCGATAGGTATCATCGGAATCGTCAAGCTGATCAAGGGCCTCAAGAGAAAGAGACTTGCGCTCAACATCAGCAAGGGAGAGCCAACACATAAGGAGGTCAGGCGCATCCTGCTGAAAGACAAGGCACTGTGGCTCTACATACTGATGACGATACTGCTTTTCCTTCACTCTTACCTGCCGAACGTCATAGTGTTCCTGATGGACAAAGCCGGTTGATCTTTTTCTGCTGACCATTTAAGAGGCTGTCTCAAAATATCATGAGACAGCCTCTGTCGTTTTTTCTGTTTTTGTAATGACCTATAAGAAATAGTTTTTTCGTTTCTTATAGGTACGATTTGCTTCAAAATCGTGTTTTCAGATACTTATGTACCTATAAGAAAAATGTTTTCGATTTCTTATAGGTACGCTTCCCTTTGAAAACAGCAAAAATGCTAAAAATGTACCTATAAGGGAAGAGTTTTTCTTTTCTTATAGGTCGGGTAGTCAAAACAAAAAGAAGGCGGTGTTGCAAAAGTGACGATGCCGCTTCGTTGTGAGCCTTCCATAAAAGTCCGGAAAAAGGCTGTTGACTTACTAAATCCGAGAAAAGCTCATTTTCGTAAGTGCGTTTTGATGAAAATTGCTCAATTTCTATGGAACTGCACTTACGAAAACAGCAAAAAGGCTTTTTTCGTAAGTCAACGCTTGCCGGATCACTTTAAAAGGGCTGTTGCATTTTGTTTTGCAACAGCCCCTTGTTTTTAACGGTCAGTTTTTGATCATTTGAGTTTGATCTTGATCGTCAGTATCTTCTCGAGACGTGCGGTAGTCTCATCTCCTGCCGCTATGACCTTGACCTTGATGGTGTAAGTCTTCTTTTTGAGCTTCTTCTTGATCGTAATGTTGCCGGTCTTAGAATTGATCGTAAACTTGGAATTGCCGGAAACCTTCTTGTAGGTTATATCGCCCTGTCCCTTGTCGGTGATCTTTATGACCGATGCGCGTTTTACAGTCTTGTTTTTCTTCTTGTTGTACTTGACCTTGGCCGTCTTGCTGCTGGCTTTTAAGGTGTTGGGTTCCTTATACTTGTAGGAACCGGTCCATTCAGCTATTGGGACATCGCTTTCATTTTTCCAGGCGGTCAACTCGAGTGTGTAAGAACTGAACTCTTTGATGTCATTCCACTCGATCAAATTTGCGATTGTTGTTTTGAGATTGCAAGAGCCATTGGAGACCCAGGCGTAGGTCCATTTTAGATCAGGACCGACAACTCTTAATTCATAATCAACTGCACCTGCAACGGCTTCCCATGTCAGAATATCATCAGTAATCGAAGCGTTGAGGGCAGGTACTTCACAAGGAGTAGCCTTAGACTGGTATTTGATCGTCCCTTCCCAATATGCCATGTATACGTCATCTTTATCGTATGCGTATATAGTGATATCGTAAGAGTTCTGTTTAAACATCCTTCGATCTTTAATAAATTGATCGATTGTTGCATTGATATTGTATGAAGTGGAAGAAGTGTAAAGTTCCCCTTTAAAGTAGTAATCTATGCTGAAACCATATTTGACTGCACCGCTATATTTTTTCCACGACAATTTTCCGTTGCTGTACTTAACACTTGAAATCTTGCCTATTTTGTATGGCTTTGCGCTGGATTTGTAGGAGTACGTACCTTCATGACGCGCTGTCATTCCACTACGGTATTCCCATAACACATATGTGTAAATGTTGTTTTTCGGCTTTTTGATTTGCGATGACTTTATCCAAATATCTATCTGTTTTTTGATGTTATATGAGTTAGCTGGTGCATCAAAATAGCAATAAGCGTAATTATCATCCTGATCAATGGATAAATAGTAATCAGTAGCTGAAGCATCAGGGTCCCATGTAAGAATGCCATTTGTAATCTTTACATTATTGATTTCGGCATATTCCCAATTCTTCGCATCTTCAGCATCGGATTCGTCAGGTGCTCTCTTGCTGCCGGCATCTGTTTTAGGTTCATCTGCTTCAGGCTTGTCAGATTCAACAGGAGCCTTGTCAGCCGGTTCTTCGGTCTCTTCGGGAATGTCGGCATCAGATCCTTCCGGCTCTTCGGGAACCTCTGTCTCATCCGGATCTTTAGCTGCCGGTTCTTCAGGTTCATCCGGTGTCTCTGTTGCGGATTCATCCGTTTCTTTTGAAGCTTCTGTTTCCTTAGAAGTCTCTGCTTCAGGCTTGGGAGTTTCTTTAGTTGTCTCAGCAACAGGTTCTTCGTCCTTTTCAGCAGGTTTTGCAGCTTCCTCGGAAGGCTTTTCCGTAGGCTTGGCTGTTTCCTTGGCTGACGGCTTCTCCGTTTCTTTCGGAGCTTCTGTTTCAGCACTTTCTGTTGCAGCGGGCTTGTCGGTCTCTGTCTCACCGGCGAACAACGCCATTTTTGAGGCAGGAGACAGATTTACGACCATAGCAAATGAGAGCAGCATAGTGCTGAGCTTCTTGATCGTTTTCTTCATAAATTCCCCTCCTGTTTGAATATTTGCACACCTGTACTTTTTGATGCGTTTGGTAATAGAAATAGGTGCGTATAAAATATATTTTATAAGTTCGCTATTGCTTTTCCATAAGTAGCAATGCAGATTTTTAGTCTGAAAATTTGTGTAAAACTCCCGCCGCGACAGCAGGGGGAGTTTTACACATTGCGGATTACTTTACCTTTATCCTGAAAGTGACCTTTGTCTCAACAGGAGCATAGGTGGAGTCTCCTGAAGCCCTGATCTTAACGGTAACCTTGTAGGTCTTTCTCTTTTTCAGGCCCTTTTTCTTTATGGTTACTTTGCCGGTACTCTTGTTGATCGAGATCTTCTTATTGCCGGAGACCTTGGTGAATGTGAGCCTGCCTTTACCGGTCTTTATTCCTGAAATTACTTTGGAGACGGCAAGTCTTTGCTTCTTTTTCCTGAGTTTCTTGTACTTGACTTTGGCCGTCTTACCCTTAACTGACAGAGGATTAGGTGTCAGAGTATTGTACAGAAAGATTGTTGATTCGAATGCAATGATATTGCAATCCTTATCCCATGCATAAAGATCTATTGTAAGTTTACAGTAGTCCGGTATGGTAAGTCTGCCGTCACTGATCATCTCGGTGATTGCTTCATTCAGATTAATATGCCTGATCACAAGATTATCATCAGCCCAGTTACCCGTTATGTCCTTACCGTCGTCATAGTCGATATGAACGCCATAGCAATCAGCTCCCGGTATTTCATCCCACGACATAATGGAGTCATCTGAGATATTAATGCTGTCAAAAGCATATTTTAATCGGTCTGCTTTTGAATCGTAGGGCAGGATAAGTGTTCCTACAGCATCTTCTTCCGTACAAAAAGCAACTACTCTTACCATGTAAGGACTTTTCTTTTCTATCTCGCCTTCATATATAGCCTCATCGATCAGGTCATATATACTTCTGTGATCCGAAAAATCAAGAGGTTCCGAATACCAGGCTTTGGTAACGCCGTTTATCATGATGTAGTATTCATCAGCGCCCGGATACGACTTCCATGTGAGTATGTCATTAGTGACCTTCAGATCCTTAATCTGGCCTACTTGTTCTTGAAGTGTTGCTTCTGAATTGTATATAAATGTATCGCTCCATTCAGCGATCAGTTTATCGTCACTATCGTATGCGGTCAGCCTGAGGGTGTAAGAACCAAGATTATCTACCAAACCCCATTCTATGTCACCGTCGATCCATTCTTTCAGATCTATTTTGCGTTCATTATTTGAATAATCCATTGATGATCTGGCTTCGCTGATCCTGAAAGTATAATTGACTGCATTGTTATACGGTTCCCATGTGAGCACACCATCTTTAATAGTGGCATTGATCTCTCCAACAATGAGATGAGCATTCCTGGGTGCTTGAGAAACGGTGTCATCAGGAATCTTTGTTTTGCTTTTATCCGGCTTTTCAGATTCTTCAGGCGTAGTCTCGGAAGGGGCTTCCGCTTCCTTGGGCTCTTTTGCTGCAGGCTTATCTGTTTCTTCCGGGACAGTTGCTTCAGGCTTTTCAGTCTGCTCAGGAGTCTTGGTAGAGGGAACCTCTGTAGCAGGTGCTTCGGTTTCTTCCGCAGGCTCTGAAGAGGGCACTTCGGTCTCCTTCGGAGCCTCAGTATCTTTAACCGTTTCATCCGCAGCCTTTTCCGCTTCCTTTGGTGCCGGCTTTTCTGTCATTTCCGGCTTGGTAGTCTCAAAGCTTTCCGTGGCAACGGGCTTGTCTGTTTCTGTCTCATCGGCCATTAATACACCCGTTGCCGGTGTGACACAAGTGATCATGACCAAAGCCATCAAAATTGAGAATAGTCTTTTTGCTATAGGTTTCTGTTTCATTGTCTTGTACCCCCGTACTCAGTAATAATGCAGGAAGAATTTTCTCTTCCCTTACCTATAGGTAGGATGAGAAACACAAAAGGTTTGCTTTCTTAATAATAGTTCCCAACAGACGAAAGTTAAAGAACGATGTGGATTTTTACGAGAAAATGATTATAATCCGATTGTAAAGTTACAAGGCGAAGAGGTTTACAATCGAAATGGGATCACCGGACAAGAAAAGGCGCAGCGCAGCATATGACATAGTGGTAATAGCGATTTCGGCCGCATTGATCACTATCTGCTCATGGATATCGATCCAGATAGGGCCGGTCCCTGTGACCCTTCAGACAATGGCGGTGCTGGCAGTGCTTCTGACGACCGGGGGCAGGCGCGGCACGATTGCGATAGCGGTCTATCTGGCACTCGGAGCTGTTGGAATTCCGGTTTTTGCGGGATTTAAGGGCGGCTTTGCTGCGTTTATCGGGCCTACGGGCGGTTTCCTGGCAGGTTTCCTGGTGGCGGCATCGGTCTTCTGGCTGCTCGAAAAGCTTGTTTTCGAGCGCCTCATGACATCTCAGGCAAGACGCATCATATTCGGACTGCTTAATGCACTGATATTTGAGATCATTACGTACACTGTGGGTGTCATCTGGTTCATGAACGTTTATGCCGCGCAGACGGGGCCCGTTGGCATCAGCGTGGTGCTCGGCTGGTGCGTGATACCTTTTATCATTCCGGACCTTATCAAAATAGCGGCGGCGCTTGTCATCAGCAGCAGGGCACAAGGCTTTGTGCGTCCGTGAGAAAACAAGCCATTTATGTTAATATGTTTTCCAGGATATGACTTTATGGAATCAGGGGGTCATCAATGGAAAACACATCCGGTGTGATGCTCAAAGTCACCGATGTTTGCAAGAATTACGGCAAGCATGAGGTCTTGAAGCAGATGTCGTTTGCCGTTCCGAAGGGTTCGATCTACGGGCTTGTCGGGAAGAACGGCGCCGGCAAGACTACGATAATGAGAGTTATCTCGGGACTCCAAAAACCTACGTCCGGCACGGTCGAATACGGCTTTGACAGATCCGGATACGGCAAGATCGGCGCGCTTGTCGAGCTCCCGTCCATCTATTCGACCAAGTCAGCCCGTGACAATCTGATCTTCCAGTACCTGAATCTCGGACTCAAAGTCGATGAATCCGTTGACGAGATACTTAAGTTGATAGGCCTTGACCACACCGGCAAAAAGAAGGCCGGAAGGTTCTCGCTCGGAATGCGACAGAGACTGGGTATCGGTATGGCCATGGCCGGCAATCCTGAGATGCTTATACTTGACGAGCCCATCAACGGCCTTGATCCCCAGGGCATTGTCGAGGTAAGAGACCTTCTCCTGCGTTTAAACCGCGAAAAGGGAACGACGATAATAATCTCGAGCCATATCCTGACCGAGCTCTCAAAGCTTGCGACCGATCTTGCTTTTGTTCAGGACGGAACCGTTGTCCGTGAAGTCAAGACCGATGAAGTCGAGAAGGCGGGAGGGATACATTCCGATTTCTACACGTCTGATCCGGAGGGCCTCTCTGACCTGTTAAGGGGCAGGGGACTCGAAGTCCGGATAGAAGAGAGTTCGGGAATCGTTAAAGCCAAGGGCGGATTCAATCTCACGCAGGTCGTCACCGAAGCGGACCGCAAAGGCATAAACATTGCCAGGGTCAGCACTCACGAGACGGATCTTGAGACCTACTTCATCAATCTGATGCGGGGTGAAGACAATGGGTAAACTCTTAAGATTCGAATTCAAAAGGATCCGCATGAACAAGTTCTTCTGGGTCCTGTCGATATACTGCATCGTCTGGCCCATCATAGTGGCCGCGTTCTATAAGCTCGCGTATACCATCGATCTTTCCGAAGGCATCAGTTTCACCGAGCTCAACATAACCGCGGAACAAAGAAGATTCCTTACCTGGCTTATACTGACAGGGTTCTTCAGTGACCTTCCGAAATTCGTGGCGCTGTTTACCTGCCTTTACGTAGGCAAGGATCAGGGAGACGGCTTCATCCGCAACAAGATCATCTCCGGCCATTCCAGACTGTCCGTCTTCATGAGCAATAACATCGCACAGATGCTTGTCTGCGCCTTCTGGAGCGTGCTTTATATGTGCTCCGGCATGCTAGGACTCCTGATCACCAAATTCGGCGTTGACCTTAACGGCGGAGAGATGTTAAGGCGTCTGGGAACCGTTCTGGTGGCCCTTCTCGTTATGTCGGCTCTGTTTACGTCACTGTCACTTTCATTTCGTAACCGCGCGGCTCCGGTCGTTTTCGCCATCATATTCACGATTATGGGCAGCACTGTATGTACGGCCGTAGGCATGTTTGCTATGACGAAAAAGGCTTCTGACAGCTATGAGTCTTTTATCGCCGAGCTTGTGGACAGCCAGGTTAACGATGTCGCGTTTACTGAGGAGATCGCCGATCAGATCAAGAAGCAGAATACGAGCGAATCGGTCCGCGGAGGCAAGGTATGGTATGTGTTCCATCCCGTTTACCAGGCTACCTGCGCAGGCATTCAGCGGGATTTCAATCTGATCAACGCGATCGGACTGCCCTCGAGCACTTCTTATCCCGAGGAGTATACTTTCGCAGGAGACATGGAGATCGCTGCAGGGTCCACGGGTATTGGGATTAATCGGGCCGAACTTGCCAAAAGAGACGGCGTTACGACCTCTTACGGCAGCAAGTGCCTTGAATATATTGCAAAATCAGTTATTTGGTATGTCGTCATTACAGGCGGCGGATATTTCATCTTCAGAAAGAGAGATTTGTTCTGATGTTTTACGGGAATCATCGTTTGAGTATAGTTATCGGCGCTTACGGAAGCGGAAAGTCCGAGATCGCGGTCAACATGTCGCTTGCCCAGAGAAAGGCCTGGCCTGACAAGCGCCTTCTGATAGCCGACATGGACATAATCAATCCGTTCTACAGGTCATCTGAC
>CAMZBB010000069.1 GCA_947304405.1 uncultured Clostridia bacterium
TCGCTCCTGGACTTGATGTAAAGCTGAGTAAGATCTATGTCGCCTTCGGGACGGTAGCCGTACTTGATGCCATCGTAACGCGACAGGTTGGAGCACGCCTCAGCGCAGGCGATGATGTAGTAGGTCGGGATCGCATATTCCGCGATCGGGAATGAGAAAGTCTCGACTTCCGCACCGAGCCCTTCAAGGACCTTGATGGCGGCATTGACTTTCTCCCTCACGCCTGAATCGATGCCTTCGCCGAAATACTGCTCAGGCAGACCGATCTTCTTTCCCTTGAGCGAAAAGTTCTCTATCGCGGTCATGTCCACAGGGGCAGCCTGTTCAGAGGAAGACTGGTCCTTGGGATCCGCGCCGCAGATGATGTTATAGAGGACAGCGGCATCTTCGGGATTTCTTGCGATGGGTCCGATCTGATCCAGAGAAGATGCAAAAGCAACGAGACCATAACGCGAGACGCTGCCGTATGTAGGCTTCAGTCCGGTTACGCCGCAGAAAGACGAAGGCTGTCTGATGGAGCCGCCGGTATCGGAACCGAGCGCTATGGGCGCAAGTTCCGCTGCGACAGAAGCAGCGCTTCCGCCGGATGAACCGCCCGGAACTCTGCCGGTTCCATGGGGATTTACGGTGGGACCGTAATAGCTGGTCTCAGTCGTGGAACCCATTGCGAATTCGTCCATGTTGGCTTTGCCGATGATGACCATGCCGGCATCGTTTAGTTTTTTCACAACGGTGGCGTCATAAGGCGGAACAAAGTTTGAAAGCATCTTTGAGCCGCATGTCGTTAGAACGCCCTTGGTGCAGATATTGTCTTTCACCGCTATGGGCACGCCTGCCAGAGGGCCCGTCAGTTTGCCTGCTTCAATGTCGGCATCGACCTGCGCCGCACGGACGAGCGATTCTTCCCTTAAGACGGTAACGTAGGAATTGATCTCGCCGTCCTTTTCATCGATCCTTGAAAGGTAGGCATGGGTTGCCTCGACCGATGAAGTCTTTCCTTCTTTTATCGCTTTGCCGAGTTCTAAAGCGGAAAGCTTAATGATCTCTTCTGATGTCATATGATCTCCGCCTCTTTAATCAAATGTTCTGGGCACGAGTATCGTGCCGTCCTTGGTCTCCGGAGCATTTGAAAGAACGGTGTCTCTCATGTCCCCGTTGCTGACCTCGTCATTACGCATGACGTTGCTCCTGCCGAGCGCGTGGCTCAACGGCTCAACGCCTGTCGTATCAAGTTCGTTAAGTTTATCGAAATAGCCGAGAATGTCTGCAAGGCCTTTCTGCATGCCGGCTTCATCTTCGGGTGAAAGCTCGATCCTGCCCAATGCCTCGAGATATCTTACCAGGTCGGTCGTTATCTCCATAAAATCTGTTGCCCCTTACTTACGCTTGTTTTTCTTGCCCTTCTTGCCGGCATCCTTTTCGGATTCTTCCTCTTCAGGTTCTTCCTCTTCATCGGAAATGCCGGAGTAGATGTCATCTACCTCTTCAGCAGGTTCTTCAAATTCTTCTTCTTCATCCGCTTCCTCATATTCGGTCTCTTCGTCGATCTCATCCGGATCGTCTGAGACTTTCTTTGAGCTCTTTTTAGCCGGAGATGACTCCTTTTTCGCACTCATGTGATTAGAAACAAGGATCACGATAACTCCGAGGAATGCAAGACCTCCGATCGCTATGAATATGATGATCAGAACTCTGGACATTCCGTTATCGGCAGCGGTCGTACCGTCATCCGTGGGAAGTGATGTGGGAAGAGTCTCGTCAGCTGACGGTGCTGAAGTCTCTCCGGTCTCTGTAGTCTCCGGAGCGGCGGTGGGAGCAGCCTTGGGCGAAGGGAATGCCTTGTTGCCCTTGAATCCGTGCTTGTCTGCCTTCATTTCAGCTTCGATCTCCGCATTGAGAGCATCGCTTGCGACCTGAAGCTTATCATCATCTTCAAGTTTGACCTTGCCGGCATAACCTACGACAAAGTAGCCGTATTCCTGTGAATAGATGACACCGATATCACCCTCTTTGCGGGAAGCATCGTATGCCCAGTCTTCGAAAGAGGAGACCACCTCGCCTTTACGGATGGAAAGCTCGCCCTCATTGTAAATCGTGCCGCTTTCCTTGCCCTTCTCGGCAGCCGTCTTGAGATCTTCCAAAGTCTTGCACTGCTTGAGGAGGTCATTGGCAGCGGTCTCGGCCTTCTTCTTTTCATCAGCGGTAGCGGAAGCGCCGGGAGCATAGAAGAGCGCATATCTGATCTTCGGGATCATCATCTGATCTTCGGGGATCTTGTACTCCTTCTGGAATTTCTCCTGATATCTTCCTGCAATAGTCGCATTCTCAAGGATATGACGGTAAGCCTTCTCGTCGCACTCGGGTCCGAAATAGAGCTTGAGGATCGTATCCAGATCCACTCCGGCGGGCTTGGCCTGCTGTTCGGTCCTCTCCTTGATCTCGTCATCGATGGTCTTCTTGTCTTCATCGGTGAGCTTGAGGCCGGCCGCCTTGGCACGTGAGACAAGGATGTATGTGCTCTGGATGTAATCCTCGGCCTGCTTTACAAAGTATTCGGAATATGTCTTGCCGTCTTTGTCATATGTTGCCGCAAGGTCCAAATAGCCTTCGGAAGTTGACGGGAAATAACCGTATGCTGCGTACTGTGAAAGCTGCAGGAACGTCTGGAGGAAGTAGAAGTTCGACTCGGTAACCGGGATCTTCTGTCCGTCGAAAACATACTCATGTCCGAGGAAATCCAGTATCTGGTTGCCATACATGGTCTCAAACTTCATTTTCGAGATGTCGATAGTCTCCTGCGTCTCAGAAGATGCTCCTGTCTCGGAAGGCTGTGATGCTGCCGTGGTCTCGTCTGCAAGGACTGCAGAAGCGGAAGACAAAATAAATGCACAGCTTACGATCGCAGTTGTAATTTTCTTAAGTGCTTTCATTTGTTTACCCCGTTATCTTTTTGTAGTCGGCTGCGGCATCGGCGATCGTGTCGTCCATGTCGTAGTACTTGTATTTTCCGAGCCTTCCGCCAAACCAGACCTTCTCATCTTTCGATGCGAGTTCCTGATATTTGCGGTAGAGTTCGTTATTTCTGTCATTGTTGAGAGGATAGTAAGGCTCGTCGCCCTTCTTCCACTCCGCCGGATACTCGCGGGTGACCGCAGTGCCTTTTCCGGTTCCGAATTCGAAATGCTTGTGCTCGATGATCCTCGTAAAAGGCGTCTCGGCGTCGGTATAGTTGACGACGGCATTGCCCTGATAATCGTCCACATCAGGAAGATACTCAGTCTCAAATCTGAGGCTCCTGTATTCAAGAGTTCCGAGTTCATACCCGTAGAACTCATCGATCATGCCCGAGTAGATGATCTTGTCTGCGAGAGCGGAAAGCTCTTCCCTGTTCTCCAGGAAATCAACGCCGGTCCTGACTTCGATCCCTTCGAGCATGTTCTCGATCCACTTCGTATAGCCTCCGACGGGGATTCCCTGGAAACTGTCGTTGAAGTAGTTGTTGTTGTAAGTAAGCCTGACCGGAAGTCTCTTGATGATGAACGAAGGAAGCTCGGTCGCGGGTCTTCCCCACTGCTTCTCGGTGTATCCCTTGATGAGCTTGTTGTAGATATCAGGACCGATGAGCGAGAGAGCCTGCTCTTCGAGGTTCTTCGGTTCAGAGATCTTAACGGATGCGATCTGCTCGTCTAATTTCTTCCTGGCCTCTTCAGGCGTGATAACGCCCCACATCTTGTTGAACGTGTACATGTTGAAGGGCATCGAATAGATCTCGCCCTTGAAATTGGCCACTACGGTATTGGTATAACGGTTGAATTCGGCGAACCTGTTCGCGAAGTCCCAGACCTCACGGTCACTCGTATGGAAAATGTGTGCTCCGTACTTGTGAACGTTGATCCCGCCTACGTTTTCGGTATAAACATTGCCGGCGACCTGATCACGCCTGTCAATAACCAGACATTTGTACCCTCCGTCCGTCGCAAGGCGCGCAAAAGAAGCGCCATACAGGCCTGCGCCGACGATGAGGAAATCATATTGACTCATCGAAATAAGGATCCTTTCGAGAATTTTGCAAAATATAATATACACTAAAACGCGGATTTTCGCATTATATATATTTATTTATGGCGGAAATCACGGCAAGCCGCAAGAAAAACCTCATATCGGGAAGAACCGGGATATATGTCACAAACCGGTTTGAAAGGCATGTAAATGCAGTCCGAAAGGTAGAGCCCGTAGTCATCTCCTGATGCTTCGACGTCCTTTTTGAGGGCTTCTTCGAGCTCCGGGTGCTGCGCTATCTTTCCGCAAGGCCATGAGATCCCGCACTTAAGCTCCGGAGACCCGTCTTCTACCCTGATCACGGATGATACAGGCAGGTCCTCGCAGTCAAAGCCGCACCTTATCTCGTAAGCGCCTTCCTCGAGAAGGAAAGCCTTATGGTCGGCATCGTAATACCTGAGTTCGTCAATGTTGAAAACAATGCTGACGGTCTTCGTCTCGCCCGCTTCAAGTGCATATTTGCCAAATGCCCGCAGTTCATTCTCCGGGTGCGGCACGTCAGCGCATACCTTGCGGGAATAGATCTGGAGTGTGACCTTGCCTGAAAGAGAACCTGTATTCTTGACGGTAACAGTGTTACAGACCTTGCCGTTACTTACTTCCGAGGTCATGCCTTCGATCTTGAAACTTGTGTATGAAAGTCCGTATCCGAACGGGAACATGGGCTTTATCATCCGCTTCTGATAACCCCTGTAACCCGTGTAGATGCCTTCTCCGTATACGCAGCTGAAGCTGTCGGGGTAGCAAAGATAAGACGGGATGTCTTCTTCCCTTTCGGGGAACGTAACGGGCAGATGCCCTGAAGGACAGGCTTTTCCGGTAAGGATGTCTGCCATGGCCCGGCCGCCTTCCATGCCCGGATAGAACACTGCGAAAAGGCCGTCTGCCGCATCTTTGTATTTCCCCAAAACGACCGGTCCCGGAGTGTTAAGTATCAGGCAGATCTTTCCTTTTCCGCGGTCCGCCAAGAGATTGTCCAAGATCGTCCTTGTTTCTTCAGACAATTCGAGATCTTGCCTGTCGGATCCTTCGCTCGAATCCTGCGTCTCGGTCACGATAGCCGTCGCGCCATTCCTGAAAGCCTCATAGTCGTCAAAAGAAATGTCCGTAAAACCCGGGATCTTTCCCAGTTCTTCGGGAAGCAATGTCGTCCTGCCTGTGATGACCTGCGCGCTTCCTGTACCGGAATCCCTGAACCTGCCATGCCCGCTGCCGAAGAAAACTACGGAAGATCCTTCTTTCAGCGGTAAAGCATTGTCCTTGTTGATCAGCATGACAATGCCTTCGACGGCGCCTTCATAGGCTGCTTCCCGGCCTTTGTTTACATATTCTTCGTCGGTAAGATCTTCGGGGATCTTAACGCCGGCATGTTTATCTATCAGCTTCAGGATCCTTTTGCACGCTTCATCCAGGCGTCCTTCAGATACGCGCCCGTCCTTGACGGCAAGGACAATGTCTTTGCTGTCCCACGGACCCGGCATGAAAAGATCGTTGCCTGCGGCAAGCGAATCTCCGGCCTTTCCGGTACAGGCTCCCCAGTCGGTGACGACCATGCCGTCAAAGCCCCAGGAATCGCGCAGGACATCGGTCAGAAGCCATTTGTTCTCGGTGCATTTTGTTCCGTTGATCGAAACGTATGCGGACATGAACGTGGACGTTATTTCCGCACATTCTTTGAAAGCCGGAAGATACAGTTCTTCCAGGGCTCTTTCGGGTATCTTCTCGTCGAGGCCGACGCGGTTTATCTCTAAGTTGTTGCACGCGAAATGCTTGGCATTTGAAGCGACTCCGGTCTCCTCAACGCCCTTGCACATCTGAGGCGAAAGTGTTTTCGCAAGGCAAGGGTCCTCTGAATAACCTTCGAAAAACCTTCCGTTCCTCGGGTCTCTCAAAAGATTGCAGTTGGGGGTTCCAAGAAGAACTCCGACATTGTAGGCCATGGCCTCCATGCCCAGTGCATTACCGGTCTTGCAAACGATCTCCGGGTTCCACGTTGCGCCGAGAAGGATGCCCGGCGGATAGCAGCCGGGGTCAGACTTTATGCTGCCCTTGATCTCATCTAATCTTTGGGAGATCTTCTCCCTCAATAACTTCTCGTGATCCGTGAGTTCTTCAGCATGAAAGAACAGCCTGATGACGCGGAACGCTTCTTCTGCCGAAAAGCCGTCTGCCTCACCGTTTTGCCTGTCCTGAAAGAGCTGTTCGTAGTTGATGCCCGTTCCGCCGTCCTGCATATAGAGGACGGGGATATCCATTCCGCATACCTCCATGCCTCCGACCGAAAAAGGCGACCTTCCGCAGATCAGTCGTGCCTTATCTTCAAGCGGCATTTTGGCGAGAATGAGATCTATATCCATCAGTACCTTCGATATCGTTCGTAACGCTTCTTCGCGAGCTGTTCTCCGTCAAAGCCCTCGCTGTTTCCGATGAATCCGGAAATGCCCTCTCTTAACTGGGCAACGACGGCTTCCATATTATTTTCGCAAAGGTTCTCCGGCTCTGCAATGATCTTGTCGATGATATTGTTATCCTTCATGTCCTGTGCAGTGAGCTTCATCTCTGCCGCAGCTTCAGACGCTCTCTTGGAATCTTTCCAGAGGATGCTCGCGTAGCCTTCAGGCGAAAGGATCGCGTAGATCGCATTCTCGAGCATCCAGACCTCATCTGATACGGCAACTGCCAATGCACCGCCGGAACCTGCCTCGCTGATTATTATCGATAAGACGGGAACCTTCAGCGATGACATTTCATAGAGGTTTCTCGCAATGGCCTCGCCCTGTCCGCGTTCTTCTGCTTCAAGTCCGCAGTATGCGCCCGGCGTGTCAACGAAGCATATAACCGGTCTTCCGAATTTCTCAGCCTGTTTCATCAGCCTCAACGCCTTGCGGTATCCGTCGGGTGACGGCATGCCGAAATTGCGCTCGATGTTTTCTTTGGTATCGTGGCCCTTGGACTCTGCGATGACCGTAACCGTCTTGCCTGCAAATGTAGCGATTCCGCCCATTACGGCCTTGTCGTCCTTGACGAACCTGTCACCATGGAATTCAAGGAAATCCGGGAAAAGCTCTTTTATGTAATCTTCCGCAACGGGCCTGTCCTTGCCTCTGGAGATCATGACCTTGTCCCACGGAGTGAGCTTTTTGTCACCCTTCGGAAGCTTGATCTTAGCGCTCTTTTCGGGCTTATAGCTGCGGTCTGCTTTGTGGAGATCAAGTATGTCGGTCAGATAATCCTTCATGTCGGCTCTTGCGACGATATCATCGACGAAGCCGTGATCACGCAGGAACTCCGCACGCTGGAAACCCTCGGGGAGCTTCTGGCCTATGGTCTGCTCTATGACTCTCGGACCGGCAAAACCAATGAGCGCCCCGGGTTCTGCTAGGATAATGTCACCTAACATCGCGAAGCTGGCTGTAACGCCGCCTGTCGTGGGATCGGTCAGGATCGTGACGTAAAGCAGTCCGGCATCGGAATGCCTCTTGATCGCTGCTGACGTCTTTGCCATCTGCATCAGGGAGACTATTCCTTCCTGCATCCTCGCACCGCCCGATGCAGTGAAAATGATGACAGGGAGCTTCTCTTCCGTGGCTTTTTCGAACATTCTCGTTATCTTCTCACCGACGACGCTTCCCATCGAAGCCATCATGAAACGGCAGTCCATGACGCCTAAACATGCGGGATGTCCGTTGACCAGGCCTTTACCCGTGACAACGGCCTCATCCAGGGATGTCTTGTCGCGAAGCTTTGCGAGCTTGTCCTCATACCCGGGAGTCCCAAGGGGGTTGGATTCTGCAAGGTCTGAGTCCCATTCCTCGAATGAGCCGTCGTCAAGGATATTGTCTATTCTTGTGCTCGCGTACATGCGGAAATAATTGCCGCACTGCGGGCATACGAAAAGATTTCTCTTTAACTCTTCGGAGAAGATAGTGTCTCCGCATTTTGTGCATTTATGAAATAATCCCTGCGGTGTCTGGGGGCCCTGATCCTCATTCTTCGGACTGTCAGAGCCTGCTACAGACTGGGTCTTCTTGAATAAATAACGTAGTTCCATACCTTAATACCCGGATCTTATTTCCTCGAGAACTTATCGATAAAATCGATGTCCGTTTTGCCCGAAATGAATTCGGGGCTCGTGATGATGCCGTACTGATAATCGATGTTGGTCTTGATGCCGGTAATGATCACTTCTCCCAATGCCGACTGCGCCTTCTTGATGGCTTCTTCCCTTGTCGGTGCCCATACCGAAAGCTTGGCAAGCATCGAATCGTAGTAAGCCGGTATCTCAAGTCCGCTGTAGACAGCCGAATCGATCCTTACTCCCTGTCCGCCGGGAAGGTAAGCAAGCTCTATCTTTCCGGGACACGGTCTGAACTTGTGCTCTGCATCTTCGGCATTGATACGGACCTCTATCGAGTGACCCTTTATCTCAACGTCTTCCTGCGTAAAGCCCAGCTTCTCGCCTGAAGCGATCTTTATCTGTTCCTTGATGAGATCGATCCCCGTTACCCATTCCGTGATCGGGTGCTCTACCTGGATCCTCGTGTTCATCTCCATGAAATAGAAATTCCCGGAGGGTTCCAGAAGGAACTCGACTGTTCCCGCATTCTCGTAATTTACTGCCTTTGCGGCTTTTACAGCGGCCTCGCAGATGGCCTTTCTCTTCTCTTCGGACAAAGTCTCGCAGGGAGTCTCCTCGATGAGCTTCTGGTGATTTCTCTGGATCGAGCAGTCACGCTCTCCAAGAGAAACGACGTTTCCGTACTTATCTGCAAGTATCTGCACCTCAATGTGCTTCGGGTGCTCGACATAGTGCTCTATGTACATCGAACCGTCGCCGAAAGCGTTTTTCGCCTCCTGCTGCGCGGTTTGGAATGCCTGCGTGAAAACGTCTTTGGAACGAGCGACTCTCATGCCTTTTCCGCCGCCGCCCAGAGCCGCCTTGATCATGACGGGATAGGTTGCGATGTCAGCGAGCCTTAAGCCGTCCTCGACGGTCCTTGCCGCTTCCGCGCTTCCGGGAATGGTGGGAACGCCTGCATCGATCATGGTCTTCTTGGCCCGGGCCTTGTTGCCCGAAGCGGCGATCATGTCTGAAGAAGGACCGATAAACGTGATGTTGCAGCGCTCGCATATCCTTGCGAATCTTGCATCCTCGGAAAGGAATCCGAAGCCCGGATGAATGGCATCCGCACCGGATGTCATCGTTGCGCTAATTATGCGGTTTATATTCAGATAGCTCTCGGACGAAGGTGCCGGACCGATGCATATCGTCTGGTCCGCGAGCATGGCGTGAAGAGCATTTCTGTCAGCCTCGGAACACACCGCGACCGTCTCGATGCCCATCTCACGGCACGCTCTGATTATGCGTACCGCTATCTCTCCTCTGTTTGCTATCAGAACTTTCTTGATCATAAGATTGCCTTAATCAGCCTTGGGAAGGATCGCGAACTTGAGGGTTGCCTTTACGACAACGTTGCCGTTGACTGTTGCAACCGCCTCGCCGATGCCGAAAGTATTCTTCATTGCGGTGATCCTTGTCTCAAGCCTTACCTGGTCTCCGGGAACGACGGAACCCTTGAACTTGCACTTGTCGACGCCTGCGAAAAGAGCGATCCTGCCCTTGAACTCATCCTTGGAAAGGATGCTGACGGCGCCTGTCTGTGCAAGAGCCTCGACGGTGATAACGCCCGGAACGATGGGGTATTCAGGGAAATGTCCCCTGAAAAAATACTCGTCATATGTGAAGTTCTTGTATGCGATGGCATATTCGCCGGGCACGTAATCCTCAACCCTGTCGATGAGAAGGAAAGGGTGCCTGTGCGGAATGATATTCATGATGCCTGTTGTGTCGAGTGAATTAGCCATGACCTGATTCTCCTTTTTATTAACTGATTCTGAAAAGCGGCTGTCCGTATTCGACCGGAGAGCCGTTGGTTACAAGTATCTCTGAGATCGTACCGTCGCAGTCGGATTCGATCTCGTTCATCATCTTCATTGCCTCAACGATCGCCAGGACCTGTCCTTTCTTTACACGGTCGCCGATCTTGACGAACGGTTTTGCATCTGCGGCGGGTGCTGCATAGAAAGTGCCTACGAGGGGTGACTTGATGAGGAAAGCATCATCATCTTCATCGTCTTCGGAATCGCCGCTCGAAGCGTCTGCAGCAAGGGACATAGCCTTGTTGAGATCAGCCATCGAGACACCTGAGAAAGCGCCTGCGCTTGCAGCATTTGCGGCTGAAGTCAGTATTCCGCTCCTGCCGGTGTGAAGGGTGATCGAGAACTCGCCTTCCTTGTAGTCGAAGCTGTCGATGTTGGATTCTGAGACCGCCTTGATAAGGGCAGTCATCTCATCGAGCGAAAGACCCGTGCGTGAATTCTTTTCTGCCATTAGACTTCTCCTCCCTTACTTTACGCAAATTTCCTGACGATCAGGGAAGCATTGTGTCCGCCGAATCCCAGATTGTTCGTCATAGCATATGTGATGTTGCGGTTCTTGGGCTCATTGAACGTATAGTCGAGATCCATCTCGCCCTCGGTCTCCTTGGAGCCTGCGGTAACGTGTACGTATCCGTCCTGAATGGCCTTTACGCATGTGATGAGCTCAACACCGCCTGCACCGCCCAGCACGTGGCCGATCATGGATTTGGTGGAGTTGATCGCGATGTTCTTTATGTCTTCCTTGAACGCATACTTCATTGCGCGCGTCTCGAAAAGATCGTTGTGGTGAGTCGATGTTCCGTGTGCATTGATGTAATCGATGTCGGAAGGCTTGATTCCTGCTTCCTTCATCGCGATGATCATTGCTTCGCCTGCGCCAGAACCGTCCTCTGCGGGTGACGTGATGTGGTATGCATCGCATGTTGCGCCGTAGCCAACGATCTCAGCAAGGATGTTTGCGCCTCTGGCCATGGCGTGATCCAGGTTCTCTAACACGAGAACGCCTGAACCTTCACCGATGACGAAGCCGTCCCTGTTCTTGTCGAAAGGTCTTGAAGCCGTCTCGGGATCATCGTTCGTCGAAAGAGCCGTGAGAGCAGCAAAACCCTGAACTCCCGTCTTGCAGACGGAAGCCTCGCAGCCGCCCGTGACCATGATGTCGGCATCACCATACTTGATGGCTTTGAAAGCATCGCCGATGGAATGTGCACCCGTTGCACATGCAGTTACGACACATGTGTTGATGCCCTTCATTCCGTACATGATCGCGATGTTGGCGGATGCCATGTT
>CAMZBB010000070.1 GCA_947304405.1 uncultured Clostridia bacterium
TTTTAATGTCTACTTCAATGTTAGCTCCGATCAGGCCCGGGAAATGTCCTGCTTCACCGGGTGCATCGGGATGAGCGATAAGCCACTTGTTCTTTGCGGTAAGGAGCTTGTCTTCGCTGTCGGAATCTGCGAGGCAGTCGATGTGATCTTCCTCGAGATCATAGTTTGTTCCTGCGGGAAGGACGACGCCTACCATGAACTTCGATCCCTCGATGCCGCAAGGTGCATAGTGAAGCGTTGTAGCGTAGAGCTCAACTGCTGTTCCCTTGCGGATGTGGAATGCCTCGATCTTGGATGTGTCATAGTGGAAATCATCCGTTACGTCCTGGAGAGAACCGAGGAGCAGGATGCAGTCTGTTGCGCAGATGTTGATCTCTGAAGATCTGTGATACTCAACAGCATTGAGAAGCTGGTTCTGACCTGCGCAGTAACCTGTCTCAAGAGCGAGCTCGCCGCCGAAAAGCCTGCTTACGTCGACCTTAGCGGAAGCTTCCTCAAGTTCCTTTACGGAAGGCTTGTACTCAACACATCCGTCAGGAATAGCGATCTTCTCGAGTTCAGCGATCACGGGTGCGAAATCAATGTTGTTGATAACGCGGCCGTACTTGCGGAAACGCTCGGAATGTGATTCGAAAATTACCATAATCCTGCCTCCTTGCACATAGGATAAAGTTTACTGAATTTCTGATACTTAGCCTCATACTTGGCTGTGAGCTCGGGATCCGGTGTCTCAGCCACATGAGTGGTAACGATGGCTTTGCATGCCTCTTCAACGTTCTTGTATTCGCCGCATGCAACAGCTGCGAGGATAGCACCGCCAAGTGCCGGACCTTCGTCGTTCTGTGTTCTTGTGAGCTCGATGCCCAATACGTTTGCAACGATCTTGCGCCACAGAGGTGACTTAGCACCGCCGCCGCAGATGTTGGAACTCTTGATGTCGAGGCCCATCTTCTTGGCACACTCGAAAGAATCCCTGAGTGCGAAAGCAACGCCCTCGAGGACTGCCTGTGTCATATCCTGACGCTTTGTATCCATTGACATGCCGACGAACATAGCGCGGCAGTCAGGGTTGTTGAGAGGAGATCTCTCGCCCATGAGATAAGGCAGGAAGAAGATGTTGTTCTCGCCGAGAGTCGTGATCCCTGTCTGCTCCGCAGCGAAATCCTTTGTTCCGACGATGTCTTCCATCCACCACTTGTTGCAGCTTGCAGCACTGAGCATGCAGCCCATGAGGTGGTAACCGCCGTCTGCGTGGCAGAAAGCGTGGAGAGAGTTATCGTCATCGTTCTTGAAATTGCTGGAAGCGATGAAGATCGTTCCGCTGGTTCCGAGAGAAATGTTGCATCCGCCGTTGCCGACTGTACCTGTACCGACTGCTGCTGCTGCGTTGTCGCCTGCACCAGCAACGATAAGGCAGTCAGGGTTGATCCCGAGCTGAGCTGCGATATCGGGAAGGATCTTTCCGATAGCCTCATAGCTCTCGAATACCTTGGGGAGCTGTGCTTCAGTAATGCCGAGGATCTCGAGCATCTCAGAAGACCACTTCCTGTTAGCGCAATCAAAATAGAGCGTGCCGGAAGCATCCGAAACGTCGGTTGCAAATACGCCGCTCAAACGGTATGCCAGATAGTCCTTGGGAAGAAGGATCTTGTCGATCTTGGCAAAGTTCTCAGGCTCGTTCTTTTTCATCCAGAGAACCTTCGGAGCCGTGAAGCCTGCGAAGGAGATGTTGCCGGTATATGCGGAAAGATTCTTCTTCCCGATGACGTTATTCAGATACTGTGACTCTGACTCAGACCTTCCGTCGTTCCAGAGGATAGCGCGTCTGATGACATTGCCATCCTTGTCGAGGGGTGTAAGTCCGTGCATCTGTCCGCCGAAGGAGATGCCTCCGACTTCCTTGCCGTCAAAACCGTCGAGGAGCTTTGTGATTCCCTTTATGGTTCCGTTGAACCATTCCTCAGGGTCCTGTTCAGACCATCCGCTCTGCGGAAAATAGACGGGATACTCTTCCGTAACAGTACGAAGGATCTCTCCGCCGCTCTTCATCAGGAGCAGCTTGACCGAGGAAGTGCCGAGATCAATACCGATAAACAGCATAATTACCTCCGAAAAATAAAAATAACTTTTAATATCTTAAAGGCTAACGGTCAAACTTTGTATGTTCTAAAATGCGGTAATCTGCTGCAGTATTTCGACAAAATGGAAAAATTATACAATTGTTGCGATTTTTTGACATGTCATTCATGATGCGGTGTGATTCAGTGTTAAAGCCTTTGTTTAACGGCATTTCAAGAATAACAAACAGTCCGGAAACCAATCAGATTTCCGGACTGTTACTATTCAAATATTGCTGTCAGAATTATCTCTGAACTAAGGTCTCTTTAGTACAGCCTGATGGATCTCTCGAGGTCCTTGATGTGGCCGTTCAAGGTGGACTTGGAACTGTTAAGGCACTTGGCATGGATGCAGACAACCATTCCGTTGGAATATGTGGCTGTTATGGTATAAGCCGTGAAGTTTCCGAAATCGTGTGTGTCGACCGTCCACTCTACATTGCCGTACGTAACGCTCGAAGTATCCGTGTTCTTCAGCGTGGCGCTGTTCTTTTTGAACTCCTCGACAAAGTTTGCCTTGCTCTCTTCCCTGACCTGCGACTGCGTCTCATTCGAGAATATCTTCACGAACATGACCATCGTCTTGGCAGTATAGTTCTTGTTGTGGATGATCCAGAAATTGTTGTTATCCATGACTGCCGACGAGCCGAATTCCGGGTCAAAGAGGAATTTCATCCTGACATCGGATGTGTTGCTGTCAGATGTATTGGAATCGAAATCCTGCGTGAAAGCATCGAGCTTTGTAGAAACGTCGCCCGTCGAAACGAAGCTCGTCAAGGCCTTGATGACATTCGAGCGTTCTTTTTCATTCTTGTACCAGGAATTGAGGAAATAGCATCCCGGCTTGCTGTCAGGATTGAAGCAGGGAACGCAGACGAGAATGAACTTGGTGCCGCTCAACTCTCCGTCTATCTCATACGCACCTACACCGCTGGGCATGGTGAACTTGCCCGAATAGGTCTCGGTTACGTCCTTTCCGAGATAATACTCGGTGAAGAACGCCTTGTTGTTCTCAACATCATTGATATCGTAGACCGGCGTATCCTTTACCATCTCTGAGAAGAATACTCCGAATCCGCCGTTTGAATTCTTATAAAATCCTTTGCTGTCTTTCTTGTATCCGTTAGGTATCCACATGGTGGCACTGAGGCTGGTCAGATTGGTAACAGTACCGCCGTCGGTACTGCCGCTGCCGGAACTCTCGGTCAGGCGGCTTGATGTCTCCGGGACCTCAGTAGTTTCAGAACTTGATTCCGAGTAATCGGTATATTCCGTTGTCTCTTTGCTTCCGAAATGTCCGCCGTCATCCGTTTCCTCGGTGGTGGTGTGTTTAGGCTTTGTACTGGGTTTATTCACTATGGAGATCGCAACAATGGTTCCGACGATGGTAAGGACCAGGGCAACGCCTCCGATTATTATCCCTGCCAGAGCACCTTTGCTGAGGCCTTTTTTCGCGGGAGCAGCAGCGGGGACAGCATTCTGGGTGGCCGAGTATCCCTGTCCGAAAGCATTAGCAGGCTGGGGTGCCTGATAACCTGATACAGGGGGAACGCTCTGCGGAGCGGAATATACGGGAGCCTGCTGTGCGGCGACGGGTATCGTCTGCGGCTGCACGGGCTGAACCGGCTGCACGGGCTGAACCGGCGCTACCGGTGCAACGGGGGCCGCCGGAGCTACGGGTGCAACTGGGACAGATGCTGTTACCGGAGTAACGCCCTTAAGCGCATTGATAAACAAATCGATACTTTCAAAACGGTTCTCCGGATTTACTGCAAGTGCCTTCATAAGTGCGAGTTCCGCATTCTGAGGGATCGAGATCCCCATGGAAGACGGTGTCTTGATCGTGTCGGCATGAATACGCTCGACTGATTCCGGAGGAAGTATTCCGGTAATGCTGCGGTAGAAAGTCGCACCCATTGCATAGACATCTGTCCAGGGACCGAGTTTGCCGTGATTGGAATACTGCTCGATCGGAGCAAGTCCGTGCTTGAGAATGACGGATACGCTCTTGTTCTCGGCATAAGCCGAACGCGCAGCGCCGAAATCGAGAAGCTTGGATTCTCCCGTTGATGTGATCGAAATATTATCAGGGCTGATGTCTCTGTGGATCACACCGTGAGCATGAACCTCAGACAGCGCTTTCATTATCGGAAGCAGTATGTTGGAAGCAGCCTCGTAAGAGATCCTTCCGCCGGTCTTGTCCAGATAGTCCTTAAGGCTCTCGCCATCGACATATTCCATAACGAAATAAGCCGTGTTGTTCTCCTTGAAGAAATCCTGTACCGATACGATATTGGGCGTGTTATGGAACTTTGCAAGAGTCCTTGCTTCGCTGAGGAATTTGTCCAAACCCTCATCATAAGCCTGCTGCTGGGAAGAACTCGTAACAGTCAGTTTATAGTGATCTTCCGCTCTTGTAGCAAAACCGGAGGGCAGGTATTCCTTGACCGCAACTTTATAATCGAGAGTCAGGTCATAACCGAGATAAGTAATGCCAAACCCGCCGATTCCGAGCACTTTTCCTATAAGGTATCTTCCGTCAAGGATCGTCCCGAGCGGGACTGCAAGATAAGCTCTCTCAGAACTCTCGCTGAATCCGCAGTGCGGGCAGACCGCACCCGGTTCCTTTTCCATAAAGCACCCGTAACAAACATGTTGGGGATCAATGCTCATACCTAATTCCTCCATTTAGCACCGGCGGCGCAGATGTATTCGGTATATCCGCGCATAAAACGCCTGTTCCTTCTTCCGCCGTCCTCACAAAAACGGTTAGTGATTCGTCCAGGGAACGTCTCCGGTTCACATGCCGGACGATAAGATTCTCAAGCCACTTGCGGGCAATTCCGGTTTTCCTGAATTCGAGTTCTATCTCCATCGGGGTGACATCAAGTTCTCCAGAGACCCAGAGTTCCCCTTCGCCCTTTTTCAGTTTGTATGCGGAAAGGACCCCTGCAGACATCTCTTTAAGATTGCCTGCACAGTCGAAAACATAAGTGTCGTTATAAGCGACAGACGCCACACCGCCATGCGATGCAGCATCGTCGATCTTTCCCATTCGAAGAAGATACTCACTCATTGCCGTCAGCTATCAAGCCTTTGTGATCTGGAACTTAACGTTCTCATCGGCAAGATAGAATATATCTCCTGCCGCGAGCTTCTCCGGAACATTTGCGGCGAGCTTCTTTCCGCTGGCAGTGTAAGTTCCGTATGAAGAACCGAGATCGGTAAGGATAAAGCTTCCGCTGGCAGCATCGTAATTCAGCTGGCAGTGTTTGCCGCTAATACCCGGAGTATCCTTGTTGAATACCAGGTTACAGGTTGCGGGATCTCTTCCGAGAACCACAGCGCCCCTTGAAAGATCAAATGCCTTGCCTGCGAACTGGCCCTTAATTCCCTTAAGAACCGGACGCTGTGCCTGTGCTGCTGCAGCAGCAGTCTGTCCTGCAGCGGCCTGACCAGCAACGGCACCTGTTGCGGCTGCTGCGGCTGTTGTGGCAGCTGCCGTTGCCACACCCTGATTAGAAGGAACTGCACGCTGAACAGGGATACTCTGTCCCTGATAGTTCTGCTGCGGATATCCTTGTGCCGCCGGCTGAACGCCTTGTCTTGCCGCATACGGATTTACACCCGGCTGGGCAGGAACGCCTGCGCCCTGCTGAACGGGAACGCCTGCTGCCGGAGCCTTCTTTCCGGTAGGAATGATGATCATAACTACACCGCCGATGATCAAGGCGATGCCTGCAAACAGGAGTGCGATGAGCGGGCTTGTCTGCTTTGTAACGCCCTGGAAAGAGATACCTTCCTCTTGGAGGATGTCCATGACCTCTTTCGAGACTATCGCATAGTTCATGTTCTTATCTGCTGCATTTCCGAGAGTGTTGATGCCGACGACATAACCATCCTTGTCAACCAGCGGTCCGCCTGAGTTGCCGCTGTTGATGGCAACGTCCATCTGGAATGCATCATAATCACGTCCCTGAGGCTTCATCTTCTTGCTGATGATGCCCTTGGTTACCGTAACGTCATCCACATCGTGGCTAATGGTATCCTGATCCTGGACTTTGTCGGAGACTCCGGGGAAACCGAGTGCGATAACTTCCTCACCGACATTAACAGCATCGGAATTCTTGATGAGGAGCGGCTTTCTCTTGTCGGTAGGCTCGTCAAGCTTAAGGATAGCAATATCCTTCTCTGAAGGGCCGGAATAAAATACTACCTCAGGTACGACATAGTCATCCTTTGAGAAATACACTCTGATCTCGTGCTTCATCCTGAGTTCTTTGACTGTCGTGCCGTACTTTTTCGTCAGATATTCATCGAGCGTAAAGCCTTTAGACGCTTCAACGTCAAAAGGATCGTCCTCACCCTTCGGCCATGCATATGCCTGTTCGACGACATGTCCGTTTGTGATTATGTATCTGACTTCCTGTCCCGGTGCACCGATAGCCCAGCCTGTTCCGGACCACATGCGTTCCGGATTGCTGGAGATCTTGAATTCTGATGCGAGCGGCTCGGGAACGACCAGGGATTCACGGATCCAAACAACCGAATTCCTTGCATCTGAAGGATTGATCTTGTAATCCTGTCTGCCAAAGATCGCGCCGACGATCGTAAGTGCAATGCCTGCGACCGCAACGATTATGCCGATCAGCTTCAGTACTGGAAATTTCCCCTTCATAAACCTATCCTTTCTGCCGCGTTAACGGCCACCGGTGTATCTTACTATTATACCCGTATAATTATCTTGATTCTCGAAATTTGCCGAAATAATGTCCGCTTCTATCTTGGAAGCCGCCTGATCAACGGGAAGCGCAAGATCTTCCGCTATCTGCTCAAAGCTAAGAGTATCACTGACGCCGTCAGAACATAAAAGGACCGTGTCGCCGGCAGCAAGCTCAATGGGAAGCCTGTTAGTCTCGCAGGCAGGATTTCTCTTGCCGACATACTCGGAAAGGGCAGCCGCCTGAGGGTCCGAGAACGCTTCACTGACAGAGAATCCCAATTCAAGGGCTTTTACTATCAGATCGTTCGAATACTCATGGCGGATGTTGATCGGGACAAGCTTTCCATCCCTCAAAAGGAGGATATCGCTGTCTCCGATACTCCAGAACTTAAGCTTGTTTTCCTTGAGGAGGATCATGACTACAGTCGAACCTCCCTGCCCGAAAAAGTTATCGTAAACCTTGTTGCTGATCGAAGTCAGATAACCCGGAACGTCAAAGTCGTCTTTCCACGGGAACACTTCCAGGATCTTCGACAGAACGTCTCGAGCAATCACTCCTCCGGAAGCCATACCTCCCATGCCGTCACATACAGTAAGGAGGATACCGTTCGTCTTGTAATCATCAAGGCGGCTTGCTCCGAAAGCGTCCTGCTGTTCGCTCCTGTTGCCTATGCCCTGGATATTTGCAATCTCAATGCTCATCAAGCTTTATCATCCCATCTGAAACTGTCCGAGCAAACGGGAACGAACAAAAGCTCGCTGTCTCCGGCCTTGATCCTGTCATAAGCATTAAGATCCGAAGCTTCACCAGCCTGATTTCCGTTGATGTAAGTGATACCGTTTCCGGCCGATAACGTGAACTTGTTGCCGTCAGGATCATAAGTGACCGCAAAATGGCAATCAGCCGACACCGTGCTGTCCTTGTCCAGTCTGATATCCGCATCGGCTCCGCCGGCAATAATGTTCTTTCCTGCCTTGACTTTGTAATAGTCACCATAGCCGTCACCGGTAATGCATACCAGAAAAGCCACGGGCTGCGTTCCAAGAGGCTTGGGTTCAGGTTTTTCTTCAGTTTTTTGCTCAGGCTGAACAGCCTCAGGTCTAACCGTCGGATTTCTGCCGATCTCGGTAGTCTGGGGAACCGCCTGCGGCGCAGGCTGTACGGCTTCAGTCTTGGCTGTCTCGAATTCCGGAGCCACCGTGACCGGATGTACTGCCACGGTCTTGCCGATATCAGAAGTCGGGGACACAGTCATTGGCTGTACCGCAACGGTCTTTCCGATATCTGACGTCGGGGATGCCGTCATCGGCTGTACTGCGACTGTCTTTCCGATATCCGACGTCGGTGATACGGACATCGGCTGTACTGCGACTGTCTTGCCGATATCGGATGTCGGAGTTACCGACATTGGCCTTACAGCCACGGTCTTTCCTATATCAGACGTAGGAGATGCGGGCACTGCCGCAACCGTCTTTCCTATGTCAGATGCAGGTTGCTGCGTCATCTGCGGGAACGGTCTGCCGCATCCGGTGCAAAATCTGCAAGAAGCATCCGCCTTTGTTCCGCAATTGGTACAGAATTTGAAGCCCGGATGCGCAGGAGCCGGTGCTGCTTGCAACGGCTGGGAAGGAGCATTCTGGAACTGGGGGATCGGATTGTTCTGGAAAGCGGCTACCGCCTGATAACCGAGTCCCGTTCCGTCCTTGCAGTAATTGCAGCTGGCAAAACGGGTATCATCGTAAAAGTGTCCCCTCTCACACTGCCTCATAAAAACATCCCCCATCCGATATTGAATTTGCCGGATCATCCTGTTTGAAAGCAAGCCGGCAATGGCCATAAAAAACCAATTGTAGTATATAAGTCAGCCGCTCAATCGTCAAGTGTAATTGACAGTTTAAAGCGGCTGAAAGTGGCTATTTTTAAGGCTTTTCGATAATGAAGAGAACGTCAGTCATTATCCGGAGATTCCGCCAGAACCTTTTCGTTTTCCGCCTGGATCACAGGATCATAAGAAAGCATCGGCTTAACGTCTTTCCTGCCCTTGATCTTGCGGTCGACATAGTTCGCTGTCAGCTTCATGACCAGCGGGCTCATAGCGAGAACACCGATAAGGTTGGGGATCATCATGAGACCGTTGAACGTATCCGAGATATCCCATGCGATCGAAGAAGTCAGGATGGCCCCGCAGATGATCACCAGAACAAAGATGACCTTGTAGATCTTTGTAACAACGGGAGCATTCTTTCCGCTCAAGTATTCAACGGCTTTACTGCCGTAGTGCGACCATCCGAGGATCGTGGTAAAGGCGAAGCAAAGGATCGCGAGTGCTACGAAGTAACGTCCGAACGAGAAGTTTCCGACTTTGAAGATAGTATCGAAAGCATCTGCAACAAGTGTCGCATCACTGGTCGTCTCCAGTGCTCCGGTCTCAAGATTGACGACGCCGGAAGTAAGGATTACGAGAGCGGTCATCGAACATACGATAATGGTATCGGCGAAAACCTCGAAGATGCCCCAGAGTCCCTGTTTGACGGGTTCCTTGACGTTGGAATTGCTGTGGACCATGACCGAAGAACCGAGGCCCGCCTCATTTGAGAAAACACCTCGTTTGCATCCCTGAGTAATGATCGTCTTGAATGCCACGCCGGTGGCGCCGCCCCATGCCGCCTGGCTCGTGAAAGCCCTTGAGAATATTGCTCCGAAAGCGGGGATCACATGCCCGATATTCACGATTATTATCGTTACCGAACCCAGGATGAAGCACACTACCATAAAGGGCACGATCTTCTCTGCTACATTAGCGATCCTCTGAAGTCCTCCAAGGATAACAATGCCGACCAGCACCATGAGCACTATTCCGACGATCAGCATGTAAAGAGTTACTTTGCTGTCTCCGGAAGTATAAAGGACTACGGAAGACAATGCCTCAATATCGAATGCTGACGTGAAATTGAGAACGATCTTATTGACCTGTCCCATGTTGCCGATACCGAATGCCGCGAGAGCCGCGCATATCGAGAAGATGACGGCAAGTATCCTGCCGATGACCTTCATTCCCTTGTATCCTCCGAGGCCGTCCTGAAGGTAGTACATTGCACCGCCGGACCACTCGCCGTCATGGTTCTTTCTTCTGAAATATATACCGAGAATGTTTTCCGAATAGTTGGTCATCATTCCGAAGAAAGCTGCAAACCACATCCAAAAAACAGCACCCGGACCGCCTGTGATGATAGCCGCGGAAACGCCTGCGATGTTGCCTACGCCGACCGTTGCGGCAAGTGCGGTACAAAGGGCCTGGAACTGTGATATCGTCGCACGGTCTTTCGTGTGACCGATAACGCTCTTATCGAAAAGGCTTCCTATCGTTTTTTTCATCCAGTGACCGATATGCGTCACCTGGAAAACTTTTGTAAGGCACGTCATCAGTATGCCCGTGGCAATAAGAAGCCAGACGCCTGTCTGAGACCATACAAAAGTATTTATCTTGTCATTAACGGAAGTGAGTGTTTCCAAAAAGCTCATAAAGCCCCCTCAGAAATTAAGCTGATGAAAGTATAACATGAAGGTCATGCTTCAAAAATGCCGTTTTTGAACCGTAACCAAAATGAAAGCAGCTGGTATTGCAAAAGTGACGCCGCTGCTTCGTTGTGAGCCTTCCATAAAAGTCCGGAAAAGGCTATTGACTCACTAAATCCGGGAAAAACTCATTTTCGTAAGTGCGTTTTCATGAGATTTGCTCAATTTCTAAAGAACTGCACTTACGAAATAATAAAAAACATCTTTTTCGTAAGTGCATTTTTCCTGTTTAGCCGCTATATATTCCAAAACGCACTTACGAAAACAGCAAATAGGCTTTTTTCGTAAGTCAACGCATGCCGGATTA
>CAMZBB010000071.1 GCA_947304405.1 uncultured Clostridia bacterium
GAATCCAATGTCTCCTTTGTAAGAGGGCTGTAGAAATAACCCGGGCAGATAGAGTTTACGGTAATGCCGTACTTACCCCACTCGGAAGCTAATGCTCTTGTGAGGTTAACTACACCGCCTTTTGCAGCGTGGTAAGGAGAGCAAGGAGCAACCTTGTTGCCTACGAGACCGTACATGGAAGAAATGTTGATGATGCGTCCGAACTTGGCGGGGATCATGTATTTCTTAGCAACGGCGCGTGCAAGTCTGAAAGTACCGAAGAGATCGATGTTGATCTCGTTATCGAACTGCTCGTCAGTAATATCCTCAGCAGGAGCAACAGCGCCTGTACCTGCATTGTTTACGAGAATGTCGATCCTGCCCATCTTAGCGAGGATCTCGTCAACTGCGGCTTCAACAGCAGCAGTATCAGTAATGTCGCACTTAACTGCGAGAGCCTTAACTCCGTATGTCTTCTCGAGGTCAGCTGCAACCTCGTCGATAAGATTCTGGCGACGTGCGATAGCTACGATATCGCATCCCTGTCCTGCCAGAGCTTTTGCCATCTGAACACCGAGTCCCGTGGAGCATCCCGTGATAACTGCCACTCTTCCCTTGAAATCGAAAATGTTAGCCATACCCATACCGCCTTTTCAGATTTAAATTTGGAGCTTTCCCTGTCTCCATAGAGATTATACAAAGTCCTCCCTTTTGCTTTAAGACAAAAAACCTATCTTTTTATTGATTTTTGAGCCTTCTGGTGTTGTTTCCATTAAGAAAACATCTCGTTTGCATATATTGGCCTCCTAATGATTTTCAATTCATGCGAAAAGGTCTTTGTTCCATCTAAATGGTATAATGAATTATCAATCCCAACAGGAGGAAAATACTATGAAGTTTTTCAAAGGCAAGTGCGGAAACATTGTCGTCAAACTCGTTGAGGCCGAATGTCAGGACGGCCATGCAGAAGAGCTCATACCCAACACAACAGATGCTGCCGGAGAAAAACACGTTCCGGTCATCGAGAAAGACGGTTCAAAGGTTACCGTCAAAGTCGGAGAAGTCGAGCATCCGTCACTCGAAGCTCACTACATCGTATTCATAGTACTTGAGACAAACAAAGGCTATACCGTACGCAATCTCAAACCGGGTGACAAGCCCGCTGCCGTTTTCGCTCTTGCTGACGGCGAAGAGATAATTGCAGCATACGAATACTGCAATCTCCACGGACTGTGGAAGGCTGAAGCCTGATAAGCACTGTCAGTTCAAAGGCTGCGATATGATTCGCGGCCTTTTTTATTTGAACTGATATATAATTACATCATGAAAGAATCTTATAAGCTGACAAAGAAAGAATTCCTGTTCCTTATCGTATCTTCCATACTGATAATCACTGTCGCATCCACGTGTTCGCCTTTGTTCCCGCTCAATCCCTGGGACGATGCGAATTGCTTCCTTACCGTAGGCCGCGGGATAATAAAGGGGCAGGTTCCGTACCGCGATCTATACGAACAGAAAGGCCCTGTTCTCTACCTTGTACACGCTCTTTGCTCACTTGTACCGGGTAAGAGCTTTACCGGCGTTTGGATCCTTGAATGCATGGCATCCGGCCTTTTCGCCGTTTATTCATGGAAATCCGTAAAACTTTTCGTAAAGCCTTCCGCTATCTCCATCGGCCTTGTCCCGCTTTTTTTATCAGTCATCTATACGATGCGGATCTTCAACTACGGAGACAGCGCCGAAGAGCTTTGTTTCCCGCTTCTTTCCGTTGTATTGTTCTATGCTCTCAAAGCAACAAAGACGGAAGATAATCTTCCTGAACTGAAGGAAGGTTTTGTATGCGGAATAATCTGCGGACTCCTGTTCTGGACAAAATACACGTTTATAGCTTTCATTGCGGCTTACTGCCTGCTCATCATTATCTACTCCATTTGTCACCGCAAGTTCAAGAAGCTGTTCTCGCTTATCGGTCTGTTCATTGCGGGAGCGGCTTTGGCAACTGTTCCGGTGATCTTATATTTTGCAGTCAACAACGCCGTCGGCGATCTGTTTACCGCTTATTTCTACAACAACTTGTTCCTTTATAATTCCGGAGGTTTCAAAGCCGGCATCTACTCCATGCCCGTGATCAAGCATTTCGCCATACCGTTCACGATCCTCTATAAGCTCGGTAAAGAATACATCAAGCTCGGAATAATGCTCCTGCTGTTTATTGCCGGCGCCATCTTCTTCGAACGCAGATCCAAAAAGAGAGTTCTGATCCTTTTCATTGTTACGTTTACCGTGACTGCCATGCTCACTTTCCCCAGGATCTTTTTCATCTACTACTATGCTTTCATCTTTATGTTCTATCTGCCGTTTGCACTCCTTATCTTTGTAAGGCTTATAAATCTTATGGAGAAAAAACTCAAAGACAGCAAAAGACTTATATCTATACTCTCCGGAGCGGTCTGTATAATATCCATATTGATCCTTCTTCTTCTCGGAAAGAACAACTACCTCATTCTCAAGCCTGCTTCCGAGATCCCGCAGTTCAAATTCGCAGAAGAGATAAAGAAGATAGGCAATCCCAAGATATTGACGTTCGACATCATGGACGCAGGATTCTACACGGCAGCAGGCATTACGCCCTCTAACCGCTTCTTCTGTTTCCTGAATATAGAAAAGGATTACCCCGCGATACTTGAAGAACAGGGCCGGCTAATTGATGAAGGCTACTACGATTATATTATCTGCTACGATGATGATTTCGTTTGGGACAATTATGAGCTCTACCGTGTCGAAGAAACACCCGTATGCGACTATTCGGGCAAGCTCATGACAGAAAGATTCTGCTTATACAAACTGATAACAGCCTCAGAAGATCAGACCACCTGAAAGATATAACACTTAAGATACTGAGTCTCAGGCACGCTCATCAGTACCGGGTGATCAGGAGCCTGTCCCCTTGCCTCAACAAGTCTTAACGAGACGCATGCATCCCTGGCAGCCGAAATGAGCATTCTGCGGAACAGATCATCCGTCATGAAATGCGAGCAGGAACATGTTGTAAGATACCCGCCTCTCGGAAGCACCTTCATAGCCCTTAGATTGATCTCTTTATAGCCTCTTCCCGCTGCTTCGACGGTCTGTCTGGATTTGGTAAACGCAGGCGGATCAAGGATTACGTAGTCATATGTATGATCCTTGCGCTCAGCCATGCCGGTAAGCAGATCAAACACATCAGCACACACAAAATCCATTCTCCCGTCAAGGCCGTTTCTGACGGCATTCTCTCTTGCCATATCAACTGCCTGCTGCGAAATATCAACACTGGTAACGTGCGTCGCCCCGGCCAGAGCACAATTCAGGCCAAAGGACCCGGTGTGAGTAAAACAATCAAGGACCTTTCTTCCGGGAGCGATCTTCGCCGCCGCTGCCCTGTTGTATTTCTGATCAAGAAAGAAACCCGTCTTCTGTCCCTCAGCAACATCAACGAGATACTTTATCCCATTCTCAATGATCTGCGTAACGGCAGATCCGGGAACAGTGCCAAAGCCTTCATACCATCCTTTAGACTCGGTAAGGCCTTCTTTCTCTCTCAATGCAAGGTCATTTCTCTCATAGACGCCGCTGATCTTTACCCCAAATTCTTCAAGGCTTTCCTTCAGCGCCCTGTAAATGTCATCCTTTATCAGTTCAACGCCAAGGCAAGCCGTCTGAACGGACAGGATATCCTCATAACGGTCAACCGTAAGACCGGGAATGAAATCCGATTCCCCGTGAACAAGTCTGCAGCATCGGAAATCCTTCTCCGGAAGGATCTCATGACGGTAACGGATGCTATAACTTATGCGCCTTTTCCAGAATGCATAATCAAACCGGTCGTTCGCATTACGCGAAACGACACGGATACGGATCTTGGAACCGGAATTATAGAATCCCGTTCCCTGCCAGCTGTTTCCTTCAAAACAGTCAATAAGACATCCATCCACAGGATTTCCGTCCAACGAGATCACTTCATCCGCATAAACCCACGGATGTCCGTTTTTGAGCGCGGCAGCCGCCTTGGTACTTATCGAAGCTTTAGGATAGTTTCTTTCCTGTTTCATCCTATGCCCACGGATCCATTGACTTAGGTATCCTGATATCAGACAGGATCATTTCTTCTTCAATAAACCATTCTCCGGTAGAAGCTTTAAGTCTCATCCTGATCATCCTCGGAGAATCAGCTCCCGATGATCTCATGAAGACTCTTATCCTTCCACCTTCCTCTGAAGCAGCATCCTTCTCGGGACAAACCGTATAAGGCACGGACGGTGTATAGTCATTCTCGGGTGACGTGCCAGCGAAATAGGATCTCACGACATATTCCTTGCCGTCACTTAATCTGTCCCTGATAAACTGCTTCTCATATACGGATACTCCTGCAGGGCCTTTCAGATATTCAAGCATCGAAATTGCCGTGTCCGGATTGTCTTTGTAATTCATCATCGCGGCAACAAAAAGAGCGGCACCAAATTCAGGCTCCTTAAGGGATGCCTCAGGCATCGCCTTCAATTCATCAAGAGTCGAAGGAATCTTTTCAAAACTGATATTCATTCATTTATCCTCCCGGAACACATACTAAGAGAATTATAGCATTTATTCTTCGCTTTCTTCCTCTTCTGTTCCATCCGGCAGCAAGCCCTCGTCCATCTCGGTTATTCCCCTCAACGCTCTGTTAATTGCGTTCGTTCTTGTAGTCTGAAGCTTCTCAAGATTATCGGATGCAGTCTCAAGGTTTTTCTGAACCTTTGCGAGCATATCCTCATAGTTCTTGAATTCTTTCTTAACTTTTCCCAGAGTAGCTTCGATCTCGTGAGACTTCTTCTCAATGGCAAGTGCCTGGAAATAGTTTGTAACCGTGCTGAGGATCGCCATCAGAGTGTACGGACCCGCAATACTTATATGCAGCTGGTTAAGTTCATCAAGAAGGTTAAGGTTTACGATCTCGGAATACATTCCTTCAAATGGAACAAATAAGATCGCGTAAGGTGTGGTGTTGGGCGGACAGACATACTTGTCCGCGATCTTTTTGGCATCATCCCTGATTGCATCGGAGAAGACCTTCTTTGCTTTCTTGATCAATTCCTTATCGCCGCTGTCATAGGCATTAAGCAATGCCTCATAACAGTCCAGATGGCATTTGGAGTCGATGGGAAGATAAAAGAACCCGTTTCCTTCCCTTTCGGGAATCTTTATCGCGATCTCGACATGATCTTCCGAACCGGGCTTGGTCGCAACTTCCACATCGTACTGCTTAGGCGTAAGAACATCTGCGATTATCTGCTTCAATTGGATCTCTCCCATAATACCGCGTGTCTTGACGCCGTTAAGGGTCTTCTCAAGACTGCCGACCTGGGTGGAGATACCCTTCAATTCACCCATGGATTTCTGAAGTTCCGTCATCTGATTGATAACGCCCTTGAAACTCTTGTCAAACTGCTCGTTGAGAGTCTTGTCCAGCTTCTCACTGACAGTCTCACGGATCTTATCGATCTGTTTATTATTTTCTTCACGAAGCAGATTGAAGTTCCTGTCCTGAGTCTCCGTCATCTTATTTAGACGTGTCTCAATAGTCTTGTTAATCGTCTCAAAGCTCGTTGTGAGGAGTTTGTTATTCCCCTCGAGCGCAGTATTCATCACCTCAAACTCTTTCTTGTTCAGCTCCCGCATTCCCTCGATCTGCTTGGTATTCTCCTCACGCAGGAGCTTGAAGTTCTCCGTCTCGTTGTTAGCGCGCATATCAAGAGATTTGCTGATCGCTTCGAAATTAGAAGTGATCAGCTTGCTGTTGCCTTCAAGAATGGCCTTGCTATGCTCACGGTCTTCCTTCAAAGTCGAATTAAGTCTTTCATCGATCGCTTCAAGGCCTTGCTTGTTAAGCTCTCTTATCGCTCCGTTCAATTCTTCATTATGTTTTCTGGTACGTTCCTGCTGGTCGTTCTCAACAGTCGTCAGGTTGCTTTCCATTGTCGTGATACGCTTCTCAAGCGCATCAGTAACAACATCGGAATAGTCGACTTTGCTCTTGCGGATGAGACTTATGGCAATTATGCAGATAACTATACTAACGATCAAAGTAACAATACCGACGATAAGAATTACTAAATCCATATTCTGTCCCCTTTTGTGATTTATTCCATTTTATTATATGTCTGCCATTTCACGAAGGAGTACCATTAACAGTACACAAAACGAAAACAATGCTCCCCGGCAAACACACGGAGAACGTTTGCCGGGGAAGCTGAAATCAAGCAGAATCAGGCGCTCAACTTACCGGTCTCAATGACAGGTATGACAGAGGCACTATAGCGGTCAAAATCATTCAGGACAGCCTTAACGCGCTTTGATCCCAGCCCGATAACCGAGCAGCATTCGCTGACGGACATCTTGTAAACACGGCAGTAGACTATTACGGCAGCATCGATCAGTCCGCGTGAGACCGCAATCTCGGAAACAGCTTTCCAAAAAGCATCAGTATAAATGTCGTTCATGCCTAGTCTCCTCCTTAACAATATGCAGCCAATGATATATCGAATCTCTCAAGATAATATTTCCGGACAAGCTCACAGAATTCACGGATATACCTTCTGACAGTCCTGGCATTGTAGAACTCCAGGAGCGATATCCTGTCTATCGTAATGTTGCCCGTAAGATACTTAAGAGCTATCCTGGCCTTCTCACTGCCGGACTCCATCGAAGCGCAGTTAAGCGCCTCGTTCCAGTGGCTGACGATCGTCAAATAGTCAGACTTAGCCTCAGTGTAGCCGTTTGCCGCCATGGAGCTTGTAAGTGATTCGATGACATCTTTACGAAATGCTATATCCTTTACAGTGCAGTTAAATACTCTCATATCGATTATCCTTTCATCTCATACGGCAAAACCGCTCCTGACAACTGTATATAGCGGGTCTTATAGCACACGCCATGCAGATCTTTCTGAAAACAGCGTGTACCATATTCCGGGCATCTCTGCCCTTGTCAAAAACTATATTCAGTTATCCGGAAGAAATACTGCTCTTAAGCAGTATCTGCCTCTCATCACAGGAGCTATCCTTGCCGAAAAAACTGTAACCTTCTACCTACAAAAAAAAGAATCATTCAGGAACGTCAAATAAGCTAACAACAAAACAAAAAAAGATCAGACATTCCCCTTAACCGACAGTTACGTTACGATAAGCTCCTTTCTGAAGTTTTGAGTTCAATATACCACTATGAGATATAAAATCAATAGGAAATCGAAAATTTGTTCCTACAATCTGTAGTGATTATGCTATACAATCGTGTGCGTTATATCAAGATATAGTGTTTTAAGCGTTTGCGGGTTTTGACATGCCCGAGGCTCAGTATTTCAGGGACTTCAGATACTTTTTATGCTCATCAGAGACCCTGAAACTCTCAACAGCCTTCTGTATCGCTTTATTGTGAGTCTGCTTTTCGAGGCGCTTGGATTCGATTACTTTGACTGCATGATCGTATTGTTTGGCAAGTGCGGTCGCAAAATACCAGGCGGTCATCATGCTCACATATTTAAGGTCAGTTCTGTCGCTCTTTATGACCATTTCCATATATTCGGGCCTGAATGCTTCGTCAAGATAGAACGACATCAGCATCTTGATCCCGTAGCGCACCGTATATTCCTTATCCGAAGCAAGCCATTTGGTAATAAATGGCAGAAGTTCATCCGTATGCTTTTTGAAGATCTTGGGTACAAACTGATCGCAGACGGCCCAGTTATCGATAAAAGGCAGGAGTTTTTCCGTCTCTCTTACGGTAAGATCAAAATCCTTCTCGTCATTTAAGATCATGGCATGGAGCAGATATTCTTCATAATATTTGTGAGGAAGCTTTCTTATGAAAGGCTTATCTTCTCCGTTTATGCGCAGTTCTTTCGCAAATTTCTGAACATCCGGAGTCCTGACCCCTATGATACTTTCAGGATCTGCAGTCGTGATGATCTTTTGCTGCAACAGCCTGTAATCGCTGTCACTTCTGATATCGAAAAGATGCTTTTGTATCTTGCTTAAAGCCATAAGAATTACCCCTTTAACCTGTAACCAGTTCCCTTAACAGTCCGGATCAGATCCTGCTTTCTTCCAAGCGCTTTTCTGAGTTCCTTTATCCGGGTATCGACCACCCTGACGGTTCCCGAATAGTCTTCGCCCCATACTTCCTTCAAGATAATATCACGACTGACCGTATCCGGTTTGTTTTCCAACAGGATGCGAAGGATATGAGTTGTTTTGCCGGTCAGTTCTATTATCTTTCCGTCAAGCGTGACAAGCCCGGTCAGCGGATTAAGCCTGATCCCGCCGCATTCAAGCACGGACAAAGATGGCTTTTTGTCCTCTTCCATATACTCCATTGCTTTACGGAACACATCCTGAGGTGTAAACGGCTTTATTATGAGGTCATTCGCTCCAAGCGAATACACATATTGCAAGTCGTCATCTTCAAGATGCGTGATGAATACCAACGGACCGGAAAAGCTTTCGCGAAGTCTCCGGCACGTATCAGGATCTGTCTCTTTGTTAAGCTTTGCATCTATCAGCACAAGGTCAAAGCTTTCATTTCTTACTCTTTCAAGTCCGTCAGAGGCATCGCAGGCAATATTGAGAGTAAAGATATCCTTCCCGCTTTCCGAAAAGAATCCTTTGATCTCCTCTCTTAAGTCAAATGAATCTTCGATCAGAAGAACACGAAACAACTCGACCACTTCCTTTGTTTTTAACCAAAAGACCCGGGATCAACCCGGGTCCTTCCGGTAAAATTGTAATGCAAACAGATCAGAGATCGTAATACATCTCATACTCCATCGGAGTAGGCATTGCGACATGACGCTTGAGGTCTTTTCTCTTATTGTTGATCCACAACTCGATAAGTTCTTTCGGGAAAACTCCGCCTGCCCTGAGGAACTCATTGTCGGCAGCGAGTGCTTTGAGCGCGGAACCCAAAGACTTGGGCAATCCCTTGATCTTTGCCTTCTCGGTATCGGAAAGATCAAACAGATTGAAATCGTATGGTCCATAGCCCTCTGCGACAGGGTCGATCTTGTTCTTGATACCGTCAAGACCGGCCATCAGTATTGCAGCATAGCAGTAATAAGGGTTGCATGTAGCATCAGGATTGCGGAGCTCGAATCTCTTCTTGTCCGGAGTCTTTGCATAAGCAGGGATCCTGATAACTGAGCTTCTGTTTGCGGTAGCAAAACCGATCGTTACGGGAGCCTCAAATCCGGGAAGAAGCCTCTTGTAAGAATTGGTGGAAGGATTTGAGAACGCGCAGATCGCAGCGATGTGCTTTAAGATGCCGCCGATGAAGTACATGGCCGTCTGTGACAGGCCTGAATAGCCGTTCTCATCGTAGAAAACGGGCTTGCCGTCTTTGAACATCAGCATGTGGACGTGCATTCCGGAACCTGCCTCTCCATAGATGGGCTTCGGCATGAAAGTTGCAGTCCTGCCTTCCGTTACGGCTTCATTCTTGATGATGTACTTTGCGAGCATGGTCTTGTCAGCCATCTCTGTCATGGTACCGAACTCGACTTCGACTTCCATCTGTCCGGGGCCGCCAACCTCATGGTGATGGTACTTGACCGCAATCCCCTGCTCTTCCATAAGCATGGTCACGCGGCTTCTGAAGTCATAGTGGATATCCTGAGGAGGAGCAATGTGGTAGCCGCCCTGGTGAGGCGTCTGGAAACCATTTGAATCAGAACATCCGCTGTTCCAGAAAGCTTCTTCCGTATCAACGGAGAAGCCGGATTCAGACGGATCATTCGAGAATGATGCAGAATCAAATACATAGAACTCAAACTCAGGTCCGAGCAGATAGGTATCAGCAACGCCCAGTTCCTTCATGTATTCTTCAGCGCGCTTGCATACATTTCTGGGTTCCTGATCAAAAGGCTTGTTGTCATCTTTGCCGATGACTCTGACATCACCGATCATTGAAAGAGTCTTGATCTCCGGGAATGGATCGATAGCAGCGCTTGTAACATCCGGAATGAACACCATGTCGCTCTTCTCAACAGGTGCAAATCCATAGTTGCTTCCGTCAAATCCGATTCCGTTCTTCATGGTATCCTCACCGAATCTCTTGGCCGGAATCGTGAGATGATGCCATCTGCCGTTGATGTCGATCATTCTGAAATCTATCATTTCGATTTCATTGTCCGAAATGAAGTTCATCACATCTTCTGCTGTCTTAAACATTTTTGTTCCTCCGCTTTTTAGGATACAAATCATGAACCATTCCCCGCTAAAGAATGGCTCCGTTCCATACAAAACAATTATATCAAGAGATTAAAGATTTTTAACAGTTTGGATTTGCCGAAAAATCGTTCTCAAATTCCACGTTCCGACAGATATCTCCAAAACGCGTCCAAACCAACGAGAAGATCGCTATATGTCTCATCGAAATTGTCTGTGTACCAGGGATCCGCTATGCTCTTGTTAAGTCCCGCAAATTCAAGCATCTGGTATATCTTATTGTCCGGATCCCCGCCTGCTATCCGCCTCATGTTGGAGACATTATATGAATCCATTCCGATAAGATAATCGTACTCATCGTAATCAGAACGCGTCATCTGTCTTGCGCGGTGCGGCAGAAGAGGTAT
>CAMZBB010000072.1 GCA_947304405.1 uncultured Clostridia bacterium
AAGCGAACTGAGCATCATAGCCGTTCTCTTTTGTGAAAGTAGCCTTCATGTCCTTATCGTTAGCTGTACGATAACCGGACTCATTAGGATCGTTATTGATGATACCAACCTTGACGAGACCGTCACCGGCGGGAGCAGCAGTGGTTTCAGCAGCTGTTGTAGCAGCAGCTGTTGTAGTAGCAGCAGCTGTTGTAGCAGCCGGAGCCTTGTTGCAGCCTGCCATAACGAAACCGACAGTAGCTGTCATCAATACCGCAAGAAACTTCTTCATAGTTTTTTCCTCACTTTCATAGATGTGTTTCTTGATTTAAGCCCAACGGTTCACCCGGATCGGGCTTCTTGTCCCATTTTTACCTTAACCTCCGATGCCGTTCAATAACGCTTGGGCTCTTTTGACTCAATAAACAATACAAATTCCAGGCCGCATTGCAAAAAGAGTACCAGTTTGCGATAATTAAGCAGGATTTGTTTGAATATTTACAGAAACAGGGCAAGATTTGTTGGAATATTTATTCTCTGCCTTGCAAAAATGCCCTGTCCGGGACATGTAAAAATGCCAAAAGCATTTGAGGGGTATTACATATTTTTCCGAAAATTTATGTAACTTTCCGAAAAAATATCCCCTGTCCGCACCCGGCGAAAATGTGTTTTTTTATGGAATTATACAAAATCGGCCTTTTATCCGCTGCTGTAAAAGGAGGCTCAAAGCTATGAAATACAAGGTTTTGGCTCAGTTTTTGAGAGAAGACGTCATGCTTCATGCCAAAAATATCTCATATAAGCTCCCGAGCGAACGTGAACTGACAGCCAAATTCGGCGTAAGCAGGCAGACCGTCCGCCGCGCGATGCTCGATCTGGAGAATGAGGGCCTCATCAAGAGCAGACGCGGAAGCGGTTACTATGCTGCCAGCACGGGGTTTTCGGCACATGCACAGATCGCCGTGATAACCACATTTACCGATGAATATATCTTTCCGGCGATCCTTCGTGACATGGAAAACGTGTTGGGAAGCAGAGGCTATACGCTTCAGACGTACGCGACCCTCAACCGCGTCTCGGCCGAGCGTGAGATCCTTCAGAGGATAATCAACCACCCCGTGGGCGGGATCCTGGTGGAAGGTTCCAAGACCGCCCTTCCCAATCCCAACATGGATCTGTACCAGTCGCTGCGCAAGATGGGTATTCCGATCGTCTTTTTCCAGGGATATTATCCGGCACTGTCCCACCTGCCCGCTGTCACCGATGATAACTATGCGGGCGGCTACAAGCTCACGCAATATTTGCTGAACAAAGGTCACAGACATATCGGCGGCATATTCAAGAGCGATGACATCCAGGGACCGGAGCGCTACAGCGGCATGATGGCAGCGATCAGGGATAAGGATCTTCCTCTGCCCGATCACGAAATATGCTGGTTTGATTCAACGGACAGGAGCCGCCTGATAGACAACAAAGATACGTCACTCCTGTCTTCTTTCGTGAAGGAACATCTCCCCCTGGCGACAGCGGTCATCTGTTATAACGACGAGATAGCATACCATCTGATCAAGAACATAACCGACTTAGGAAAAAGGGTGCCTGAAGACATCGCCGTCGCAAGCTTTGACAACAGTTATTACAGCAGGATAAGCCCCGTTCCGATCACATCGCTGTGGCACCGTACGCGCCACATGGGAACGGAAGCAGCCGGACTGCTCTTATCAATGCTTCAGGGAAAGAACCCTCATTCGCTGGTCCTTCCATGGGAATTGTCCGAGAGAGCGAGTACTTAAAGATCAGTATTTACGGGTGGAAAGGAGTTCTTCCGTTATGTCTTCGGGACGGAAAGCGGTCTCTTCAACATAGCGGTTCTTTTCGGGTTTTTCGCCGGATTCCATCGTCTTGATGACCGACTCGACGAGAGGTCCCAGCAAAGGATTGCACTCGACCGTGAGTGCGAGCTTTCCCTTCTGACAATAGACCAGTGCGTTATAGGTAGCGTCAAACGAGATCACGGAAACTCCGTCCTTTCCGCATTTATATCCAAACCCTTCAAGTGCCTTTATCGCGCCATAAGCCTCGTTATCATTCTCGCAGTAAACGACATCTATCTGCGGAAGACTGTCACGGTTGGACAGATACTCTTTCATGACTTCATATGTCTTGGCTTCGGTAAAGTCGCCGTCCATTCTCGCGATGACTTTCCACTTCGGGTCAGCCTTAACAGCATCATCGAGCGCGGCAGTTCTTCCGATCTGCGGGGTAGAGCCCTTTGTTCCCTGGATGTGGATTATGTTGACCTGCTCGGCATTGCTGTACTTCTGCTTCATCCAGTCAGTCGCCTTCTTGCCCTCGGCATAGAAATCAGAACCGACATGTGCGGTGACGAGATTCTCGTCCTTGACGTTTACCATACGGTCGACAACGATCACCGGGATGCCCGCATCCTTTGCTTCCTTGAGGACTGCGTCCCAGCCTTCCTCGGTTATCGGCATGACGACTATGTAATCAACTTTTTGCTGTATGAACCTTCTGATAGCGACAAACTGGTTCTCCTGCTCCTGCCTTGCATCATCGAAAAGAAGCCTGTATCCGTTAGCCTCCGTAAATACCGATTTCATGGATGCGGTATCGGCCTGCCTCCAGTCAGATTCCGCACCGACCTGTGACATGCCTATTACTATCAGGTCATCCTTCTCGGTGATCTCCTGCTTGGTACATCCGGTGAAAATAAAAACCGTATATAAAAGAAGCGTCAGCAGTGCAGCCAGCTTATGTCTCATCCGTAATCCTCCTTGAACCGGGTATCCTGACGGTGACGTCGGTCCCTTCTCCCTCGGTGCTCTCGATCGAAAGTCCGTATTTCTCTCCAAAGAAAAGCTTCAATCTCTCATCGACCGTCGAAAGCCCGAATCCGACTCTTTCGCGGTTCTTAAGGCCTTCCCTGAGCTCTTTCAGGCGGTCGGGAGTCATGCCTGCGCCCGTATCACTGACGGTGATCACGATGTCTTCGCCTTCGGCTTTCCCGGTAACTGTGATCATGCCCTTGGCACGCTTGAGCTTTACGCCATGGTAGAGCGCGTTTTCGACCAGCGGCTGGACAGTGAGCTTAGGAAGCCTTGTGCCCTTTATGGCCGGGTCTATGTCGATCGAATAATCCATGATGTCCTTATAACGGAACTGCTGGATCTGAAGGTAGCTTCGTATCTGCTTCTCCTCATCGTCGAGTGTGACGACATCCTCACCGTTTGACAGCGAATGCCTGAAAAAGCTCGACAGCTCGGTGACCATCTCCTCGGCCTCCTCAGTCTTGCCCGCCTCGATGAGCCATATGATCGTATCAAGCGTGTTATACAGGAAATGCGGGTTTATCTGTGCCTGCAAAAGTGCAAGCTCTGCCTGTCTTAAGCTCTCCTGCCTGTCAGTGGATTCCTTCATCAGGTTGCCCATCTTCTCGACCATCTGCTCGACGCCTTCACTGAGTGCACTCACTTCGTAAACCTGGGACTCGACGGGTTTCCTCACTGTGAGGTCGCCTCCGCCGATCTCCTGGACACGGCTGGACAGGTTCTCGATAGGCTCTGCGATAGATCTCGATATCTTCGCGGAGTGACGGAGAAGTACTGCGAAAAGCGCCGAGACGCCAAGGATGATTATTATGAGTCCTATGGTGAGCTGCGCGTTCATCCTGTCCTGCAGAGAGTTGAGGAGAACCGCTTCACAATAGAGATAGCGGTACATATATTCTTCTATAAGAGAAGTAAGAACGTAAATATTATTCTTTAACTGTATCTGACGCTGGTCGTAGCTTGCGGTGAACTCGATCTCCCTCATCTGGTCTTCCAGGTTGCCGCACAGAGTGATAACGCTCGTTATCGCCTGCCTGCTCTCCTTGTCGGATGTACTTGAGATCAGGTCTTCCGCGATCTTCTTGGCCTGATTGACCTCTTTCATCGGAAGGCCCTCTGCCTCTTTGCTTCCGATAACGTAGTAGTACATCTTGAGATCGATGTCCTGCTTGAAATCCTGATTGAACTCGGAAGCGGTCGTCAGGTTGTGCATGTAATGCTGATATCTGATCTGGTAATAGATTATAGTCAGGACTTCAACAAGAAATACCGTGACGATAAGGATCGCAAGCCCGATAAAGAGTTTGCGCATCTGTGAGGAGATCGAAGTCTCCTTGGCACGCATCAGTGCTTACCCCCCGAACGGTACTCTCTCGTGGTAACGCCCTGCGTCTTCTTGAAAAGAAAACTGAAATAATGAGGATCCTTGTAGCCGACCTCGAGCGCGATCTCGCCGGAATGCTTGTCGGTAGTCCTTAAGAGTTCCTTTGCTTTGGTCATTCTTTTCGAGGTCACATACTCGACGAAAGTCGACTTCATTTCCTGACTGAACACGGCAGACAGATAGTTCGCACTGATGTTGACCTCCTTTGCCACCATGTTGAGTGACAGGCTGTCATCGGTATAGTGCTCATCGATATAGCTGACCGCACGGCCCAGGATGTCCCTGTACTGGTTCGCAGACCTCTGCAAACGGAGCTTGACTGCCTGCATAATGAATTCACTCATGTATCTTCTGAGGTCCTGCATCTCTACGGGCTGTTCCGTCAGATCCTGACAGGTAACGCCCTCAAGAAGCTTCTCCTGATTGACGCCCAATGATGACACGTACTGTATGGCAGTAAATCTCGTGCTGAGCATGACATAGTGGCAGAAAGCCTGAGACCTTACCTCTTCGCTGATATCAAGGAGGAACTCGCTGACGATGTTCGGGATCTCTTCAGGTGCTGCACTTCTCATGATCTCCATGAGCATTTCGGGATTGAACGTGTTGACGTCAAAGCTCTTCAGGTCCGTGCTGCTGCCGGAGCCCGGCGCCTTGACCGTCTCTGATGTAAGAACGTGCGTATCCTGCTGTATATAGCGGTAAGCCCAAAGCCTCGAGACATCCTCATAGCACTCGGGCAGCTGGCTTAAGCGGCTCCCGATCATGCCGACCGCGACATACCAGGGCTTCTGTCCGTCATAGACGCTGTACCTGTTTGTTATCGCAGCGACACAGCTCTGGATATAACTGTCCATCCTGTTCTTTTCGCCCATGATCAGGAGCATGTATGTCGTAAGATTCCACCTCAGGAGCAGATACTCCGGATGCTTCATGAAATGCCCCAGCAGGTCTTCCCTGACCCTGGCATCGGTATCGGAATACGTCTCGCCCATCGCCGAGAAAAGCGCTATGCAGTAGCTTTGAGCCCTGAGTTCCAGGCCCAGCCTTCCGGCATCCTCATAGATCTGCTGTACCGACAGCTTGCCGGCAACGACCGACTCCATGAAGCTGCGCCTTGCGAACTGCTCGTATTCCTGAGAATCTCTCTGGAACTGCGCCTGATAGTTGCGCTGCTCCTGCTCGAGCTCGATCTTCTCCTTCACCTCGCGCAAGACCTTCATGAGATTTGCCTTGGTAATAGGCTTGAGCAGATACTGCTCCACGCCGATCTCGATCGCCTGCCTGGCGTACTCGAAATCATCGTGACCCGAGATTATGATTATCTTCGTGTTCGGAAATTCCTTAAGAACGAGCTTTGAAAGTGAAAGGCCGTCCATAAACGGCATCTTGATATCGGTGATCAGAACGTCAGGATGTGTCGTGCCGATCAAAGGAAGCGCCATCTCGCCGTCGGTAGCCTCGCCGACGAACTCATATCCGAGCTGCCCCCACGGTACCGTATCGCGCAGCGTGCTGCGTATGGTGCTTTCGTCTTCTACAAGAAATACTCGGGGCATCGGCCTTCCTCCTTAATCTGTCCTTATTTATCATAAAATCACGATGCTTTAATGTCAAAAGATATTATTTTCGCTTCGTGGTAAAATCCTTATGTTGAAAAACCGTCTTCAGGAGGCACAAAAGATGCGTATCAAAGGCAACAGACTGATCGCAGTAATTCTCGTTCTGGTATTGGCATTCCAGTTTACCGGCTGCACCGGCGGTTCAGGAAAACTGTCCGGCGATCCGTCCGAATTCATGAATAATCTGAAGTCTTCCATCAATGATCTCGATAAAGATGAGATACTTTCTCTCATGCTGATCGACAGCGGATCCGGAAGATACAAGGAATACGACTCATGCCTTGATCTCAGTGCCTATACTACTGATGCCGCAAAATGCTATAAAGCAGTGGCCTCCCTGATAGAGATCGATTTTGACGATTCCGATATCGAGATCGGCGACGGAATAGCCAAAGTCAAGATCAAGATCACCATGCCGGCATGGAAAAAAGTCTTTGGCGACATCTCCTTTGCAAATGCCGACACCGTCGTTTCGGCACTCAGTAAGATCGAGAAAGAATCCTCCGAGATGACTTTGAGGATCGTCAACGGCAAGAACGGTCTCAAACTCAAGAATGCTGACGAACTGCTGGAGATCTTCGAATTCGTCGGAGCAGACATCTATATTCTGTCGCATCAGCCTGAGCCGACTGAGCCTTCAAAGCCCACTGAGACCGAGCCGACAACGCCCCCGACAGAGCCGACAGAACCGACTGAACCTACAACGCCTCCGACAGAACCCACAGAGCCCTCTGAGACCGAACCTTCCAACCCTTCGGAAACGGAGCCCTCAGGTTCGTCTGCCGAGACAAAGCAGGGTACTAAAGAGGACGTTGCAGCCGCTTATGCGGAATACCTGAAGCTTGTAAATGCCAACAAAGACGGCATCGCGTGGTACGAGAAGACCTTCAACTCAAACGCCTGCGGCCTGATCGACATCAACGGCGACAGCATCCCGGAGCTTTATTTCTTTTGCCAGAGCAAATACAGCGATGACTATGTAAACTTCTACGTCTATACCTACAATGCTGCCAAGAAAAAGGCCGTGATGAGCATGTTCGAGACCCTGACGCAGGCAGGAAGCGACATCTCGGAATTCTTCGTCATGATGACCAAAGACAAAAAGATCGTTACTTACCGCGGTTATGTCAGCAAGGATTCGTCCATCCTCACCTACAACATTTATGCTTACAAGAAATCCGCCACAACCTTGTCCTTTGACGGCAACATGTTCTGCACGCTCACCCCGTCTTTCAAGGATGGTGACGGAAAAGAATTCAACGCAAACGTCTACACTCTCACAGGCGTTGACAAATACACTTCCAATACAAGTGTTGATAAAGCAGAATTCAGCAGGGTCGAAAAGAGTGTCCTCGTCGGCTGCCAGTCGCTCTTCTCCGCTTCATTCCAGAAGGCCCAGAAGTCATCGGCATATAATCTGCTCGGCAGCAAGAAAGCCGTCGGCAGCACGAGCGGCAGTCTCATCAAAACGCTCGGCGGCTGATCACTTTGCAAATACGGGCCTTTTGTCCATCTTCCCGGATATCAGCCGGTTGATGAGATAAAGAAGATACGCGATCCCGAAAGTAAGAAGGAACGTCAAAAGGACGTACAGATAGCTGTTAAACGGAACGCCGGAACGAACGATCATCTCCTTAAGGAGCCTGATCGCAATGTCCTGCGCGGCATAGAATTCAAGCGTCATCTTTCCCAGGAAGCCATACGCCTTTTGAATGAACGTAACCTTGCCAAGAAGTTTGAACACGAAGCCGGAAACAAAGCACATCGCAATACCGATAAGGAGCGCGGGGAGGCCGTTGCGTCCTAACGGAAGCAGTAAGTTCACCTTTTTAAAGGCGAAATAGTACTGTAGCTGAAAACCCGCTATAAGCATAACTGCAAGGATAAACCAGGCATAGCGGCCAAGGCGCTTCTTCCCTGTGTATGTCATCCATCCGAACAATACTCCGATGATAAATACAGGGATCCTGTTTACGAACAGGTATATGTCCGTTCTGTCGGAGAGCAGTGTTCCCGCTACCGCAAGGGCAAACCAAAGGGCAACCGCTGCCACCGTGAATACGTATTTGCATGATGCTTTGTCAAATAACCTGCGGTACAGCGGGAAGAACAGATAAAGGATCGATATTGCCGGGATGAACCATATGACCTCATAAACATCCTTTGTCACGAACGTCCAGCCCGTAACGGCTTTGACAAACCTCAGCAGGCCCCATTTGTAGTTAAATGCCAAAAATATGCAGGATACCAGGAACGGAAATACAAGGCGCCTGTACCTTCTCTTATAGAACACGGTGAGGCTGTGCCTGTTGACGGCATGATACATTCCCCATCCGGAAAGGAACAGGAAAATATCCACGCCGCAGAATCCGATGTTAACGAAGAACGTGTCGATATCCTTGAGAACCGGAACATTTTGGAAGACTACGGCTTCATTGCGCACATGAAAGAAGAATATCCACAAGGCGGCGAAACCCATGATCTGTGAACGGTACTTGCTTACCGTCTCAAGCAGTCCTTCTCTGGATTCAATGGTGTCCGTCATAGGATCTTTCGGGGCAAAAGGCCCTTACTCCAGTTCAAAAGCGCCGGTGTACAGCTGATAGTAGACACCCTTTTCGGAAATGAGCTGGTCGTGGCTGCCGCGCTCGATTATCCTTCCGTGATCCAATACCATGATGACATCCGAGTTTTGAACCGTGGACAGACGGTGCGCAATGACGAAGACCGTGCGGCCTTCCATGAGCTTATCCATTCCGCGCTGTACGATAGCCTCGGTACGCGTATCGATCGAAGACGTAGCCTCATCGAGGATAAGGCACGGCGGGTCTGCTACGGCAGCTCTCGCGATCGCGATAAGCTGGCGCTGGCCCTGTGACAGGTTGGAACCGTTATTTGTGAGCATCGTATTGTAACCGTCCGGGAGACGCTCGATAAAGTCAGCCGCGCCCGCAAGCTTTGCAGCCTCTCTACACTCATCATCCGTAGCTTCAAGCTTGCCGTACCTGATGTTGTCCATGACGGTACCGGTGAAAAGATTCGTCTCCTGAAGAACGAGGCCTAACGAACGGCGCAGATCCTTCTTCTTGATCTTGTTGACGTTGATTCCGTCGTAACGGATCTTACCGTCCGCGATGTCGTAGAAGCGGTTGATGAGATTCGTGATCGTCGTCTTTCCCGCGCCGGTCGCGCCTACGAAAGCGACCTTCTGGCCGGGCTTTGCGAAAACTGTGACATCGTAAAGCACCTGTTTTTCGGGCACGTAAGCAAAATCAACTTCTGTCAGTCTGACGTCGCCTTCGAGCACCTGATACGTGATCGTACCGTCCGCCTGGTGAGGATGCTTCCATGCCCAATGTCCGGTGTTGTGGTCAGCCTCGGTAACAGTACCGTCAGGAGCGATCTCACAGTTAACGAGAGTAACGTAACCGTCGTCCGTCTCAGGCTCCTGATCGAGGAGCGAGAAGATCCTGTCGGCACCCGCGCCTGCCATGACGATCGCGTTCATCTGCATCGTCAGCTGGTTTAAGTTGCCCATGAACTGCTTGCACATGT
>CAMZBB010000073.1 GCA_947304405.1 uncultured Clostridia bacterium
CTGAAGGCCTTGCGGCAGATACATAATTTCAAAACGGTATAAACGGGGGTTTTACTATGAGAGTCATCAGAAAGAGCAACTATGAAGAAGCTTCAATGGCATGCGCCGAACTCATCGCTTCACAGATAAGGCTTAAGCCCGATTGCAAGATCGGTCTTGCTACAGGTTCAACGCCTATCGGAACATATAAGGATCTCGTAGACATGTACAAGGCAGGAAGCCTTGATTTCTCAAAGGTTACATCAGCTAACCTCGACGAGTACAGGGGACTTGGCGGCGATCACGATCAGTCCTACAGATACTTCATGAACACCAATCTTTTCGATCACGTAAACATCGACAAGAGCAAGACATATGTGCCTGACGGACTTGAAGCAGACGCAGTCAAGGCTTGCACCGATTACGACAAGATCCTTGAGTCTTTGGGCCACCTCGACATTCAGCTCCTCGGCATCGGCGGAGACGGACACATCGGCTTCAACGAGCCTGCTGATGCTTTCTGCGTAAACACACAGTGCATCGACCTCGAAGAGCAGACCATTCAGGACAACGCAAGACTCTTCTTTAACGGCGATCTCGCAGCTGTGCCCACACAGGCTTACACGATGGGAATCGGCTACATCATGAAGTCTACGACCGTTATCCTTATGGCTACCGGCGCAGGCAAGAGAGGCATCGTTGAGAAGGCATTCTGCGGCCCTGTCACACCTAAGGTTCCCGCATCGATCCTGCAGCTCCACCCGAACGTAGTTGTCATCGGTGACGAAGCGGCAATCTCTGATGCAGTTGTTGCAGCAGCAAAGTAAGTTTTAAATGGTTTATCCGCAGGGCCGTCTCATATGAGACGGCTCTGTTTTTTAGTTTTGAAATTAGTTTATAATTCAGTCATGCGCATTTGTTTCATCAGGTCAGACAAAGGATATCCCGATTCAAGGGTCGAAAAAGAGATGTATGCCCTTTCAAAAGAGCATGAGGTCTTCCTGCTCGGCTGGAACCGTGAAAAGGCCGGTGAAGACGTGATACATGAAAAGCACGGAATCCATGGAAAAGAGTTTGATTATTATCTGATCCCCGAACCGGCAAGCTACGGCGGCGGAATGAAACGCATGATCGGTCCGATGAAAAGGTTCTGGAAAAGAGCATATCGCTGGCTTTCAGAGAATCAGGACAGATATGATGTTATCCATGTCGTGAATTTTGATACTGCAAAGCCTGCATTTAAGGCAGCACGCAAGTTTAAAAAGAAGATCGTTTACGATATCTTCGATTACTATGCCGACTCGTATAATGCGCCGGGAATCGTGAAGAGCATTATCAGAAATGCTGAAAACAAATACATCAGCAAAGCTGACATGACCATTATCTGCAGTGAAGAACGAAAACTTCAGATAAGCGGTTCTGACCCGAAGAAACTCATAATCGTTGAGAACACGCCTGAAGACATTGAAGTCAGGAATGACTTTGTTCTTGATCCTTCTTCAGTTCCCGGTAAGCCCAAGGTCGTATATGCGGGAATGTTGGTTTTCGACAGGTTCCTTAAAGAGACCTCAGAGGTCATGATGTCACGCAAAGACATCGAGTGGCATGTTGCAGGCTATGGTGTGTTAAGGCCTTATATCGAGGAATGCGCGGATAATAACGATAACATCTTTTACTATGGTCCGCTTCCTTATGACGATATCCTTGCGCTTGAGAAAAAGTGCGATATCATGACCGCGCTTCAGAATCCGTACGTGCCCAATAACAGATATTCCGCGCCAAACAAGTTCTATGAAGCACTTATGCTGGGGAAACCCATCATAATGTGCAGGAACGGAACGCTCTATAATCAGATCAGGATCCATGGAATTGGAGATGTTATCGAAGTGCTTGATGTTGATGTCAAAACTGAGATAGCCAATTCGCTTGATAAGGTTTTGCTTATGCGTGACAGGTGGGAAAGCATGGGGAATACGGCAAGAGAACTCTATGAACGCAAATATCCCTGGAGCAAATCGGTAAAAGCATTGCTCGACGGTTACCGTTCTTTTCTGAATGCTCTGTAAAAACTCATAGCGAGCTTCGGACTGATGCTAGCGATCCTGCAGAAATTCTTCGCGGAACTGCTGCTCGGTCCTTTGAGAAAATCTTTGGCGTAAGCTTTATATATAGTCTTGGCACGCACTATGAAATCTTCATCCTTAACTTTTGAATCAGCCATTTTCGCAAGGCATCTGTTGACAGCATAAACAAGGCGAGCATTCGCTTCCGGAAGGAGTGAAGGATGCTTTTCGAGGATGAATTCTCTTTGAGCGGTCATGGCATCTACAATGTCGAGCTGCACAGACGAGAAGGACTCGTTTACAAAGCTTCCGTCATTCGATACGTAGCTGTATTTCTTGAGCTGTCCGAGCGTTACGGAACTGCATCTGTCGAGCACTTGAAACAATACATAGTTATCTTCAAATCTTTTTCCCACAGGAAACCTTATACCGTCAAAGATCTGCTTTTTGTATAGCTTTCCCCATACAGCCGCGTAGATCGCATTGGTCGTAAGATACTCTTTAAGAATATCTTCCGGACCTTTTATCACGACAGGATCATCAACGGAAAGCTGATCTTCCTGACCTGAACAAACGATGTCAGAACCATATCGATCCATGAGAGATAACAGGTATTCAACATAGTCTTCACAGACATAATCGTCACTGTCGATGAAAGTTATTAGTTCTCCGGTACAGGCTTCAAGTCCTGCATTCCTTGCGGCTGAAACGCCTGCGTTCTCTTGGTTTATGAGCAAGATCCTTGGGTCTTTTTCAGCAAAAGACCTGCAGATGTCCGCTGATCCGTCTGTGGATCCGTCGTTGACGAGGATTATCTCAAGGTTGCCGTATGTCTGGCTGACAACGGATGAGATGCACTTGTTCAAGTGGTTTTCGGCGTTATAAATTGGTATAATTATGCTTACTTTCATGGAATAATTATACATCCGAACGAGTGAATTATAAAAATGCTGCCGACCATATCGATCATCCTGCCTGCAAGGGATTCCGCTGATTATCTTAACAGATGCATCGACAGCGTTATCTCGCAAAAATATACCGGATGGGAACTCATAATAGTCAATGATAATTCGAAGGATAACACGCGTGAGATCGCTTCGGGTTATTGTGAAAAAGACTCACGCATCGCGCTTTACGATTCGATCGGAGCAGGTGTTTCCGCTGCGCGTAATCTGGGACTTGATAAGGCATGCGGAAGATATGTTTCATTTCTTGATTCTGATGACATTCTTGATTCTGAATACTTAACCGATCTGATCGCGTTATGCGAAAAAGAGAATGCTGACATCGCTCAGTGTTCGTTTTTCTATTCATATCCTGACGGCAGGAACTTGCCTGACAATGAAGCGGTGACTGCAGTCTTCAGTGGTCATGAAGAGATAATGAACGCTTACTTTTCCGGCATGATAGGAAAAGTGAACCTGGCGTGCTGGGGCAAGCTTTATAACCGGGATCTGATAAAAGACATCAGGTTTGATGAGACTTTGAAGATACAGGAAGATGCATTCTTTACTTTTCAATGCTGTATGAAAGCTGCGAAAGCCGTTTGCATCGGCATTCCGCGTTATTACTACACCCGGAATCCCAAGTCTGTGATGAACAGACCTTTTAACGAAAATCTGATGCAGTATTTTACCGTGCTTGACAGGGAACTTGAAGAATGTGCGGATAACAAAGCGCTTTGCGGCAGGATCAATGTCAGAAAGATGATCACGGCTCTTGACCTGACTGCAAGGAGTGTAAGGGAAAAATCAGGCAGCGGCTATCTTGCAAGACTCAGGGAAATAGCACTTGAAACGCGAAAAGAAATCGGCAATACGGAAAAGATCAGTTTTAAGAACAAGATGAAGATCTTTATCCTGAAGCATTTTCCGTCTATGTACTTTTGGTTACTGAAAAAATGAGAACTAAAGCCGAAAAATCTAAACAGATAAGAAATGCGCTTGCAGCCTCTGTGGCAGCTTTGCTGTGCGCAACCGTGGCAGCACTGATAGCGAAGCTTTGCTTTAAGGTTGGTGCATATGTTGTTTTCATAGCTTTTGCCATATCATTTGCAGTGGTTTTGGCAGTCCTTATACTGTTGTGGAAAAAGACCGATCTGCTGCGGAAGATCTTATATCTGCTTCATTGCGTGAAGAATCCCAAAGGATCGAGAAAGTACTTTTGCCCTTGCTGCAACCGGGACTTTTCTTCGTTTTCTGATCTGAAACTTTATGAGGATACTGAACGTTACGATCCTGCAAGGTTTAGAAAGCAGCGCCAGGATGTCATCTGTCCGTTTTGTTATTCAGCTCCGAGGCAAAGGATCCTCGCTTGTTGGGCAGAAGCTAATGTCAGCCTTTTGAAGAATTCGAAGATATTGTATTTTGCGCCTGAATACTCGATGATGAAGTGGTTTAGAAGAAACAATATCAAGCTTACTACGGCAGATCTTTTTGATCCGAAAACAGACTTGAAACTTGATATTACCGATATCGATCTACCTGACGGATCTTATGACATGGTCATTTGCAATCACGTTCTCGAGCACGTTTCCGACTATGGTAAAGCTTTGACGGAGATCGGCCGCATCTTAAAGCCCGGAGGAAAGCTCATTATCAGTTTCCCGATAGATCCTTCTCTTGATACGGTTCTTGAAAAGCCTGCCGAAATACCTGAAGAACGTGTAAGGCTTTTCGGACAGAACGATCATGTCAGGGTTTTCGGCAGAGACAGTGCTGAACTCATTGGTTCATATGGTTTTTCGGTAAACGTCATTGATGCCGGAAAGATGCCCGGAAATATACTCCCGGTTACAGGTCCTGCCGATTATGACAGTGATCAGATCTTCTATTGCGGGAAAACTTCGAAATGAACAGGGAAAGAGACATAGCGAAGAATGCATTTATATTTACTGCCGGAAGGATGGCGGCACAGCTTGCGGGCTTCCTGCTCCTTCCTTTGTATTCAGCGCTTCTGACACCGGAAGACTTCGGTATTGCAGATCTCATCAATACGCTCGTTTTTTTGATAATCCCTTTTGTCGGAATTCAGATGGATACTGCATTGTTCAGATTTACTGTCGATTGCAGGGAAGACAGCTCCAAGCAGAAAGAACTCTTCAGTACCGTAATCGTGATCAATCTTATACAGATAGCCGTTTATGCAGCTGTGTTCTTTGCGGCAAGACCGTTCATCAGTCTGAGATACAAGGATTTCCTGTTGCTGAATGTGGTTCTCATTCTGCTGGTAAATACCTTCCTTCAGTTTATGCGAGGTCTCGGAAAGAACATCATGTATTCGGCGGCTGTCTTCATCACTTCTTTTTCCGGTCTTATCATTAACGTTGTACTCATTGCAGTTGTGCGGATGGGCGTAACGGGAATCATAATAAGCTCGGCAGCATCACAATTCCTGACGCTTGTCTTTGCATTTGCCGCAGTTAAACCGTGGAGGTATTTTGACTTCGGAAGATTCAGCAAAAGTACGGCGAAAACATTCCTCAAGTATTCATTCCCGCTCATCCCGAATCAGCTTGCCTGGTGGGTCATGGGAATATCTGACAGACTCGTGATATCAGGTGCTGTTGGCATAGCCGCCAACGGTATATATTCTCTTGCAAACAGATTTTCGTCGATCTATACATCTGTTTCAGACAGCATCAACCTGTCGTGGACAGAATCGACTTCTCTTCATATCAACGAAGAAGACCGCAACGAATATATCTCATCGATGATAGATTCGCTGTTCGTACTGTTTGCGTCAGGCTGTTTTGTTTTTCTTTCTCTCATCCCATTCGCGTTCCTGCTGATCAACAAGGATTATTCCGATTCTTATCTGCAGATACCCATACTCATGATGGCCGTTTTGTGTCAGGCTGTCGTAGGGATATACAGTTCTGTGCTTATTGCGCTTAAAAAGACAAAGAGTATAGCGGTTACCAGTCTGATCGCAGCTGCTGTCAATCTCATTATCGATATCGTTTTCGTAAGTAAGATAGGTATCTTTGCAGGATCAGTCTCGACTTTTGTTGCATTCTTTTTCCTGGCCGTGATGAGATGCGTGCTCGTGAAACATCTGACCGGTATCAGGATGAGATTACGCATATTGATACCGGTGGTGGTTTGGGGAACGGCAGTAGGATTTTGTTTTTATCTCCGAAATACCCGTGCAAACTTTATATCTTTGCTTATAACCATTGTGGTTGCGCTAGCCGCCAACAGGAAGATCCTGATTATGCTTGTTACGTCATTCGGAAACAAGATGAACCATCTTAAGCATGAGAAGAGAAGACGCATCCTGTACGGAAACATAAAACAGTATGAAGGAGAGATCAAGGCTGATCCAGGTGCTGATCTTACGGAAGACAAAGAATTGAAAGAGCTGCTTGTCTACAAAGATGAATCCTGGAATTACATAAAGCAGCTCCGTCTCTATCAGAAATACCTTTCAAAGGGCAAAGACCCCGGATGGGAAGACAACTCGTGTGAAAGCGATAAGTATGTGATCTCGGGAAAAACCATCAAGGTCGATGCAAAGGCTAAACCTGATAACTGGCTTTGCTTTTACATTGGTCAGGAACTTCCGGATACTTATGAGATCTCTTATGACATATGCATCCAAAATGAGTTCACTGAAGTTCAGGTAGCATTCAATTACAAAGATCTCGGAAACCGCTACAGATTCATGATCAAAGACAACAAAACGTGCAGATTTGAAGCTGTGTATGAAGGCGATTTCCTTGAACCGTTCATCGAAGTACCGTTCAGTCTTTCTCTTGGAGATACTCATAATATCTGTGTTAAAGTAATCAGAAACAGATACGCATATTATGTTGACGGAAAAATGGTTCTTTCCGTAGAGGAAACAGGTGACAGGACCGTTAAAGGAAACAGGGCATGCCTGATACTGTGGAATGAGACAGATGCATCCGGTATCAACTGCGAGATCTCGAATATCACTGTCAGGAGTTTGGAAAAATGAAGATCGGCATAGTCACATATTGGAAGAGTACCGATAATTATGGTGAACAGCTCCAGAACTATGCCTTGCAGGAATACTTGAGAGGATTGGGTCACGAGCCTTTTCTTATCCGCTACGATTACGAAGCCGATACCATTTACGGCACCAAACCCTTGCCTGTGCGCCTCTTACGGGCCTGCAATCCCAAGCGCCTTGCCGGATATTTCAAGAGCAGAAAGAACAACAGAATGTATAAGAAAAACTGCCTTGAGCATCCGAGGGGTTTTGAAGAATTCAGAAAAGCCCATCTTTCGATGAGCAGGATTTATTCGTCCATTGATGATCTCAGGAACGATCCGCCTGAAGCTGATATGTATATTGCAGGCTCTGACCAGGTTTGGAACACGTTCGGGGGGAAGTTTTCCGAGATGAGGAACAGGCTTTCGGCATTCTTCCTTGATTTCGGAAAAGAAGACGTTAAGAGGATCTCGTATGCTGCAAGCTGGGGAAGAACGGAAATCCCTGAAGATGAAATCAATCTTATCAGGCCCCTTCTTGCAAAGTTTGACGCTGTCTCAGTCAGGGAAGAATCAGGAATAGGAGTATGCAGCCGCTTGGGAAGGAAAGATGCAGTTCTTTCTCCTGATCCGGTCCTGCTTCACGGCGCGGAGGTGTACAGGCGGTTATACCGCGGGCCGGATGTTAAGATACCTGAAGAAAAGTATCTGTTTTTCTATTTTATGAACCATGACGGGGATTACGACAGGAGAGCTGTTTTTGAATGGGCTGCTGCTCATGATCTTAAGGTCGTATATGTGACTGATGACTGGCATGAAGAGTTTGAGAGGTCTTTCCCGGGTTTAACCGGATGGCTGGCGCTGATCGACAATGCTGAGTATGTAGTGACCAATTCTTTCCACTGCAGTGTCGTTTCTCTGATCTTTGAAAAGAAGTTTGGCGTTATTAAGAGAACTGGCAGTCATGCCGGAATGAACACCAGGATGGATTCGCTTTTCGCAAGTTTCGGTGTTGAACCCAGATATATTGAAGGCAGAGACTTTGAAATACTCCTGCGTCCCGCTGATAAAGTCGGTATAATGTGGACGGATGGGCAGGCATTGCCTGAACAAGTCATCGGGTCAGCATTGCGGTAAGGAGTTTTCCGGAAATTTATGGGTATTAAGCAGGGCATCAAAAGACTGGTATTCAATCTGTCATCCGGTTTGGCGGATATGCTTTACAGACGCCCGTACAGAGATCCCGAGGGAAAAACACGCCTGAAAACAGAAGACAGCCTTCTTCATCTTGATCTGGTAATTACGGAATGCTGTACGCGCAAATGCCGTGACTGTTCGAACCTGATGCAGTATTACCAATGCCCTGAACATCTTTCGTCGGACGATGTCATTCGTGATCTTGATAAGCTCCTTGATTGTCTTAGGGTTGATGAACTGAAGATCCTCGGAGGAGAGCCTTTTGCAAACCAGACTGTGCTGTCAGACGTTCTTCGCTACCTGTCAGGCAAAGCAGGTGAGCGTGTCGGAAAGATAAACATCATCACGAACGGAACTGTTATCCCTTCAGATGACTGTATGGAGGCCATGAAAACCAATTTCAAGGCATTGGTGACCTTCAGCAATTATGGCGACGTGTCATCCAGACAGGATGAGTTTATCGCGTTATGCAAAGAAAACGGTATCAATTATATACTGCTGGACAGCTCGTTCTATTGGCTTGATTTCGGCCGTCCCGTTGAATATGAAGAATCTGAGGATTTCGTTAAAAGGCAATACAAGTACTGTTTCAACAGAAAGAACTGCAATACCCTTTACAGAGGCGGCTTTTATGTGTGCGCCAGACAGGCACACGGCATTCATTTAGGCCTCCTGCCGGATGTGAAAAGCGATTATGTTGACCTGAAAGACCCGAAATATTCGGATAATGATGCGCTGAGACGTGATATTTTGGGCATCGTCAGAAGAAAACAGCCTGTTTCCGCATGCCGGTATTGCATAAACGGAAAGTATATCCACGTTCCGAAGGCTGTTCAGAAGTAAAACTGGGGTTAAGGTCAAACGGTTTTTACAGTTGCAACGGTTTCCCATAATGTTTATAATACTTTGAATTATTTTGTGCGCGTATATGCGTCTCAATGTATGGAGGAGGTTCATCGTGGCTAAAGGTAAAGTTACTTTTAACGAGAATCTG
>CAMZBB010000074.1 GCA_947304405.1 uncultured Clostridia bacterium
CCTCAAAAATGGATCAGGTCAAGATCGGAAAGTTCATAGCATCTTGCAGAAAAGAGAAAGGACTTACCCAGGCAGCCCTCGCGGAAAAACTCGGTATTACAGACAGAGCGGTATCCAAGTGGGAGACAGGAAAGAGCCTGCCCGATGCATCGATAATGCTCGAGCTTTGCAGATTACTCGAAATTGACGTTAACGAACTCCTGACCGGGGAACATATCACCATGGAAAACTATAAGGATAAGGCAGAAGAGAATCTTCTTGAAATGACTCAGAAGGTTGAAAAGAAAGATAAACTCCTTCTGGAACTTGAGATTTGGATGCTGGTAGCTGTCATTGCTTGTTTTGTCGGACTCAGCATGTACGGTTCATATTTATGCGACAACGGAAAGGTCGTCTGGGGCTCAATATTGATCTTTTCGCAGTTCGTATTGCTTATCCCGGTCATTTATTTCGGCTTGAGGATAGAACACGATGCCGGCTACTATGAATGCCCGAACTGCGGCGAGCGTTACGTGCCCACGATGAAAGCCATGTTCTGGGCTCCGCACATGGGACGCTCAAGGAAGATGCTCTGCCCTTACTGCGGCAAAAAGGGATATCACAAGAAGGTGATCTCCAAGACGAAAGGCGGAAACTGACATGGATTACGGAACAGTATCAACTCAGACCTTCGTTTTACTGGGCATCGGAGCTGCATTATTTTTTGTTGCCCCTGTAGTTATTGCGATCATATGGAAGAAAAAGAAGAAAGAACCATTCACGACTATCCTTATCGGTGCTGCAACATTTATGGTTTTTGTCATTGTCGAGAAGATCATCCAAAGTTTTTTCATCATGGATTCCACTCCGATAGGTGCCTTCATCAATGCAAGACCGCTTCTTTGGGCTTTTACAGTGGGATTCTTCCCGGGGATCTTTGAAGAGACCGGACGTCTGGTGGCGTTCAAGACTCTTCTTAAGAGAAGAACGCAAAGAGAAACAGCTGTTTCTTACGGTATCGGTCACGGCGGCCTTGCAGAAGTGTCGATCATCATGACATACACGATGATCTCATATATTGCTTATGGTGTCCTTATCAATACGGGCATGTTCAATGAGATCATCGAACAGGCACGAGAATTGGCTCCGAACCAGCTTTCACAGATCGAGGGCATAGGCACGCAGCTTACGGAATTCTCTTTCATTACGCTTCTCATTATGATCTTTGAGAGGGTTTTCGCGGTGTTTTTCCACATTGGAGCATCCATCATCGTATTCTATGCCTGCAAGGACAAGAAGTTCTGGCTCTATCCTTTGGCTGTCGTTATCCACGGTCTGATCGACACGATGGGCGGGATTGCTTTGGCTAAAATTGTTGAGATTCCCGATCTGGCATTCGAGGGTATGTTCGCAGCAGCTGCTCTTGCTACATTCTTAGGCGCATACTTCCTGCTGTACAGGAAGGACAAAGCGAAGATGCTGCCTGAAGAAGCTATTAAGCAAACTGCTTTGTAAATCTCTCGGGATCTATCTGATACAATTCTTCTCCGAGTTTATCGCTTATCTCGATCAGCATGCGTTCATAAGTGCACTGAAGGGGAGACACGAGGTTCTCGTCGCCGGTATTCATCCTGTTGGCGCAGCCGCAGGAATTGGTGCATCGCTTGACCAGATCACACCCGGCGCAGGTCATCGGAACTGAAGATCTTTTCGCCAGTTCCATGACTTTTGCGTCGTTGATCCCATCGAAAACATTGCCGAGCAGATAATGTTCATCTCCGATAAAAGAGGTGCAGGGATAAAGGTCGCCGGAAGGCGTCACGGGCATTTGTCTTACACCTAAATGGCAGCGCTCTGCAGGGTTTTTGCCTCTTATGCAGTCGCGGATCTTGGCGCCGATCGCTGACATGTAGAAATCGTCTTTCTTGATAAAGAGTTCCTTTAGATATTCCGCCGTCAGCTCAAGCTGTGTCCTTAACAGATCGAGGTCACTGTCGGTCCAGCTTACTTTCTTGCCGTATGCGATTACGAACGAGACCCTCTTGAACCCAAGATCGTGAAGATATCTGACTGATTCAGCATAGTAAGGAACAGCCTGGGGTGCGATGGTTGCAAGTGCAACAGAATCCGGCATATAGGACAGAAGGAGCTTTGCTTTTTGCTCGAGCACGGAGGATGTCGGCTGTCCGCCAACAAAGACCCTGCAGATATCCTGGGCCTTGCCGTCAAAAGACAGGCCGATGCCCATATTGGCTGATCTTGCACGCTCAAGGAATGCTTCGTCGAGCAATGTTCCGTTGGTCGTCATCTTGCAATCAAAAAGCATTCCGGTCTTTTGCGATTTCTCTTCGCAGTAATCCAGGGCCTTGTAGATCAGATCCTTTTTTAGGAGCGGCTCACCGCCGAAAAAGCAGAGACCTGCTTTCGTTCCTTTAGAGAATGCAAGATCACATGCCCTAAAGAGGACATCTTCGGTCATGTCTTTAGGGCATTTCTCACGGATGCAGTAACTGCAGTCCAAATTGCAATTATCTGTCAGATGCAGGGTCAGATTCATGCTAGTCGTCAAGATCTACGTTGTTAGGGACTATTCCTGCGGTTATTACGGAATTCACTGATTCACTTGGTATCCCGCTAAACTCGGAAGACTCGGTGGGATCAGTATCAGCGACCTCTCCGTCCAGTCTGACTTCAGAAGTTTCTGTCGGCCTGACATCTATGTCTCCGGCATAATCGACCGGTTTGCCGGTATTGGGATCAGTGCAGCCCGTTAATGCCATAGCTGCCATTGCTGCTGCTATACCGATCGCATAAAGCGGCTTTTTATAATTCTTTGACGGTGTGATTTTCATTTCCTTGTCCTCCTTTTTGCACCTTCTAACCTATATACAGATAAAGGATGCAAAAAGTTGCATGTCAGCAGGTTCCGGTAACATCGTAGTAGTTTCCGCCGACGGGGAGCTCCATCGACTTGACAAGGTAGCAGAGCTTGCCTTTCTTGTTGACATAAGCAAGGGCCTTTTTCAGGGTGTTCTTGCTGTATGCCTTGGCATATGCCTTTTTATCCATTGTATGATACTTATACTTTTTCCAATATTTCTGGATGGCCTTCTTGGCTCTTGATTCAAAAGAACTGGACGAAATGCCGTATGAACTTAAGAATGAGTTTCTGGAGAGCTTCTTTCCCGTGATCCTGGAAATGTTATAGACGAAATGGTCGGATTCTTCCCAGTCCGAGTCGAAGACTATCGTAACCATAATGGAAACATATTTCTTGCCGATATAGTAGATATATGTAACTTTGTGCTTCTTAGCCTTAGACTCGATGTCCTTTTTGATCTGCTTGTTGATCGCGCTCGTATCGACGCCTTCGATCGTTACCTTGGGGTAGCTTGAGGTAACTTTTCCGAGATACTTGGTCTTGAAGCTTTTCTTATAAGCGTTGGAGACCTTGGTCTTGCCTATCGGCTTTTGTGTAGGAGATGTATCCTCGGTTGCGTCAGTCTCCTCAGGCTCGGTGGCATCATCGCCGCCATCCGTGTCTTTGGTATCGGCAGGCTCGGTAGAGTTATCGTCATCATCAAGATCGGGGATGACAGGATCGTCTTTGGCTATCCTTATATCGTCGTCTTCAGTCTCAGAAGTCTCTTTATTGCGGCTTTTCTTACCGCCGTCATCTTCCTCATCGTTATATCCGCCCTGATCGTCAATGGGCAGTACGTTGTTGCCGTTGCAACCTGTGAAAAGACCAGCCGCGATGGTCAGGACAAGAAGAACGGATGTAATTCTCGCGAAATGCTTCTTCATAAAACACCTCCGTCATATGGATGGGCCTGAGCGTGAACTGATACGTATATAATCTCATAATATTGGCAGATATTCCTCATTTCAAATGTTAATATAGAAAAAAGAAAAGATTAACGCGGAAGGAGATACCGACTATGTTTGATTTCAAGTACTACACCCCCACAAAAGTCGTTTTCGGCAAAAGTACCGAATTGAAGGTTGCTGAACTTATTAAGGAGTTTGGCGGAACAAAGGTGCTTATTCATTATGGCGGGGGAAGCGTTGTCCGTTCAGGCCTCTTAGGCCGCGTTAAAAGCACGCTCGATCAGGCCGGCATCAGTTATGTTGAGCTTGGCGGAGCGGTTCCAAACCCTCATCTTGGACTCGTATATGAAGGGATCGAGCTGTGTAGAAGAGAAAAAGTTGATTTTCTCCTCGCTGTTGGCGGCGGAAGTGCCATTGACTCAGCCAAAGCTATCGGTTACGGACTGGCAAATGAAGGCGATGTATGGGATTTCTACGATTACAAGCGTCAGGCCAAGGGCTGTATGCCTTTAGGCGTTATCCTGACTATAGCTGCGACCGGAAGCGAGATGAGCGATTCATCGGTCATCACCAAGGAGGAAGGATTGGTCAAGCGCGGTTACAGCAGTGATTATTCACGCCCGAAGTTTGCGATCATGAATCCTGAACTTACGATGACTCTGCCTGATTATCAGACGGCCTGCGGCTGTACCGATATAATGATGCATACAATGGAGAGATATTTCACTAACGGCGGAAATATGGAGATCACAGATGCTCTGGCAGAAGGACTTCTCCGTACGGTAAAGAAAAATGCCGTTATCCTCCGTGATGATCCTAAGAATTACGATGCCCGTGCGGAGATAATGTGGGCGGGAAGTCTTGCCCATAACGGACTGACGGGCTGCGGCAATGACGGCGGAGACTGGATGACGCATAAGCTTGAGCATGAACTCGGAGGCCTGTACGATGTCGCGCACGGTGCGGGACTTGCAGCAATCTGGGGTTCATGGGCGCGTTATGTGTATAAGGACTGCCTGCCGAGATTTAAGAGATTTGCGATAAACGTCATGGATGTCAAAGACGAGGGAACTGATGAAGAGATCGCTCTTCGCGGCATAGAGGCGATGGAGGATTTCTACAGGAGTATCAACATGCCCACGAACTTAAGAGAACTGGGCGTTAATGCTACCGAGGAAGACCTCATTACCATGGCACACAAGTGTGCGGTCGGCGTAGGCGGCGAGATGGGTTCGGCGAAAGTCCTGAATGAAAAAGATATGCTCGCCATTTTCAAGGCGAGCATATAAGATACCGGGTTTAAGCCGTTCAGGTTTATTGAGCGGGAGCAGCTTCTTTTGGCTTGCCGGAGACCCTTAAACGGTCCACTATGGTGAATACTATCGCAAATATGAAAAGCACCAGGCTTACGATCTGCGATGTAGACAGCCCGAAAAGAAAACCGCGGTACGTGTCGCCCCTGAAGAACTCCAGGGTGAATCTTACAACCGGATAAACATATAAATAAGCGATTATCAGCCTGTTCACGAACTTTTCTTTCTTGTACAAGAATAAGAGGAAGAAAAAGATGAGGAGGTTACATGCTGATTCAACGAGCTGGACGGGGAAGCGGTTAACGTCATTGACCGACGGGACCACGGTGTTGCCGTGGGCGGTAAATCCGAATTCGCTCTCCATTCCGTAGCAGCAGCCCCCCAAAAAGCATCCGATACGTCCAAAAGTATGGAACAAGGGGATGCAGACAGCAAACATGTCGAAAACTTCGATTGAATGACCGAACTTAGAGTACTTGTAAGTCAGTGCCAAAGCGGCCAATCCGCCTAAGAAACCGCCGTAATATACCATTCCGCCGAGATATTCTCCGAACAGTTTGGTCATGAAGTCTATGAAATCGTACTGTGAGGCGTTCTTAAACAGATCGATTATATTGGGAATGTTGGTCACTCCGAACAAAACATGGCTGCCGATCAGTATACCGAAAACAACGTAGACGGCAGTGACGATCAGGTCTTCGTAGCAGATGCCCTTTTTCCTGACAAGGAAATAACCGACAGTAAGGCTTACGAACAGGCCGATGGCAGCGCAAATGCCGTAAGTATTAACTTGAGAACCGAAAATATTTATGAATGGTAGCATATAAGTTTAAATAAAGAAAAGCAGTTGCTTCAAAATGAAGCAACTGCTTTGTGCCAAATGAAATTTAAAAAATCATTACCGGCTGTGGATTACATAGCCTTAGCTGCTTCGACCAACTTGCAGGAAGCGCATGTTGTGCAAGCGAGGCAGGTGCTGCAGAAGAGGAATCCGATACCGCCGAAAACTGTGCCGACGATAGAAAGGATCAAACCAACTGTAGCAAGAGTCTTAGGCTCACCAGCTGCCTTAGCTTCCTTGGAAGCGCCGGAAGATGTGATGATTCCAACAATGCCGAGGATGAGAGCTGCAGCATAAATGATGAAGCTCATGATTGTTAAGAATACGAGAGTGCCAACAGCCTTCTCTGCATCAGCCATGCTGGGATTGGTAGTATTGATGCCACCCTGAATAGCCTTGGAAATGATAGAAAGAAGTGTAGGCAAAACGAGAGAGATAATACCAAAGATCAGTCCCTTTGTCTGTTTGCTTTTTGTTGTCATAAGAACCTCCTGATTTTGTTGTATAAAACAACATTTATAGACGTCATTATTGCATTGTTGGACTGAAATGTAAATATGTATTTTTGCAAATGTAAAGGATAATTAACTAATAAAGTATATAATATTGACGGAGTTTTCGAACATTAATAGAATCAGATCATAATACTTCATTTGGAGGAAACGATTATGGCAGACGGTAACAAGTTCGATCTTGGCGGAGTCTTTAACGATGTGATCAAGAACGTATCTGACGCGCTCAATCCTGCAGGTTCGAAGTCGACCGGTAAGAAAAAGACCACGAAAAAGAAGGTAACTTCCATAGCCGGAATTCCGCTTCCCCAGAGTACAACGGCAAAAAAGACCACTTCAAAGAAGACTTCTTCTAAGAAATCAACGTCCGGCTCGGCTGCGACAAATGCAATGTCGGTCGGAATAAGTGCCGTCAAAGGCGTCACGTCATCAAAGTCTTCTTCAAAAGGCAAGACGTCATCTTCCAAGACAACGGCAAAGAAAACAACTGCAAGCAAAACTTCATCAAAGTCGACAGGCAAGATCATGCTTGAGATCAGCGGAAGGCAGATAGACTTCAAGACGATCGAGAGCAAGGCCGCAAAGCTCGGCGGAGATTGCTATGTAGTCGTAAACGAGAAGAAGATCTATAACGATGCAGGCAAGTCAGTTAGCCTGTTCTGAGACTGAGATCACCCCATGAGATCGATAACTCTGGGCCGTACAGGCATTACCGTTCCGCAAAACGCTTTCGGCGCATTACCGATACAAAGAGTCAGCACTGATGATGCTGTCTTTCTTTTGAGGAAAGCCTACGATGGCGGAATGCGGTTTTTCGATACGGCCAGAGCTTATTCTGACAGCGAAGAGAAGGTCGGCATAGCATTTGAGGGGATGCGAGACAAGGTTTTCATCTCTTCAAAAACGCAGGCGACGACTAAAGAGAAGTTCTGGAGCGACCTTGAGACTTCGCTTGAACTCCTGAAGACCGATTACATAGACATCTACCAGCTTCATTGCGCCGCAAAGTGTTATGGAGAAGGCGATGAGATCTACGAGTGCATGAAAAAGGCCAAGGAGCAGGGCAAGATCCGGCATATCGGCATTACAGCGCACAAGATCGGGGTCGCAGAGGACATAGTCAGGAGCGGGCTCTATGAGACGCTTCAGTTCCCGTTCTCTTATCTGGCTTCCGACAGGGACATTAAGCTCGTGAATGACTGCGAGAAGGCAGACATGGGCTTTATTGCCATGAAAGGCCTGTCCGGCGGGCTGCTTACCAATTCAAAGGCCTGCATGGCTTTTATGAGCGAATATTCTGTCCTTCCCATCTGGGGCATACAAAGAGAAGCCGAACTTGACGAGTGGCTGGGCTTTTTCGAAAAAGATGCCGAAATGACAGACGAGATCAGGACTTTTATCGGGAATGACCGCAAAGAGCTTCTCGGCGATTTCTGCAGAGGATGCGGCTACTGTATGCCCTGTACCGTTGATATCACCATCAATCAGTGTGCCAGGATGAGTCAGATGATAAGGCGGGCGCCTTCAAAGAACTGGCTCACCGAACGCTGGAAAAACGAGATGATGAAGATAGAGAACTGCATTGAATGCGGTATCTGTAAGACCAGATGCCCGTATGAACTCGATATCCCGACGCTCTTGAAGAAGAATCTGGCGGATTATAAAGAGATCCTGGCCGGAAAAGAAGTCTGATTCTTTTATTTTGCCTCAATTCTTTCAGCTTGTTTTTAGGTTGATTGTCCATAATAAGCTCAAATCCTATGGAAGAAAGGAAGGATTAACGTTATGGACAAAGAAATGGAAAAGATCTCTGAGACTGCTTATGACGCGCCTCAGTATAAACCGGACAACATTGTAAGCGATGCGGCCCCCAAAAAGAAAAAAGGAGGCAAAGGCAAGATAGTGGCATTGGCACTTTGCTGTTTTATTGCCGGAGGCGCTGTCGGAGCCGGAGGAGTAATTGCTTTCGATGCTTTCAGCGGCCACGGAAGGGCTGGGTTCAGAGGCTTAGGGCATGCAGGCAGATATGCTGGTCAGTATGATATCCGTAATCCTTTGGATGATAATTCAAAGGATTCGTCATCATACAAGCGTCAAGACACCGGACGCCGTGACAGAAATAAAGATTCCTCAAATAGCAACCGGGGCGATCAGGGCAACAGGGGGCAAGGCAGAACCGATCGTGACGGGAAGAACCGCAGTTCTTCAGACC
>CAMZBB010000075.1 GCA_947304405.1 uncultured Clostridia bacterium
TTTTCTTTTGTGGTAATATATGCAAATGTTATTCTAATCCTTTCAAGCAAGGGAGTGCAATATGAATCTGATTAGTCATGAAGAAGTACAGTTTCCGGGGCTTGGACTCAAGTTCAATGTTGACCCGGTTGCTTTCAGGATCGGAAGTTTCGAGGTCTACTGGTACGGTATCCTGATCGCCGCTGCTCTCGTTATTTGCATAGCTTTGGCATTGAAGCAGGCGAAAAAGAACAATTTCCCCGATACCCTGATCTACGACACGATGCTGGTTACGATCCCTTGCGCGATCATCGGAGCACGTGCTTATTATGTCATCTTCAACTGGAGCACATATAAAGACAACTTAAAGAGCATTTTCGACACCAGGGCCGGCGGACTTGCCGTATATGGCGGCATCATTGCCTGCCTGTTGGGCCTTCTGATCATGTGCAAGATCCGCAAGATCCCGTTCACGTCGCTCGTCGATTACTGCATAGTCTATCTGCCTTTGGGTCAGGCGATCGGACGTTGGGGCAACTTCTTCAATCAGGAAGCGTTCGGCACAACAACAACGGCGCCCTGGGGTATGTGGAGTGAATCCACCAGAACTTACCTTGTAAGGTTCTGCCCTGAGCTTTATGCTCTGTCTCCCGTCCACCCGACGTTCCTTTATGAATCCATCGCAGATCTTCTGATCTTCATCATTCTCCTTCAGGTAAGGAAAAAGAGCACTCATTCATTTGAGACGGCATCCACATACTTCATTCTTTACGGAGCATTCCGTTTCTTTATCGAAGGATTAAGGACCGACTCGCTTTACATCGGAACAACGGGAATCAGGGCCTCACAGGCACTCTCACTGTTCCTGCTCTTCTTCGGTCTGTTCTACATCGCTTACGCTCACCTGAAGAACTGGGAGAAAAAGCCTTTCCCCGCAAAGCTTTACGTTGATGTTTCCGGCGAAAAAGAGAGTGCCGGTTCTGAAGCGGAAGAAGAGGAAGAAGCTGAAGGCGAAGCTGCTGAAGAGGGCGAGTCAGAAGAGGCATCCGGAGCCGAAGACAAGTCAGAAGACGAAGAGAAGTCAGAAGACGAAAAAGAAGCTGAGGAAGTTGATAAGTCCGAGGACGAAGAAGATTCTGAAGACAACGATAAAAAGGATTCAAAAACCAAAGACTGATGGAAAACAGCAACAACTCCGGTTTTGTCAGGATGCGTGCAGGTGCCGTCTTAAAGACGGTAGACTATTACCTTGTCGTACCGATCCTGCTCCTTACCATCATCGGATTGTATGTCCTCCAAAGAGTTCTTTCAAAGGGTTACGTTGCATATCCCGGCAACTATTACCGACAGATAGCGGCGACCGTTGCAGGTTTTTTCGTTGCGCTGGTCATAAGCCTTCTTGATATGCACATGCTCAAGGCAGTAGGACGAGTGACTTACGTTATTTCGCTCCTGCTCCTCATTCTGGTCCCGATCGACGGCTACTCTCTGGCAGGATACTGGGGCGCCGACTCATGGCTCAAGCTTCCGGTCATCGGTAACTTCCAGCCCTCTGAGCTTGCGAAGATCGGACTTATCCTGATAGCATCGGAAGTCTTTGAGATGATGGCCCAGAAAAAGGTCAGCATGGTCAAGGGCTTCGGAATAATAGCCGCGGTCTATGCGCCGCCGCTCCTGCTCATCCTTACGCAGCCGGACTTCGGAACGGCAATGGTTATCCTGTTCACGTTCGTCTGCATGCTTTTCGCATGGGGCGTCAAATACAGATACTTCCTGCTTGCGTTCTCATCGGCCGTCGTTATCCTCGTTCCCGCCATGTGGACCTTCTATCTTGAACCGTACCAGAAAGAACGTATCCTCTCGCTGGTCTTCAAGGGCTCGGATCCGAAAGCGGAGTACAATCTCCTCCAATCACAATATGCGATCGCATCAGGCGGCCTTAGCGGCAACAAGACCGGAATCTACGTAACAGTGCCTGTTAAGGAGAGTGACTTCATTTTCGCTGCAGTCTCTGAACACCTCGGATTTATCGGTACGACCGCAGTCATCATCCTGGCATTCTTCTTTATCTGCCGGTGCCTCTATGTTGCATCGAAAGTATCGTCAAAAGCCGCATCTTACTGCATTACCGGACTTGCCGGATACTTTGCTTTCCACTATATCGAGAATCTCGGAATGTCAGTCGGCCTTCTGCCTATCACGGGCATCCCGCTTCCGTTCATCAGTCTTGGAGGCACGGCCATGTTGATCAATTTCATGGCGTTCGGAGTAATCCTGAATATCTCGATGTCGCGAGGGCGTGTCGGCGGATAGTGTTTCTCAAAGTCCTACGGAGCTTTTGAGGAGATTTATCTCATCTTCGGTCAGTTCGCGGAGCGTTCCGCAGCCGGATACGTCTTTGTCTGTCTCAAGACCTGCGAGGAATATTCTTCTCAATGCGATAACTTCTTTGCCGAAGTGCGCGAAGATCCTTCTGACTTCATGCGTTTTTCCCTCGTAAAGGGTTATCTCAGCCTCGTTGTCATTGATGACCGAGATTTCAGCGGGTGCGGTCTTTACGGGCGTGTCCATGTCCGTCAGAGTGATCCCGGAAGAGACGGCATCGATCTCTTTGCCGCTCCATTGGGGACCCTGAAATGTGACGAGATATCTTTTCGCGATATGGTATTTGGGCGACTGGAGTCTGTGGGACAGTTCGCCGTCGTTGGTGATTATGAGAAGTCCCGTCGTGTGATAGTCAAGACGGCCGACAGGTGCTAATTTCTTGCCTTTGAGCTCATCGGGAATAAAGTCTCCGACACAGGGGAGACGGGGATCTTCCATTGCGGTGAGGATGTTGTCCGGCTTGTCGAGCAAAAAATAAAGGTTTTCCTTAATGCCGATCTCTTTGCCGCCGCAGGTGATCTTATCACCGTCATTTACCTGCATTCCGGGGTCTTTGGCGGTAACGCCGTTGACGGTGACACCGCCCGAGGCGATGAGCTGGCGCACGGATGATCTCGTGCCGATGCCTGAATTTGCAAGAGTTCTGTCAAGTCTCATATAACGATTATATCATGTAGTATAATTCTCTTATTACGCGCGAAAGGGTGCTTGTCAGATGACTGATGATTTCAATTCAAAGTGGGAAGAATTCGAGGCGAAGTGCCGCGCGTGCAATAATTGCGATCTTCGGGCCGGCTGCACCAACGTTGTCATCTACAGAGGCGGACGCCACGCGCCCCTCATGATAATCGGCGAGGCCCCGGGCGAGCAGGAGGACCTTCAGGGGCGTCCCTTCGTCGGAAGATCGGGCCAGCTCCTGCAGAATCTCATCAACTCCTATGGCTTTACAGAAGAGGATTATCACATCTGTAATATCGCGAAATGCCGTCCTCCCCAGAACAGGCGTCCGACGCCTTCGGAGATCCATGCATGCAAGCCTCTGCTTGCTGAGCAGTTCAGACTGGTCCGCCCGCAGGTGATCCTTCTCTGCGGTTCGACGGCTTATGAGGCCTTTTTCGGTGAGAAGCCCGTCATGCGCGATGTCAGGGGATTCTTTATCGAGAAGAACGGTTTTTTCATCATGACGACCTACCATCCGGCGTTTGCATTGAGAAATCCCAGGAACAAACTGCCCATCTATGAAGACATGGGCAAGGTCAGGCAAAAGCTTACCGAGATCGGAGCGATGCCGCCGCTTTCTGAGATCTGACCTTCTTTTTCTGAAGTGAACTCGCTTTTTGAACGTGACGGAATAATCATAAACATGCGACCTACGGGTTAAAAACGCATATTTGTCGTTTTAACCCGTAGGTTTTTGTTTTTCGGACACTCAAAAAAGGCTCACCTACGGGTTAAATTCGGAAAAAGTGTATTTCAACCCGTAGGTTTTTCGAAATATGCATCCGTGAAAAGCCAAACCTACGTGTAAAATTTTCTAAACTTGGAATTTAACCCGTAGGTCGCGGTCAAATAAGCCCAAAAATACTGAAAACCTACCTGTTAAATTGACAAACTTGGGATTTAACCCGTAGGTCGAGTCAAAACAAGACGAAAAACATCAAAAACATACCTGTTGAAAACAAATAACGCAATTCTAACCTGTCATTGCCATGTATCTGTTTTCATACAACAAAGAGGGATTGCTTCAAACAACTTTTGGTGGCTTGTAAATACGGCTTACCTATAAGAAATGATTTTTCGAGTTTTTATAGGTATCTGGTTCTTGCTTATTGATTTTCATATTCTGATTTGCTATACTTCGTTGGTCGTTAACCGACATAGCCGAATTGTGTAACGGTAGCACACCGGTCTCTGACACCGTTTGTCTAGGTTCGAATCCTAGTTCGGCTGCCAAAAGCAAATGACCCTCCGGTATATCCGCGAGGGTCTTTTCATTTTTCTATCATGCGTAAACGGATGCCTTACATCATAGCGACTCTGGTGCTTCTTTTTGTAGAAGTGTGCATTGCGCTGTTCGTCCATGACAAGTTCGTCAGGCCGTTCATAGGAGACGTCCTGGTCGTTATCCTGATATACACGTTCATCAGGATATTTATACCTGAGAAGGTAAGGCTTTTGCCTTTATATATTTTCATTTTTGCGGCGGCTGTCGAGGTGCTCCAGTATTTTCAGATCGTAGAACTGCTGGGACTTGATAATAACCAATTGATGAGGACCATAATAGGCACTTCATTTGATATAAGAGATATATTATGTTACTTTGTCGGGTGTGCACTGTGCGGTATTTGGGAATTCTTGAGATACAGAAGTTATAAGAAAGAATCAAAATGAACTATAAGAAGATAGATATAGAAACATATTACCGAAAAGGGGTCTTCCGTCATTTCTCGGAGGACTGCAAGTGCTCTGTCTCAATGACATCAAGGGTCGATGTGACCAAATTGGTCGATCATTCAAAGAAGACAAATACGAAGTTCTACATTAACTTCCTTTACCTTTTAACTAAGGTCCTGAACTCAAGGGATGACTATAAGATGGCATATCTTTGGCAGACGAACGAGCTCATCTGCTATGACGTCATCAACCCCACGCAGTATGTTTTCCATGAGGATACGGAGACGTGCACTCCTGTTTATACCAATTACGATCCGGACTACAAGACGTTTTACGACAATGCATTGGCAGACGTTGAGAAGGCAAAGCAGACAAGGGAATACCTGCTTGATTCCGTGAATCACCCGAACTGGTTTGACGCTTCATACATCTCGTGGCTGTCTTACGATTCTCTCAATATCGAGCTCCCTGACGGGTATCTGTATTTTCTGCCCATCATCAACTGGGGCAAGTACAGGGAAGAAAACGGCTGCCTGATGCTGCCCCTCACCGTGAGGATGAACCATGCGATAGCGGACGGTTATCTTGTGGCAAAGGTATATAAGCTTCTTGAAGAAGAGATAGAAAAGTTCACCTCTGGAGGTAAGCTGATTTGAAGAGTTTTAAGGTCACGGCTGCCCAGGACGGCAAGCACGTCGTGAAGGCTTCCTCGGAGGCTTTCCCGGGGCTCAAGCAGGCTGATCTTTTCCATGCGCTCAAGCGTAAGGACATCAAGATCGACGGCAAGCGCACGTCTTCTGACGTTGCGGTAAAAGAAGGCCAGATTGTAGAGGTATGGCTTCCTGACGAGCTTTTCGAGGGAGGCGCGAAAAAGGCTGAACCCGAAAATGAGAAGGAGCCTTTCAAGATCGTGGCTGAGACGAACGGTCTCATAATAGTCAACAAGTCGCAGGGCATCGCGGTCCATTCGGGCAAGAGCACGGGCGAGGATACACTGATCGATCTGATCCGCAGCAAGACCAGATTCAAGGAGGCGGAACTCTGCCACCGTATAGACATGAATACAGGCGGACTCGTGATGGTGGCTAAGGACAAGAAAGCTTTGGCTGATGCGGTCAAGCTCTTCAAGGACGGGCTTGTCACGAAGCGCTACAGGGCGCTGGTCCTGGGTGCCCCCGACGTCGGCGAGGGAACTGTCTGCGAAGACGGTACGCTCATGTACGAGGTCACGGGTTTCCTTGAGAAGACCAAGGACGGCAAGGTCTATATCCACGATACAAAACAGCCGAGAGACCTCGAGATCGCCACGAGGTACAGGGTGCTTGAGACATACAGGGCTGCGGGTCCTGACAGGATCGATGTCTCTGACATCGAGTGCGAGCTGGTGACCGGAAGGACGCACCAGATCAGAGCGCAGTTTGCGCATCTGGGTTATCCGATCGTAGGCGACGGCAATTACGGAAGGGCGAAGCAGAACTCTTTCTTTACCGCTGTGGACGGCGGAAAGGTCAAGTATCAGCAGCTTTTCGCCTGCAGGATTGCTTTGGGCAAGATCCCCAGGGACAACATGCACTTTGATGTGTCAGGAAAATCATTTAGAATAGAGCCTGACTATTGCGTCATGCTTAAGAGAGGCAAGAAGAGATAATGGCAGATACAAGACCTATCGGGGTTTTCGATTCGGGTATCGGCGGACTTACGGTCCTCCGCGAGATATGGAAAGTGCTTCCCAATGAGAGCACGATCTATTTCGGTGACAATTCGAGGGCTCCTTACGGCAACAAGGCGAGCAGCACGGTCATAAGATATTCGCTCCAGAACATGGAGTTTCTTAAGTCCAGAGACGTCAAGATGATCGTCATAGCCTGCAACACGGCCAGTGCTTACGCATACGAAGCCTTGAAAGACAGGGCGAACGTTCCCGTCGTCGAGGTGGTCACGCCCGGCGCCGAAGTGGCCATCAGGGCTACAAAGAACGGTAAGATCGGCATTATCGGAACCAAGGCTACGATCTCGACCGGCGTATACAAGAAGGCTGTCGAGCAGAGTGCCTTAAAGCACGGGATAAAGAACATCGAGATATTCCAGAATACTTGTCCGCTGTTCGTTTCGCTGGCAGAAGAAGGCTGGTGGGACAACGAGGTCACGAGGCTGACCGCAAAGGAATACCTGACTCCGTTAAAGGAAGCGGGAATTGATACTCTGGTAATGGCATGCACCCACTATCCGCTTCTGGCAAAGGTCATCGGCGAGATCATGGGCGAGGGCATCACTCTGGTCAATACGGGCGAAGCCGCTGCTTCGGTCGTGAAGTCGGTCCTCGAAGAAAACGACATTGCCGCAACCGGGACGGATGAGCCGAAGAAGGAATTCTTCACGAGCGACGATACTGCGATGTTTGAGAGCATTGCAACGCCTTTCCTCGGAGAAGGACTGCCTTCCGGCACACAAAAATTCATAACCGACGTTTATAAGGTGGAGATCTGATCATGGAGAAGTGCGTACTTAAGATTAAGTCCGGAATGTACGGCGAGCCTTTTTTTGCTGACGGAAGCTATTCCGAAAAGGACGGCATCCTCAAGTATTCATGGACCGAAAAGCACCCGAATGAGAGGATCCCTTCATCTTTTGAGCTCGTCTGCGACGCTTCCGGCAAGCAGGTTACGGTCATCAGGGACGGAGATGTCTCCTCAAAGATGACCTTCGAGCCGGGGAACCGCACGAAAGGCTCGCTTAACACGATGTTCGGAGTCATTGACGTCAACATAGATACCGAGTATATTAACTTCCCGTCGGCACTTAATGATACCCTCGAATTCGGTTATACGATGGATCCTGACAGCGGAGAGCCGATAAAAAATGTTTTTTCGATAAAGAGACTATTGCAAAACGCTGAAGAATAATGTATTATCTTCAAGCATTGTTTGAGAAAGGAATTGGAGGTGAAGATAAATGGCACATCCCAAG
>CAMZBB010000076.1 GCA_947304405.1 uncultured Clostridia bacterium
CTTGCTGATCTTCTTTTCGTGACAAGGCAGACGGTCTCAAGATGGGAAGGCGGATCACGCTATCCCGACCTCGTCACGGCGAAAAATCTTGCCGACGTCCTGGATACGACCGTTGATACCCTGATGGCTGATGACTCCTCGATGAAGATCGACCAGAGGGCCAGATCATACGGAAGGCTTGCGGGCAAGATCGAGACGATGGTGATCGCCCTTTGTGTCGCGATCAGCCTCGGAAATCTGTTCTTCTCCTGCTGGTGGCTCAGGGACTGCGCCGTGGAAGGCCTGTTCAGCGCGGATCATTGGTATTTTCCTTTTCTTTCTATAATAGATATCCTGTTTAGTGCATTTTTTGCACTCATGCTGATAACGGCTATGGTCAAGACTATCCATAAGGAACTTCCCATAGGGAAGACGGGCATCCTGGGAGTCGTATTCTTTATCTACAGGGGCCTTGCCAATCTCGTTCTCGTACTGCTCGGCTTTGAAAGCCGCGCCGCAGCAGAACCCGTTACGAAGCTCGCCAATTCGGGATATGGAATAGTGTTCGCGCTTTGCTCCTTGGTCTGTGCAGGCCTCTCTTTCCTCCTCGCATATTATGTTTACAGATTCCTGATCTCGGGAAGGCCGGTCAGATTGTTTTTGTACATACTGGTCGCAGGCATCCTTTTGGCGCTCAACATGACCGGATACCTGATCTTCGGAGGGGCTTATTCAAAAGCGTTCGTAATACCAGAGATGATACTTTTCGCGATGCCGCTCAATGAAGCGCTCTGCGTTTTCTTCGGTATCGTCATCGCGATCGGAACCCGTAAAAGGTCCATTTCAGAGACAAAAGAATAACTTAAGCGGACTGTTTTTCCGTCTTTTTGCTAGCGGGCTTAATGCCCCTTGGGCTAACCCGGCCATTTTTTTGGGAGGTGGCGTTATGGAATACATCGAATATCAGGAATATTGCAACAGCAAAATGCGTACGCTCAAGGTTTGGAAGAGAATAATCATTGTTCACGGTGTGTGCCTGTTTCTTTTGGTCTACGAATCATTGTTAATGATCACAACTGTGTACCAATTCGACGTTCTGCGATTTTTCAAAGAACTGTTCGAAGAAATCTTGTACTACCCGAATGTCTTACCGGGTTATGCGTTTTTCTCTTTTTGCCTGAACATCTTTACGATCCCCAGACTGATAGCCCTGTACCGTTTTATTGAAGCAATAGTCCTGGGCGAAAGAAAAGTCAAACACGTGCTTTTCTATGTTCTGGCTGTCCTTTTGCAGAGTACGATATTCTTTATCGGATTTAACACTTATCTTTCCAAGGCCCATAAGCCCGTGATCTACCTGTATCCTGAGACCAGGACCGAAGTTAACGTCAAACTCGCGCTTGACGGAAAGCTGACGGTAACGTATCCGAATTACGACTTGGCTGAAGGCTGGACGGTAACCGCAGATCCTGACGGAACGCTTACTGATAAGAAAGGCAGAAAGTATTCCTACCTGTATTGGGAAGGCGATATCAATATCAAGCCGGATCTGAGCAGAGGGTTCTGCGTGAAAGGCGAGGATACTGCGGAATTTCTTGAGACCGCACTCGCACAGCTTGGCCTGAATGACAAGGAGGCCGAGGACTTCATTACTTACTGGCTCCCTGAGATGATAGGAAACAAGTACAATGTCATCACGTTCCAAACAGCGGAGTACGGGAAAGCTGCGTCGCTTTCTGTCACCCCGAAGCCGGATACAGTCATAAGGGTCAACATGCTCTGGTATTCATATGATAAGCAAGTCAGTATCAGGCCGCAGGATCTGACAACGATCAATCCTTCCGTGAGAAAGGGATTCACGGTCGTCGAGTGGGGCGGAGAAGAATACAAAAAAGGACCGCTGCGCCTTGAATCGTGGGTGTAAGAACATGAAGTAAAAAGGGTGCCGCTGAAGTGAAACTTCACTTTGAGGCACCCCTTTTTGTAAATGCTTTAGTTTTCCGCGCTACTTGTTCGGATCTCCGACGGCCTGTTTGATAAAGTCTGATCCGACCAGGTTCCTGCAGTATTTTATCTTGTTGCTGACGATGCTCTTTACGTTCTTAACATAGTCGTCAGGTATCTGGGTATTGGCATCCTTGGGCTTGAATTCGCCGCTGGCGCTGTAGTATGTACCAAGATCGGTCTTCCAGTCGTAGTTGAGATTAAATGCAAGAGGCATTGAATCAGAGAAAACGTCGCGGCCCGGAAGAAGTCTTGAATCGTACTTGATGCCGAAAAGGTTCATGAGGGTAGGAAGTATGTCGATGCTGGATGTGGGCGTATCGACAACGATCGGATCTTCCTTCTCGAGGCAGCCGCTCCAGATGATAATGCGGTTGTGGTCACGCTGGATGTAGTTCTTGACCTCGTATCCGTAGAGTTCCGAAAGCTTAGGCATATTACCGAGAGAAGCGTCCGGATCCAGTCCGTAAGGGAAGTGGTCTGCGACGAGGCAGATAACCGTGTCATCGGCTTTGCCAAGCTCTTCGAGACGGTCAACAACATATTTGAGGCCCTGATCGAGGTCCATATTGCATGCTTTGTAAGCGCGTACGGTCTCGGAATATTTGCCATCGAGCGAGGCAGTTTCATCCCAGTGCTTTTTCGACATGGCATTGCCGGCTCTGGTATATCCTGCGTGTCCGGAAACGGACATGTAGTAGACATTGAAGTGATCCTGGTTGATATAGAGCGGGCAGGTACCCTGGAACATATCGTAGTCGCTCTCAGGCCACTGGTGCCAGTTGACCCACTGCTCCATGCCGTTGTGGATACCCATGAAGCCTGCGCTGTAGCCGAGCTTAATGTGTGTCTTGTTACGGCTGTAATACTTGTAGTCGTTGTTGTGGAAAGCCTGTCCGTAGTAGCCTTCGGCATTGAGGCGCTGGCCCATGGTGAAATAGGTGGATCCGTTGTCGATCATGGAAGTGAAGGACTTACCGCCTGATGTCGGCAGCAGGCCGAAGATATGCGAGAACTCACCGCCGGTAGTTCCTGCGGTCGCGGGTACATACGAGTCGGTGAACTGGATGCCTTTAGTGGCAAGTCTGTACAGGGTAGGGGTGAGCACCGGATCGATCGCCTCAGCGGTGAAAGCCTCGGCGGTGATCATGATGAGGTTTTTGCCCTTGAACTTGCCGGTCATCTTATTCGTGTAAGTAGGCTCAAGATTTGAGCAGTACTGTGCGAGAGTCGCAACCTTTCCGCCTTTCTGGGAGAGAGCCGTGAAATTGATATCCATTACCTGAGGCTCGGGAGCAAAAGTGGGCGTGGGAGCCGGACCGGATTCCATACCCGGAACCTGCGAAGCACCGGGATCAGACTCTCCGGGTTTGGATTCATCGGGAGCCGTCGTATGGTGTGTGACGGGATTCTTGACAGTCTGGAAATCTCCGCCAGAACCGAACAGGAGAGCCTTGAAATCAAGTGCGGTGCCTTCCATGTAGCCAAACGCCTGGACGGCCTTGGGGTAATTGTATTCGTTGCCTACGATGTTCCTTGCGGAAGGGATGCAGGCAATGATGATGATATTGACGACCAGGGCAACGGGGATCGTAACGGCGGTAGCTGTCTTGAACCACTTTTCCGGCGGGGTGTAATCGTATTTCTTTCTCTTCACGTCCGCAATAAGTATCGCGATCGGGATCGAGTAAAGGATGAGGTGAAGGATTCCCAGAGGGCTGATGATCAGTCCGATGATAGTCGAGGTAAAGCCCGTAAGAGCGCCGCCCGCACCGTTCATGATGGTGTTGAGGTCGTACAGTTCCTTGAACTCCATGTAGATGAAATATTCAACGAGAAAAGGGATCGCATAGAGCACGCGGAGCAGGCCGTCAACGACCGGAAGTATCTTGGTCTTGATATTCATGAGGATCAGAGCCGCAGGCGCGCCGAGGATCAGCGACCAGAGCAGGGTGAACGGCATGGATGAGAAATAACCAAATCCGTATACCGAGAAACCGAAGACTACTTCATAGTAAAAAACATAGAGAATAAACTCAAAACGTCTCATACCAAAACTTATCCTTCCTATACTTTGACTAAATAATTATACAAATAAAAGGCGAAAAAAGTTTAACAAAAATGAGTCAATACACACATGCCCGAATTGACATTATTGCGCCCCCGAAATAGAATTTAAGAAGAAAAACAACGACTCTGACGGCAAGGTGGTTTCCGAGCGGGAATAGTCCTTAGATAACTCTCTTTGAAAGAAGTTCTTTAGGCTCCTTCGTCCGTCATCGGCAAAGGAGTATTTTTATGCTTAAGATCGCAATTTACGGCAAAGGCGGTATCGGAAAATCCACCGTGACGTCCAATCTGGCCGCTGCTTTCGCAAGGCTCGGCAAGAGCGTCATTCAGATAGGCTGCGATCCCAAGGCCGATTCAACGATCAATCTTTTGGGCGGCAAGCCGTTAAAGCCCGTTATAGAGATCCTTAAGGACGGCGTGGAACCCGCTTCCGCGGAAGAAGTGTCAGAGGAAGGTTTTGGCGGAATACTCTGCATAGAGACGGGCGGTCCCACTCCGGGCCTTGGTTGTGCGGGAAGAGGCATCATAGCGACATTCAATCTCTTGGATGAACTCGAGCTTTTCGAAAAGAGAAAGCCGGATGTCGTGCTTTACGATGTATTAGGCGACGTTGTGTGCGGAGGCTTTGCGGCCCCGATCAGGGAGGGCTATGCAGAGAAGGTCCTGATAGTCACTTCGGGTGAGAAGATGGCGCTCTATGCCGCAAACAACATCTGCCAGGCAGTGAAGAATTTCGAAGACAGAGGCTATGCGCACGTCGGAGGCATCATCTTAAATCACAGGAACGTTCCGGACGAGACTTCCAAGGTCTATAAATTTGCCGAAGAGCACGGGATCGACGTCATTGCCGAGATCCCGAGGAGCGATGACATCAACGAATGTGAAGACTTAGGCCATACGGCAGTTGAACTGAGGCCTGAATGTGAGGCATCCAAACGTTTTACGGAGCTTGCATTAAAGCTTCTCGGCGAGGAATAAGAAATGGCAAGAACGGCAGTCAGATATACCGCAGGGCAGATCGCAAAGCTCGGAAAAGACAACATTCCATCCGAGCTTTTGAGCGGGCAGGGCTTGGTCTACAGCTCGCCGGCGACGCTTGCGTACAACTCTCCCGGAGCCGAAGGCTTCGGCGTAAAAAGGGCAGGGCTTGCCGTGCCCGAATCGGTCATGCTGATCGTATCACCCGGCTGCTGCGGAAGGAACACATCGATCGTGAGTTCCATGCCGGAATACAAGGACAGGTTTTTCTACCTTCTGATGGATGAGACCGACCTTGTTACTGGCAGGCACTTAAAGCGGATCCCCGATGCCGTTTGTGAGGTGGTGTCTTTCCTGGAAGGACAAAAAGGAAAGAAACCGAAGGTCGTCATGATCTGCATAACCTGCGTGGATGCGCTTTTGGGAACAGATATGGAGCGGGTCTGCAACGCGTGCGAGAAGGCTCTCGGCGACGGGACCAGGGTCAGGCCGTGCTACATGTATGCGTTAACGAGAGAGGGAAGAAGGCCCCCGATGGTTCACGTCAGGCAGACTTTGTATTCGCTCCTCGAGCCGCTGGAAAAAGATCCGAAAAGCGTCAACATAATCGGAAATTTCGCTCCTCTCGAGGACGGTGAGCTTCAAAAGTTCCTCACAAAAGCGGGCGTGAAGCACATCCGCCAGATCTCAACCTGCGGCACTTACGAAGAGTTCCTCAAAATGGCGTCTGCCAACTTTAACATTGTTACAAACCCCGAAGCCAGGGCATCTGCGCACGATATGAGCAGCCGCCTCGGCATTCCCTACATCGAGCTTACGAGGAGCCACAACGTGGAAATGACCTCTCTGATGTACAAATCTTTTGCCAATGCCGCCGGGATCGACATCGATGTTTCCGCTGAAGAATCAGAAGCGGCGGAAGCGGTCCGCTCTTTGAAAGAACACTTTCCGGATCTGGTCTTCAACATCGGCGAATGCCTCAACGCTGATCCGTTTGAGCTCGCGCTGTCTCTTGCAAGATACGGATTCGGCGTTGATGAGATCTATGCGACGCTGGCTCCGGAGAAGTTCAAATATGTGGCTAAGCTCGCGGAGATCTCGCCTGACACGAAGATCTACTGCAACATGGATCCGACGATGCTCTACTACGATGTGTCCGCGTCCCGCGCACATATCAGCCTCGGAAAGGATGCGGCATACTACTGTCCGGACATTCCGAATGTTGTATGGAACAGCGATGTCCAGCCGTTCGGATTCCAGGGGATAAGAGATCTCATGAACCGGATCAGAGAGACGATGAAGGAGGTACGCGCATGAAAGGACTTAGAAAAGTACTTACGCCGTTCGCCCCCGACCAGTCCGGAGCCGTGTCAGTCCTTTACGGCCTTGGCGGCATGATCGTCATAATCGATGCGGGCGGCTGCACCGGCAACATCTGCGGTTTTGACGAGCCCAGATGGCACAATGCCAGATCCGCGGTCTTCTCCGCGGGACTGCGCGACATGGACGCGATATTGGGCCGTGACAAGCTTCTGGTCTCCAAGATCGCATCAGCATGCAGCCGGATCGACGCATCGTTTGTCGCACTCGTGGGAACACCGGTGCCTGCAACGATAGCTACGGATTACAAAGCATTAAAGCGCATGATCGAAAACGAGACTTCGATCCCTGTCCTGACCATCGCGACGGACGGAATGAAGCTTTACGACGAAGGCGAAGCGATGGCTTATAAAGCGCTTTTCGATGAGTTTGCGAAAGAGGACGGAAAGCTTGAAGAACTGACGCTCGGAAAGACACCGCTCTCGTTCGGGGACGGACATAAGGACAACACTCTTGATGACTACAAAAACCTTGGCGAAGGCACGAGGCTGATCGCCGCTTCCTCTTCGGGAATAGAGGCGGCAAGGCTTCTTGGAAAACCTTGTGAGATATATAGCAGCGCTGCCGGAGAGATGGCGGGATCGGTCCCTTCGGGCAATGTCCTCGTCTGCCACGATGAGGTCTTCGGAAAGACATTGAGAGACAGGGGGATCGCTTGCGACATAGCAACGTTCTTTACCCTTCACGATGATGTCAGAAAAGAAGGCGACAGAAAGATAACGGAAGAGGACGAATTTACGGAGCTCGTGAGAAACGGCGGATATGACGTGATAGTCGCGGACGAATGCCTTAAGCCTCTGGCAGAGGACTTCGGAGGAACGTGGATAGACGCTCCGTTTTTTGCGCTTAGCGGGAGAAGATAAATGAAGACGGTGAGACTTAAGGTATACGGCATCGTGCAGGGCGTAGGAATGCGCCCGGTCGTTGCACGCCATGCGACAGCCTGCGGCATCACCGGTACCGTTGCAAATCTCGGCCCTTATGTTGAGATATTTGCGCAGGGCGATGAGGATAAAGTCGACGGTTTCATAAGGCTCATCGAAGAAGAGCCGCCGAAGCGCGCAGCGATACTCAAGATCGACAAGAGAACGCTCGAAGATGCGCGGATCTACGATACTTTCGAGATAATCGAAAGCGGCAAGACTTCGGGCGAGATATTCGTTTCTCCTGACATTGCGATATGTGACGAGTGCTTAGAAGAACTCTACGACAGGAATAACAGAAGATACCTTCATCCGTTCATCAACTGCACATGCTGCGGCCCCAGGCT
>CAMZBB010000077.1 GCA_947304405.1 uncultured Clostridia bacterium
TAAAAAATAAGAGGCTGTCTCAATATATTTAGAGACAGCCCCTATATTTTTGTTTTCTGACAGCTCAGAGCGGGGGCATCTGGTCGGCGGTGACCTTTTCGATGACGACCGTGTTGGTGAGCAGGCCCATCTTGAGGTGACCCTTGAGGTAAACGATCCTCTCGTTGGGGGTGATGTCGAACTCCGCGTCAACGCACTTTCTGCTCATGCCGTGGGTCATGTGGAGCTTGTAGTGACCGAACGAAACGGGGATCCTGATCTGTTCTGTGTTTCCGAGGTGGCCCATCGGGATCTCGTTCAGGTAGACACCGAATCCGACTGCGCATCCCATGGGGTTGCCCATACGATAGATCTGGATGACTCCGTCCTCGGGGAAGACGACGTTGTTGCCGCACTTCTTGCAGGGGCCGTTGCCGGGAAGATCTACGACTGTCTGGCATGAGGGACATTTAATTCTGAGTAACTGTGACATAATGACTCCTTCTTAAAGCTTTCGCGATGTGATCGTCCGCATTTTGAAAACGCTTGCGGTCATTATATCATTTATGCTTTACCGATTGTCATCACCATGCCGGATTGTTTACAAAATCAGATCAAGGGAAACCTCAGTTCGGCTTTGAAAAGATCGCCGTCGATGAAGAGCTCGAGCTTGCCGTTTTGGAGCTCTGTAAGGCTCCTTGCGATGGCGAGGCCGAGGCCGTTGCCTTCGGTGCCGCTGTTTCTTGATCTGTCGCCTCTGACGAACCTTTCCATGAGCTCTTCGGAGGAGATGTTGAGCGCATCTCTGGAGGTGTTTTTGAAGGAGATGACAGCCTCAGCGCCACGTTCCTCGAGCGACATGTAAACGCGGGTTCCGGCGAGTGCATACTTGCAGGCATTGTTGAGGAGGTTATCGAAAACCCTCCAGAGCCTTCTGCCGTCCGCCATGATCGAGACAGCTTTTTCGGGAATGACGGAAATGAGGGTGAGACCGGCGTCTTTCATCTTCTGCTCGTACTCGCCTTCGGCCTGGCTCAAGATCTCGTTGACCGAGCAGGGAGCAAGGATCACTTCGAGATTGCCGGTGGTCGCTTTCGAGGTCTCTACAAGGTCGTCGATCAGACGTTTGAGCTTTTCGCTCTGGCGGTGAAGGACCTCTGAATATTCGGTGATCTTTTCGCTCCCGGCGGGCTCTTTCGTGATGAGGTCAGAGTAGTTGATGATGGATGTCAGAGGCGTCTTGATGTCATGCGAAACGTTGGTGATGAGCTCGGTCTTCATGCGTTCGCTTTTCGTGCGCTCCTCGACTGCCAATGACATGCCCTTACCGATGCTGTTTAAGTTGTTACCGGCCTTTTTGAGATCTAAGACCATGCCTTTTGTGTTGACTTGCCTGTCGAGCTGGCCGTCAGCCAGGGACTTGCTCTCGATAAGGAGTTTGCGGAGCATGAACGAGACATAGACCGCGATGGGGAGCATAACGAATCCCCTGAGGAACATGTAAGCCAGGTTGCTGCGTGCGTCGCCGAAGCCTATGACCATGAGTTCGAAAAGCCAGATCCCCGAGATGGTGAGGACCGTTCGCCAGACAATCGGGATCTTGGAAAGAAGCTTAATGAAGAGCTTGAAGGCTTTTAAGATGCTGTTAAGGATCTTATAAATGACGGTGTTTTTCCACCAGCCGCCGAGCTTGATCCTAGTGGCAAGGCTCATGCACAGGCCAAGGCCGGTTGCGAGCATGAACACCATGAGAAACGAGGCGAGGATCATTTCCAAGATCTCCCGGCTCCTGACCTGGATGATGATCGCTCCAAAGAACATGCAGACCAAGCCTGCGCCTAATACCAAAAGGTCAAACGGGATCTTTGTGGCAAAGCTTGCTTCGGGCTTGTCAGACGTCTGATGTCTTCCTGATGAGCACATCAGGAAGATGAATCCGGCGATTGTGATAATGGTCGAAATGAATGCGATCACGTAAGTCATGTAACGCATCGAATAGATAAAATTGGTAAATGCCGACTGCATCGAGTATCTGTCGGAAGCGGTGAAAGATTTGGCGAGAACGACCGTGACTTTTGCCGTGCTTTTCGCGCCGATGATGACAGAGGAACTTCTTTCCTCAAAGCCGTCGCCGAAGTTGCAGAACGTAAAGGCGAACTGATAGTCGCCGGCCTCTTTGCCTGAGTTGTAAGACCAGTTCTTATTTGGAATGTCCTCAGAAAAATCGACGGTCATTGAAGAGATGTTCTTGAGATCGATTATCGCTTTAGCTGACTTGTCAGCGTAAAGATCGTTATTGTAGAGGACTGACACGACATTTCTTGCGTTGTCCAGAGCCTCTGCTTCGAAAAGCTCACGCTTCATCTCCTCCTTCGGGACGTTATACACCTGATGATTAGAGGAAAGAAACATGCAGGCCATCGCTATGGTAGCGAGGGCGATTACGGCTGAAATGACCGTGATTAAGAATGCCGTGACTTTGGCCGGAAGGCTGTGAGTCAGCGGGAGTCTTTTTCTTTTCTGATTTGCGGAAGATTGGCCGGCATTGGTGTCTTTCGCGGGTTCTGCTGAAAGAACCAGGGATTTATTGTTTTCTTCCATTTTCTTTGTCCTTTTCGATCTTGTAACCCTGACCCCAGATCACCTTGAGGTAACGGGGCTCGTTGGGGTTGATCTCGATTTTTTCGCGCAAGTGCCTGATATGTACGGCAACGGTATTCTCGCTGCTTCCGGCGGGTGAATCCTTCCATACGAGTCTATAGATCTCTTTGGTCGAAAATACTTTGCCCGGATTGCCCATCAGAAGCTTCAAGATATCGTATTCCTTGGGTCTTAAGGTAAGAGGTTCGCCGTCAAGCGATACGCTCTTCTCCGTATCGTTAAGTTCAAGTCCGCCGATCGTGATCACTGTGCTGACCGGCGTGCCTGAGCCCAGCTGGGTGTAGCGCCTGAGCTGTGAACGCACGCGGGCTACGACCTCGTTCGGGTTAAAGGGTTTGGTGATGTAATCGTCCGCGCCGGAATTAAGACCTAAGATCTTGTCGGCGTCCTCGCTTTTCGCCGTGAGGAGGATTACGGGAACGTTGGAGATCTCGCGGATCTTGACCATTGCGGAGATTCCGTCCATTCCGGGCATCATGATGTCCATCAGGATCAGATGAATGTCGTTCTGCTCTACAGTCTCCACCGCGGCCTGGCCGTACGATGCCTCATAGAAACTGTATTCCGGATTGGAAAGATAGATCTTAAGAGCGTTGATGATATCCTGCTCATCATCGCAGATCAGAATGTTGTACATACCTTCAGGTCCCCCTTGCGCTTACATAGTACCCAACAAATCTTTAAATCAAAAGCGGGAAACACCTTAAAATTTTATTAAATCACGCTATCTCGCGGGGTGTTGCGGCAGTTTTCCGGGCAAATATAAATATCGCTTTATTTCTTGTAAAGCGCATGAGATACTTTTAAAAGTAACGGACAAACCGATCAGACAAGGAGGATCTATATGAAGCTTAAGCGTTTAATGGCTGTTCTTATCGCCGTGGCAATGACAGTGTCTTTGTTGCCGGCTGTTGTTTTTGCTGAAGAGGCGGAGTCTGAGCCCGCTGAAACAAGCGTTGAACAGACAACGGAAACTAAAGAAACCAAGGCTGCCAAGGAGACCAAGGAAACCGAAGGATCCAAGGAGACCAAGAAAGAAGAGCCTTCAGAGCCCGAAGAAAAAGAGACCGAGGCTTCTGAGACAGAGCCCGCTGAGACTTCCGAGTCCAAAGAGACTGAGGCAACCGAGTCTGCCGAGCCTTCTGAATCTTCCGAGACTGAGCAGACAGAGCCTTCCGAGACAAAGGAAACGGCTCCGTCGGAAACTGAGGAAGAAAAGCCTTCCGAGTCAGAAGAGACTGTTCCTTCAGAATCTGAAGAGACGGCTCCTTCCGAGTCTGAAACGGCTAAGGGCAAGATGCCGTCTGAATCTTCCAAAGTCAAAAAGAAGAATAATGCTACCATATATTTTGGCGAAGACGGGAAGTTCAGGTTTGATTACGATAGCTCAACAGGCAAGGCGACCGTATCAGGAAGCGGAAGGATGCCTGATTTTATTTGTGAGATCGATACTTCGGGTGAATACGATGTATATAATTACTACACACCGTGGTCTGAATATACGCGCAATATAAAAGAGCTCGAAATAAAGGGTGGCATTACTTATATCGGTGCCTATTCCTTTGCCGATAGCGTTAACCTTAAGACCGTTAGTCTTCCTTCCTCTTTGACAGAGATCGGTAAAGGTGCTTTCTATGAGAGCGGCCTTACGAAATTGAGTATTCCCCAAAGCGTAAAGACTATCGGCGAAGAGGCTTTTGCTGCTACACGTGATCTTAAGGAATTGACGCTTCGCTATGGCCTTGAAACGATCTCTTATGGTGCTTTTACCGGATCTTATTTCGAGGGTCCTCTTGATATTCCGGACAGCGTAACAACGATCGGAGATGAAGCATTCTGGGACTGTGCCAACATAAAAAAGATTTATATTGGTTCCGGCCTGACAACGATCGGCAGAGAAGCTTTTTTCGCCTGCGAAGGAATTAAAGAGCTTTTTATCCCCGCTAATGTAAAATCGATTGGCAGTGAAGCCTTTGGACAATGTCTCAATCTTGAGACCGTGTATATTAATGACGGCGGTCTGACAACGATCAGTTCTTATGCGTTTTGCAATTGTCCCAGTCTGACCTTTGTTGAAATACCAGCCAGCATAACCAAGATAGAAGACCACGCATTCCTGGATTGCGAAGGATTCACGGATTTTGTGATCCCCGACACTGTCACTTCGGTTGGTTCGGCTGCATTTAAGGGATGCACAGGCCTTAATTCGATCACTCTTTCCAAAAATCTGAAGACTATCAGCTCCTATTGTTTCCAGGGTTGTTCGGGTATTACTAAGGTCAGCATTCCCGGAAGTGTTACATCGATCGGTTCATATGCTTTTAGCGGCACTAACCTGACATCGGTATTTATTCCGAGCAAAGTTACATCGATCGGTTCATATGCTTTTGCCAATCTGATCAATCTTAAGACTGTATCCGGCGGACGCGGCCTTAAGACTATCGGCGTCAGGGCTTTTGAGAAATGCCCGAGCATGTGGTCATTCAAGATCACGTCAAGCAAGCTCAGCAAGATCAGTTCTTATGCATTTTCCGGAGACAGATCGCTCAAAACGCTCTATATCCAAAAAACAACGAAACTGACAAAGAAAGGCGTTAAGAACTCGCTTAAGAGCTCGTCGCTCAAAGTCGTAAAAGTTAAAAAGTCCAAGGTAAAGACTTACAAGAAGTACTTCAAGAAATCTAATTCGGGAAGAAGTGTTAAGGTAAAGAAGTAAATAATGGTATAATGTCAAAGATTTAAACTGAAAGTTGGACATTACCATAAAGACTAAATCTTTGACAGCATTATTGCTTACATGCGCGGTGTTGTTCGGCGGATGCGCGAAAGGCGATAACGAGCCTGCCACGAGCGTACCGTCGGGCACGCCTGTTATAGTCACGACCCAGACGGGTACGGACGATACGCCCGTGGTGATCAGAGAAAAGAACCCGACACATGAGAGGCCTGAAGTCACTCCGAACGGTGACGTCGTGATCCTGGTGACGGGCGATACACACAGCGGCATTGACAAGGGATTCGGCTACGGCGGAGTTTATGAGGTCAGGTATCAGATGGAGCTCAAGGGCGACACCGTTCTGCTCGTTGATACGGGTGACGCGATCCAGGGTTCTCCGATCGGCTTTGATACCAAGGGCACCGCGGTCATAGATCTCATGAACGACTGCGGATACGACATCGCGATCCCGGGCGTCCGCGAGTTCCACTATGGCATGGAAAACTTCTTAAACCTTGCCAACAGGGCCAATTTCGATTACATAAGCTGCAACTTTGTAAGGGACGGAAAGACTGTTTTCAGGCCGTACATCATTAAGGAAGTCTGCGGCAGAAAGATCGCTTTTGTAGGGATCTCGACACCCAAAGCATTGACGCAGGAGCCTGCTGAGTTTTTCCAGGATGGGAACGGAAATTACATTTACGGCTTCATGCAGGACGAGAAGGGCGAGGCTATTGTACAGGCCGTCCAGCAGTCGATCGACAATGCGAGGGCGGAAGGAGCGGACTACGTCATTTTGATGGGGCATCTGGGAAGCGAAATGGAGGCCGCACCCTGGAACTATATGAGCATAACGCTCCGCGTGAAAGGCTATGACGCTTATTTTGACGGCTACAGCCACGATCTGAAGAGCGAAGACATCATCGATTCCACGGGTAAGACCATCAAGCGCATCTCACCCGGTTCTAACATGAACGGCCTCGGCTGGGTACGCATCTCGGCAAAGAACGGTGCTCTTACGGCGGGACTTTATTCATGGCAGGATAAAATCACCCCGACTGAGCTTTTCGACATCGAGAATCCCATGACCAAGAAGGTCAGGGCAGCTAAAAAGATGTACGGAGTGACCGACGACTGAATCTCACGGCACAAGAGCCATGTTCGTTATCGTTCCGATCGAGATATAGCCTTCATCGAGAGCTACTCTGTCTGAATTCTCCACATCGTGAGGGTCTTGGGGACAATTGCCGTAACGCCTCTGCGAGGGGACGCGGTCCCAGAGGATGCCTTTGAAAGTATCGGGTTTGTGTACCGGGAAATTGACGTTCCATATCTGGTTTCTGGGAAGCTTTTTGGGCAGGAGCGATTCGATTATCCCGTCGAGCTCCTGCTCGACCAGTTCATATCCGTCAGCCTCCCACTTGAGAGAGAAAGCAATTGCGGGAATGCGCTGGACCAAAGCTTCCATGGCCGCGCCGATCGTTCCCGAGTAGAGGACATCAATTCCCGCATTCTCGCCGTGGTTGATGCCCGAAAAGACGATGTCAGGCTTCTCCGGCAAATACTCGGAGGCGATTATCAGGCAGTCTGTAGGCGTCCCGTCAACGGCATAGGCATCGATGCCCTTAATGGCAAAAGGCACCTTCTTAATGCGCTTTTTGACTTTCCCGCCTTCAAACAATCCGATGGATAAACACTGCGACATGCCGGAGCATTGCCTGGCAGGCGCGATCACGGTGACATCACCGAACTTTGCGGCGTGGCGCGCGAGGACCTTGATGCCCTCGTAATCTATACCGTCGTCATTTACAACCCAGATCTTCATAGCGTTCATTATAGCATTCAGGATCCTTCAGCCGCGAGGATGTAGATCAAAGGCGAGTTCCAGTAGACCGTGACCTCGTTGGTCGAGTAGCTCATATCGTTGTCAACGTAGCACATTGAAGGAGCTTCGTCCTTGCACATCTTCTTTGCAATATCGTCCTCAAGTGCGTTGTCCGATCCGCCTACGAGCATACCGGGCATAGGTTTGCCGGCAATGACCGAAGGCCTGTGGTGAACGGTCTTCGGGCCGAATGTGCCGTAACCCGTGACGAAGCAGAATCCCATCGCGTTGGCGCCAAGGAGGTAGTCGAGTTCTTTGGAAGCGGCCTTTTTGTAGTTCGCGGC
>CAMZBB010000078.1 GCA_947304405.1 uncultured Clostridia bacterium
TCCAGAACTCCCTGATGGAAGTCGAGATGTACGGATAGTTGAAGTTCTCCTTGAAGTGGAACCCGAACATGAGGCCCAATCCGACCGCCATATCCGAGTAAGCCGAGAAGTCGAAATAGATCTGCAGCATGTAGGCAATCGCGCCCACCCAGGCGCTAAGGCACCCGATCTGTGATTGCGGCGCATCGAAAAGAGCATCCGCGATCACGGCCACGTAGTTTGCGATAAAGATCTTTTTCGCGAGGCCGCAGATAAAGCGCCTGATGCCCTTTGCGGTCTCCTCGGGCGTCTCTTTCCTGTTCGTTATCTCAAGCTCGATGTCGTGGTATTTGACGATCGGTCCTGCGACCAGCTGCGGGAAAAACGACACGTAGAGCATCACGTTGAACGGATTCTTCTGCGACTTGCAGTCCCCGCGGTAAACGTCGATGACGTAGCTCATCGCCTGGAAAGTGAAAAACGATATACCGATCGGCATCACGAGCCCCGTCGGCTTTATGGTGCATCCGAACCACCCGTTGATGGTCCCCGTCACGAAATCCGCGTACTTGTACAATCCCAGCACGCCCAGATTCTGGATCACGCTGACCGCTACGACCAGCTTTGCAAGGCCCGTCTTCCCCTTACCCTGACATTTTCCGATCAGCACCGCCCAAACGTAGTTGAGCAGGCAGGAGGCGATCATGAGGAAAACGCACACCGGCTCACCATACGCGTAGAACACCAGACTCGCAATGAGAAGCAGTACATTGCGTGTCCGCACGCCCGGCAGGACCCTGTCCAATATCAGGATCACCGGCAAAAAAACGCACAAAAATGTAAGCGAGCTGAATACCATTAAATGCTACCTTTCGGAAGTAATTGTAACATTGTTATATGACGATTGATTAACAGTGTTATTTCAGCTTGCTTCATTCAGATCGAATCTGATCACGTTTGTCGGAGCATTCTGCTCGGCTTCCCACAAAGTAAGTTTCAACTGCATGTTCATCCAACTCTCTGCGGAAGTGTTGGTAGCTATGCTTATCCTCAATGCCATATCCGGACTCAAAGAAGACTTCTCATTTACAAACTCGGATAAAGCCTTTCTGCTGACTCCAAGCTTTCTGGCCGCCTCAGTTACAGAAAGGTGCAGCGGTCTCATGACGTCTTCCAGGAATACGGTCCCGGGATGTGTAGGTTTTCTGGTCATTTCAGCCATGTTTTGTTTCCTCTTTTCTAGTGATAGTCAATATAGTCAACAAGAATTGCATCCTGCCCTTCAAAATAGAAAGTCATTCTCCAGTTTCCACTTATATATACAGCCCACATGTCCTTTTTGTTGCCTTTCAAAGAATGAAGATTATAACCGGGTAAGTCCATATCCTGAGCAGAAGTACTGGCATCCAATCTGTCCAGCATCCTGCTAAGCCTGCTGGCGTGTTCAGGCTTTATTCCCTTTTTTGATCCGGTGTAATAGAACTCTTTCAGGCCTTTATAGAGAATACCTTTATTCAAATGAGTTTAAAAGTGTTTAAGGATCTGTTACCTTAAGACATCTTATAAATACTTCTCATACGCACTCATCACGGCATCGTTGATAAAGAATGCTATCTTCCGCTTCAGCGATTCCTGTGTGGGGATCCAATTCTTAGTCCCGCTGATCACAATCAGATCGCGGTTCAGCAAAATGCCATTGCGCATGTATTCGTCAAGTTTAAAGTAATTGCCGTCCATATACCCTTCATCATCGGTCATGCCCATAAACTCAATGAAAAAACAGCGGTCAATTATCCTCACAGGAAACGAATAGTCAGGGTTCTTTTTGCTACCGTACCTAAGCTCAATTGTCGGCTCATATTTCGCCTCAAGCCCCAACTCCTTCAGCGCATTGCCCACCATCATCTCGCCCCTTGACCTGACATTAAAACCATAGTCGTCATAATACTCTGTCGTCACCGCACGCGGATTCGAACACGCCTCATACTGCTCCCACGCCTTGAAGTTGTAATCCGATGGGGCACGCATAAACTTAAAGTTTTCAGGTATAGATAGTCGCCTTTTTGCGATTTCTTCAGAATACATATTCTTTTTCAGCTTGTAGTATTCATAGCATTCAAGCTTTTTCTGCATCTCCGTGTAATTCCTGCTGCCAGCATGGGAAATCCTCACAATCCTGTTCTCAACACTTCCCGAATACTCCCGAATAACGTGAATTCCACCGTGAACACCGGCTCTATACCGCGGCATGCTCTCCATAACACGCTTTAACCTTAGGTAATCGGCAATAATATATATGTTGCAAAACAAAGATAGATCCATACATAAAGGATACTCAGTACGGAACCTAAAGTGTTAAGTAATAAGCATACAAATTCCGACAATGAATAATGCAAGCGCTTAAGGGATTTTCCGTTTTTAACCGACAAAATCCGACAATTTGAACACTATGTGAGCAGAATCTTATGCTTCATTTCACGCTTCGTTTTTTGCTAAACAAAGACCTAAAACGCAGCATTAGTTATTCAGAACCCGGGAATGCTTCATTTCGCGCTTTGTTTTTTGCTAAACAGAGACCTATAACGCAGCATTTTCAGTCGAATCGTGCCAATGCGTGCTCTTCAACCTCAAAAACCTATGGTTTATATCCCTCAACCAGTGCCTTCAGCACCAGATAGCGCTCTTTTTTCTCGGCCTTCGCGAAATGCACCTCGCGCGACTGCGGGTACTTGTCATCGTAAACGAGTTCCTTCGCCTCCTCGCCGAACTGCTCGGATGTGAGGTCAAAGCGTGCAGAGCCGATGACGTTGTAGCAGTGGTAATTGCCGCCCTCGCGCGGAATGCCGTAAACTTCCCCGCCGAAAAGATCCTGCACGATGAACGCCGTGATCGAACACTGCCCTAACGTGGGATTATCAACGCTCCACCTGTCCTGCAGGCGGGGCGCGCAGGTCTCCTTGCGCCAAAGCCCGTCGGAAAGAGCATCATACAGAGAAAGAGGCGACTTAAGCCACGAAGGCGCGCCCTCCAGAGGCTTCACGCCGGAACAACTTTCCCACCCGTAAAACTTATATTTCGTCATTCGGATTGCTCCCGAAAAGCATCTTTCTGTCGTGGCCAAGTTTCTCAAAGTCCGTGCCGCCTTCGTCGACAAACTCCTCAGCCTCGGGCTTTGCGGTCATGTAGTCAAAGGACTTCTTTTCGCCATAGCTCCAGCCGGAATCCAGCGGAACGAAGTCGAATGTGGTCTCGTAGGCTTCCATCGAATATGTCGTGTCGAAATACGCCAGAACGTTCTGTTCCTTGTCCAGTTCGTGTGTGCTCGTCTGCTCAAGGTCTTCGAGCTGATTCTTTACGTGGCCCCTGAGGATCTTCGGAACAAGCTTTGTCAGAAAGATCATGCAAAGGATCGCCAGAGCCAGGCCGGTAAAGCATTCCACCGGCTTGTCGAACGGGTAATTCATAAAGAAGATAGTCGCAGAATAGTATTTCGACTCCGGGGAAGTCAGGTACGCGACCATCGGAAGGATGATAAGCACTGCCATGGGAACGGTGCACAGGAGTGCGCGCAGACCGATGTTCCAGACAGCCGCCCTGATCTTCGCACGCCTTTTCGCGGTCTCGATCGTCTCCCAGCCTTTCGAGAAGGGGAATTCGCCGGAGACCTTGCCCGTCTGGCCGTTCACGATGTAATGGTATCTCAGGCCCTTGTATTCAAGCGTCAGGAACCAGATCGGAAGGAGCGCGTATTTGACGGTCTGATTGGTATATCTGGTCTGGCTGTGGCCCGAGTTCGCAACGAAAGCGTTATAACCGAAATTCACCTTGTTGCACATTTCGAGCGCATACCTGTCGAGCCTTTTATAGATCTTGTCCGTCATGTCCAGAGGCTGCTCATCGTATTTCTCTGCGAAATACCCCTGCAGATACTCGGCTCTGAACGGAACCAGTTCGGAATAATCGAAAGGCTCGGCGGCAGACATAAGCCTGTCGGGGAGCTTGACCTCGCCGTCAAACGGCACGTCCTTGAGCCTCATTTTGACCACGCCGAAAATATGCTGCCTGTAGTTCTCGCCCGTCGCATAGGTCCCTTCGTGGTTCATCTTTTCGGGACTGCCCTTGAACGCCGTGCCGGAAACGCGCACTTCGACCTCCGAGCTGACGATCCACGTCGGCACGTAAAGGCCCGTCATCTTTGCCAGCACTTCATCGTTGATGTAGTTCTTGGGCAGATGTGAGATCCCTGAGCAATGCTCCTTGAAAAGGCTTATCGCCTTTGTTTTGTCAAACGCAAACGGAATGATGTAGTCCGGCTTGAACTCACGCGTGAGCCTCCTGGTAACGAGCGCCGGCGAGCCGCAGAAAGCACAGAAAGTCGATGACGTATTCTCATCGGCTATGATCTGCGCGCCGCACGAATTGCATACGATCTCGTGGCGCCTCTTGTCGTCGGCGCTCATCTCGATCTTGCCGTCGTAATCCTGCTCCGGATTGGAAAGCGCGAAAGAGCCCGTGCGGTCAAGCGTCTCGGGGTCATATACACCGCCGCAGTTGCCGCACATCAGCGCATTATGTTCAACGTCGAAAAACAGATTGCCGCCGCAGTTGGGGCACTTTTTCGAATCAGCCGAAAAAGTCGCCGGATCCGCAGTATCAAACCTTCCGGAATTCTTAGACTCGTCCCAGATAGCCATAATCTTTCCCCCGGGTCATCCCCTCAATAACTTATTCCTCTAATAATATACCACGCAGGGAAAACCTTTCCAATAATGGCCGCGCCCGCAAGCGTCAGGCCGGCGTGACCGTCTGGTCCAAATACACTATTCTGCCGTCATACGTCCTGCAAAAGATATGAACGGACGAGCCGGGTTCCTTCAGCTTATACGCTTTCCTGACAATGACCGAGCCTCCCGGCGGCGCCTTTTCGAGCTCGGTATCGTCCTTTCCGATAAGTTCATGGGTCGACGCGTGAGATAGTTCCTTGCCGTTCTGCGTCACCTCGTCGTAAATGGAACCGAGATAGTAGATCTCGCTTTTCGTGCCGTTCTCAAGCCTCAAAGATATGATGACCGCCGGATCTCCGTCGATATCCTTGGTCTGCACCGCTTCCTCGTAATATACGTGAATGCTTTTATCGCGAACATTTCTCGAAATGACGTTCACCACGACCATTCCCGCGAGTGCGATCGCACATGCCCACGCGATCAGGAGCGTGAGCCAGCTCTTCTTGTGCTTATCCTTTGCTTTGGCCGCCTTGACCGTATAAACGGTAGCCACGATCGCAAAGATAATGTAGGCGCCCAGCGTTGAATAAAGCACCGCGGCGACAAGCAGTCCGTGCGCGATCGCCTGCCCTATGTAATCGATGCCTTTCCCGCCCTTGTATTCGAACGGCAGGAACTGGCACACGATGTGGATTATTCCGCAGATAAGCGAAATGACAGCAAGTGCTCTCGCGACCCTCGCCGGATTTTTTGTCTTGCGCAGCCTGACGGCCAGCACGATCGCGCCAATGCTCATCGTCACCGCGCCCAGGATAAACATCGCTTCCATAAGAACTCCCCTGACTGATCTGTTTTATTTCACTACATAATAGCATCCAAATTCCATCTTTCATTCCATCTTTTTCCGAAAAATGAGGAGGTAACGAGGAATGACGCAAACCAAACGCAAAAGAAAACCGGGACGCCTTGGAAGGCGCCCCGTAAACACAAAACAAAAAGTATTAAGGAAGGAACTTAATAGTTGTCGTCATCAGACGGGTAATCACCGTCTCTTTGCCCCGGGAATCCCGGGAAGTTGTTGCTGCCCCGGCCTCCTTGATCTGAGCCGTCCTGACCGGAACCATTCTTACCACCCGGGTACTCCTGATCATCTGAAGAGGAATCCTTGTCGGGCAACGCTGCCTGCTGCCGCACGCCCAGCGTCACTTTGATCTTCATGGTCTCGCCGTTACGGCTTACCGTTAAAGTGATAACATCGCCTGCCTTGGCCGAAAGCATGAACGAAGTAATATCAGTTGCCTTGGTGATCTTCTCACCGTTCAGCTCAGTAATAACGTCGCCTGCCGTTATGCCTGCCTTGGCTGCGGGGCTGTCATTTTCGACGGCCTCAACGGTCACGCCCTGAGTACTCTTCGTACCCGCGCTTTTGCTGCCCGAAGAGCTCCTGCTCCTGCGGCTGCTCTGGCTGTCGGTGTTCTGGTTAGAGACTGTTATTCCGATATATACTTTCTCGATGTAACCTTTTTCGATTATGGAAGTTATGATGCTTTTGACCGAATTCATTGGGATCGCAAAGCCGATGTTGTCGATCGAGGCGCTGGAAGAATTCCCGGATGAGGAGTACTTAGCGTTAGTGATTCCTATGACCTCGCCGTGCGAATTAAAGAGCGCGCCGCCGGAGTTGCCCGAGTTGATCGCGCAGTCGGTCTGGATGAGATTCATCGCTGTATTACTGATCGTGATCTTGCGGTTCAGAGCGCTGACCGAACCCGACGTAAGCGAGAAAGTAAGCTCGCCCAAAGGATTTCCGATCGCTATGACGCTGTCGCCGACGTTCATGTTGTCGGAATCGCCTAACGTGACCGGTGTCAGGCCTTTCGCGTCGATCTTCAGGACCGCAACGTCACTGCTCTCATCGTAACCGATAAGCTTCGCATCGTAGGAGTTGTTGTCGTAGGTCGTTACCTGAATGCTTTCAGCGCCTTCGATGACATGGTAGTTTGTGACGATATAACCGTCATTTGTAAGAATGAAGCCCGAACCGGCAGCCGCCGCCTGCGTCTGATACCCGAAAAAGTTAGTCGAGACCGACGTCTTGATCCCTACTGTAGAGTTGACGTTTGCGGCATATATCTCCGCCGCGGTCATGACTTTCGAGGTATCGACTGCGATCGTCTTGATCTTTGAGTCTTCACGCTCTCCGATCTTCATCTCCGCTTCGCCGTCTTCATACTCAGCATAGTTTATATTCGCATTGCCGCCCCGAAAATACTCAAAAGCTGCAAAGCCTCCTGCTCCCACGGCTCCTCCGACAAG
>CAMZBB010000079.1 GCA_947304405.1 uncultured Clostridia bacterium
GATCTCGACATGATGCAGATGGTCATCTCGAATTTCATGTCCAATGCGATAAAATATGGAAAGAAAAAAGTCGTTGTCTCTATGTCAGGCGCTGGCGAAAAAATCACTTTCAAGATCAGTAATGACGGAGAACCGATAAGCAAAAAGGACCAAAAGAAGATCTGGGATCTGTTCTACAAGAAGGATATATCCGGTACTGACCGCCTTAACAGCAACGGTGTCGGCCTTGCGGTAAACAAGAGCATTCTTGAGCTGCACAAAGCAAAGTATGGTGTCACATGCGGGGATGAAGGTACTACTTTCTGGTTCGAGATGAAAAGGGCTAATTGATGACAGATAATAACTACAGGCTGTTGATCGCAGAAGACGATGTTTCCTTGAGACACATCGTCTCTGCTTTTTTCACTAAGAACGGCTTCGAAGTCGATCAGGCAGCAGACGGGATCGAAGCAATAAGCCTGGTCTCTGAAAACCGCTACGATGCAATAATACTTGACATCATGATGCCTTTCAAAGACGGCCGTGAAGTCTGCAGATTCATAAGGTCACGGTACGATGTTCCCGTTATTTTTCTGACCGCCCTGGGCACTGAGGACGACATCGTTGAAGGATACGAATCAGGTGCCGACGAATACATAACCAAGCCATTCTCCACCAAGCTCCTTCTCGTCAAGGTCAACGCTCTCATAAACCGCTACAGAGGCCTTCTCATTAAGGACGGAAAGATCAGCATCGCAGAGCTCTTGATCGAACCGTCCAGAAGACTTGTTAAAGTGAACGGAAATGTAATCGAGATCTCCCCGAAAGAATATGATCTGCTCTTATATTTCATCGAGAACAAAGAACAGGTCCTGACCAGAACTCGCATCCTTGATGCCGTCTGGGGACAGGATTTTGAAGGCTATGACCGTGCCGTTGACACTTACGTCAAAAAGCTCCGCGCTTCTTTGGGAAGCGCAAGCTATCACATTGAGACCGTCATCAAGAGCGGTTATATGTGGTCTTAAATCTTGCAGTAATACCGTTTTTAGTATTATGATTAAGTCGCAAGGTTTTTGTGGGTACGGAAAAGAGAATGAACAAACGGATAGCTGTTTTTACCAACGGCTTCAGCAACGAATTTATTGAACATGTGGTTACCGGTCTTCAAAAGAAAGCCGCTGAAGACGGTGTGGATGTTTTTGTGTTCGTAACATACTGTTCCGCAGGCGATAACGAACTCCAGAACAAGTGCCAGCTTAATATCTTTCATCTTCCTGATCCCGAAGATTTTGACGGTGCGGTAATGCTTACCAACACTTACAATTTCAAAGACGAGCAGGAACGCGTCTGTGCACGTTTCCAGAGGGCCGGCGTCCCCATGCTTTCACTCGAGGTTGAAGTTCCCGGAATGTCCTGCATCAAGACCGAGAATTATAACGGAGTCAGGGATCTCGCAACTCACCTGGTGGAACACCACAATGCGAAAAAGATAATCTATGTAAACGGTATCGAAGGCAACGTTGAGAATCAGACCAGGCGTCAGGCTCTTATCGACGTTCTCGAAGAACACGGCATTGAGCTTTTCGATGAATTCAAATGTGATTTCGGATTCTATGTCGCATTTCTCACGATGAACCGTTATCTGGATGAGGGCAAAGAACTCCCGGATGCCATCGTCTGCGCAAATGACAACATGGCACTGGGCATCAATTCTTCTCTCACCGAACACGGCTATTCCGTACCCAAAGACGTTTTGCTGACGGGCTTCGACATGTCAAAAGACGGCCAGCTTTGTTTCCCGCTCCTCGCAACGGTATCACGCGGCTGGGAAAAGTTCGGTGAGATCGCTTACGAGAAACTGAAATACCAGATCGCCAATCCAGGTGAACGCTTCACCGAAGAATATAAATCGTATTTCGTTCCTTCCGAAAGCTGCGGATGCAAAGCTACTGAAGCAGCCGAAAAGAACCGTTTCAGCGCGGTAACGAACAACACTTTCGAGAATCTTCAGAAGAGCATTATAGACATATTCTTCCAGCGAATGCAGATCCCGCTCTCACTCGCAGAGAAGAAGGAGGATTTCCTGGAAAAAGGCATCATGAATTCAAATGACGTACCCCAGCTGGGTCAGGATTACTGCCTGTGTACCGAGCCTGAATTCTTCGAGACGGATGATGAGCAGTATCCAGAAAGGATCCGCGGATACAGTTCTCATATGGATATTCTATATGAACTGAAAGGCGGAAAGAGACTGCCTTTGAGAACATTCGATTCAAAAGAACTCTATCCGGGGTATGTTCATGAGGAGGGCGAATCCAATCTCTACATATTCGTTCCGATGAACTATCTGAACTTCATCATCGGATACATCGCCATGAAGAATGCTCCCAAGCTTCTTTTCAATCTTGATCTCGGCATGTTCGTCAACAACATGAACGCACAACTCTTCAGCATGCGCCGGCACATCTTCTCCGAGAGAAAGAACCTCGAGCTCAAGAAGATCTACATGACGGATGCCCTTACGGGAATGTACAACCGCATGGGATGCGAGAAGGTCCTGTACGATTACATTTCCTCGCGCAAGGAACAGAATAAGAAATCGATACTCGTTTTCGCCGATATCGACCGGATGAAGACGATCAATGACGTATACGGACACTTAAACGGAGATTTTGCCATAAAGGCAACTGCAGAAACATTTAAGTCGTGTTCGCCTGAAGAATGGCTCTTCGGACGTTACGGCGGTGACGAATTCATCGCGGTCGGTCCTTTCCCGGAATCAGGTTCCATCGAAGAGTTGATCTCTCAGATATCCGAATCAATGAGCCGTGAATTTGCTTCACTGAATCTGGCGTTTATCCTTCATGCAAGCTTGGGTTATGCAGTCATAGAGCCCGGCGAGGATATGTCCATCGATCAGTATATCGACAAGGCAGACAAGTATATGTACGCCGAGAAAGAGAAATACCATAAGTTCATCGACTCGGCCAATCCGCCTTCAAAGGACAACTGAAACTGCAATACTGATATATAAGAAAAACGGGGCCTCAAAAACGGCCCCGTTGATCAACTGTTCAACATTCTTGCTGATTACCAGCCTCTGTCTTCCTTCGAGTTCTCGTAGATCTCCTTGCATGCCTTGAAGTAATCGTATGTGATGCTTCTGAGGCGGAATGAAAGGCTCTTGAGGATAAGGTTGATCTTCTCAGGGCTTGTCTTGAAGAGATTCTCAAGATCCTCGGGACGAACGATCTCGACCTGTGTATCGTCTTCTTCTGCAACAGCAGTTGAATCACGGGGATCATCGGAGAGCATTCCCATCTCACCGAAGCATGCGACAGGAGAAACATCGGAAAGCTTGAGCTCGTCGGTAGCACCGTAGTTGCTGAACGTGCCGACTCTTCCGCTTCTTAAGATATACATGCATCTGCCGACTTCACCCTGCTTGAAGATGATGGTATTGAAGCTGTATGTCTCTGTGTTCTCAGTATTCTGCTTTGAGACCGCCTCGGCTGCTTCACGGAGTGCCTCTGCACTGGGCTGCTCAAGTCTTAAGTTCTTAGCTGCAAGGTAGATGGACTGCTTTCTCATCATGTTGAAGAAACCGTCATACTTGTTGCTTGAATTAGCCTTGCGTGCATCATCGAGCATTTTCTTTGCTTCATTGCAGTCCTCGATCATGGTCGTGATCCTGTTGCCGAGGAGCTTCATGATGGCAAGGATCTTATCAGGGTTCTGTGTGAGGTAATCGTTGAGCTCTTCAGCTGCGATCTCAACTACTTTAGCCTCGCCTTCAGCAACAATGGATGTGCTGCGGGGATAACCCTCGATAACAGCCATCTCGCCAAAATACTGGCCGGGCTCAAGCACTGTAAGCTTTACCTGATCGTCATGGTCATAATTCTTATATACAGCGGCTTTACCCTCCAAAAGCTGGAAGAAAGTATTACCCTTGTCTCCCTCCTTGATGATGATATCGCCATCGTTAAATATCTTCTCGATAGTGCTCATATTGTGACCCCTTTCTGTCTTCCGGAATGAGAATGATCATATCAAATCCGTTTTATGTTCATATACAGAAGATTGTATTTTTTATCTGTCTGTTTGTCAATTATCAAGCCTTGATTACATTGTGTTTCAAGTAGTTTTATGAGGTTTTTCAGGTGTACGGATTCGTGATAGAATTATCTTTGACGGCAATGCCGGTGTAATTTGCATTATTGGGAAAGTGACACTATGAGATCTGACAGCAGGACCGCTTTGCCGCCGGGCAGAAACGGAGCAATTGATTTCCTGAGATTCATGGCCTCGGTCATATTGGTCATGCATCATTATCAGCAGGTCTATAACGTCTTCATCGACAACGGCGTAAACTTCTACAGCGGTCACTTTTACTGGGGACTTCTCGTCGATCTGTTCTTTGTCATCTCCGGCTTTTTTCTGCTCTCCGCAATTAAGTCGATCGCCGGCGGACGGCTCGGATTCAAGGATTACTACCTTCACCGAGCGGTGAGGCTCCTGCCTCTCGTAGGCGTGACGGCGATCATCTATTTCATAGTCAACAACTACGTATACTTCAGCATTATGGGCGAATACTACAAGGCCAGATCGACCGGCACGGAACTCGTCTTGTCCATGTTAGGAATGCAGGTCGGCTGGGCAAACCTGGAAGGTTCTCATCTCAACCCTCCCATGTGGTACATAAGCGCCCTTCTGATAGCATTTGTCGTTTTGTTCCTGCTGGCGAAAATCAGCGGCAAGGCAAAGATAAGCTTCATTTACCCGGTGATCGGACTGATACTTCTGTCTATGGCAGGAGATCTTTTCGGGATCGAGCTGCCCTTCTTCCAGACAGATGCAAGAAGAGCCTATATCGATGTGTCCGTGGGACTTTTGCTTGCCTGCTTCCTCGAAAAGCATAAGTTCAAGGGGCTCAAATACTTGATCCTGCTCCCGTTCCTTACTGTCGGAGCCATACTCTACGTCTTCGCGCTTGATGCCCAAAGGCAGCTTTTCCAGCAGTATGCGCTGGTCTTCCTCTTTTTCCCTGCCGTCATGATCATATTCAATTCAGAACAAGCCAAGAGATTGTTTTCGGCAAAGATCTGGAACGAATTGGGCGGAGCATCTTTCGACACGTACGTGCTTCACGTCCTCATCCTTCTCCTGATACGCTGTGCCGATAAATATTGGGGCTTCGGGCTCAATTTCTCCAACTGGTGGCTGGAATACCTTATCTGCCTGATTATCTTCGCGATCGGCATTCTTTCTTATAAGTTCGTTGAACCGCGTCTCAGGATACTTGCCGAAAAAGCCGTCAGTTTCCTTTAATTACGCCTTTTCCGGCACGATTTTTAGGCGTTTTCGCAAAAAGGCACAATATGATGTATAATATCTGCCGCTTATAATATAAATAATTTCAAGAAACATATATGGAGGCCCGACATGAACGAATACATCAAGCAGATATCCGACAGGATCAGGGAACTTCGTGACATATTAGATCTCGACGCTGAAGACGTAGCACGCGAGATAGGCGTCAGCAAGGACGAATACCTTGCATACGAGACAGGCGCTAAGGAGATCCCGATCAGCCTTCTCTACAAGGTCGCTGAGATGTTCAGGGTCGACCCCACCGTCCTCATGACCGGCGATGTCCCGAGAATGGACGATTACACTGTCGTAAGGGGCGGCAACGGCGTCAAGGTCGAGCGTTATCCCGGCTATTCGTTCAGCGCTCTTGCTTTCAATTACAAGCACAGACAGATGGACCCCATGATCGTTACCCTGTCTAAGTCCGAGACCGCAGAACTCGTTAAGCACGGCGGTCAGGAATTCAACTACGTCATCGAAGGATCGATCAAGGTAGTCGTAGGCGACAGAGAGTTCACATTGAACGCAGGCGATTCCATCTACTTCAATCCCGAGAAGCCTCACGGCCAGAGGGCAGTCACGGACAATGCAAAGTTCCTGACGATAATCAACGGTTAATACCTCAAGGAGAAACATAAACATATGAGCTTACTGGAAAGATTTGTCGAGAGAGTTGACTTCGACAGCTACGAAGACTTCAAGCAGAACTTCAAGCTGAAAGTCCCCAAGGACTTTAACTTCGGATTCGACGTCGTCGACGTATATGCCGATACGGAGCCTGAGCGTGAAGCACTCATCTGGTGCGACGACAACGGTAATGAGAAGCATTTCACTTTCACCGACATCAAGGAAAAGAGCAACCGCGTTGCGAACATGTTCAAAGGATTAGGCATCAAGAAGGGCGACAGAGTCCTCATGATCCTCCGTCAGCGTCCTGAAGTCTGGTTCACCATGGTCGGTCTCCACAAGCTCGGTGCGGTCGTTATTCCCGCTACTTTCCAGCTTGAATATCACGACATCGTTTACCGCTGCAATGCAGCAAACGTCAAGATGATCGTCTGCGCAGACGACCAGTGGATCATCGACAACGTAAACAGCGCACGTCCCGACTGCAAGACCGTTGAGATCTGCAGCGTTATCGGCGAAGCGCCCGAGGGCTGGCGTTCTCTTACCGATGACATCGATGCGGCATCTCCCGTTTTCGAGAGGCCCACAGGTGATGAGGCAACACATAATGATGATCAGATGATCATCTACTTCTCATCCGGCACGACAGGCGAGCCCAAGATGATCCTTCACGACTATCTCCTTCCTTTGGGACACATTGTCACGGCAAAGTACTGGCAGCAGGTCTACGACGGCTGCAGGCACCTTACCCAGGCCGATTCAGGCTGGGCAAAGTTTGCCTGGGGCAAGATCTACGGACAGTGGATCGCAGGAGCAGTCAACGTCACTTTCGATACACAGGGCAAGTTCAGCGCACAGAAGATGCTCGAGATAATCGAGAAGCTCAAGCTCAACTCCTTCTGCGGACCTTC
>CAMZBB010000080.1 GCA_947304405.1 uncultured Clostridia bacterium
GCCTTCATAGCCGCCCATGCCATAAGCTTCAGCGATAGCCTCGGCCGGGCACCCGCAGGAAGGGCACGCTGCTGCCCTGTCAGACACCATATTTCCGCAATCCGGACACTGTATAAGTCCCATACGCACCTCCCGCAGATCAAGACTACCTTAACTTTACCATTTTCCGCGGGCACGTGTAACCACCCGGGGTTTCTACTTTCGCGCCCCGTAATGATACAATTACCCCAGGAAGTATTTTGGAGGAGGGGCACATATGCACAAGTTAAGATCTGTTATTTCACTGTTTGTTCTGGTCTGTATGGTCTTTTCGCTCGGGGGCTGCTCGGGGGCTAAGAAGGCTTCTCTCAGCGATCTTTCCATCGATAAGGTAAAGAATATCCTTGAGAAGAACTTTGGCGCCAAGGAGTACGATTACACGCGTAATGGCGGAAAATTCACTATGAACGAATTCGAATACCTCAAGGACGGTTACTACATCACGAGTGAAGGATGTAAGGGCACCAAGATCGATATCGCTTCTTACAGCGGCACTGTCACGGGATCATTTCTTCCTCACAATTACGCTGAAGTAATGCGCCTGAGTAAGACTTTCAAGAACTCCATAACCGATTTTGTAATGTACAGGATAGCCGACAGAACGGATAACGAAGAATTACGAAGGGTTAACGGATCTCTTGCACAATCCACGATAATGGTCTATGCGGAGTTTAAGTCTGAAGAGGAAGCCTTGGAATGCTTCGACAACATGATAAAAACGTTTTTCTACGACAGCACTATACAAAGATATGAAAGCTCATTGGATATGATGCGCAAATCGGCAGAGAGGTACAATTACGATGAAACCATTCTGGGCAGCTGGCTCACCGATGCTGACAGGGGCCAGAAGCCCGTTCACCTCGAAGATCTGGATAAAAGCGTCTATTCCCGCACCGACAATAAGGCATACTTAAACTACAATCTCCGTTGGGATGTAACAAAATGGGGAGATTTTATCAGGACCGAGCCCAACAATGAAGAATTGATCGAAAAGCTTTCCTTCCATACCATAGGCGTACGCGCTCACCATCTCCTTGTAGACGGCAATAAGCTTCTGCTTATCGAAGGCGTTGATCTTACGGTCAATAAGGGCGAACTGAATACCGTCAACAAACTCTGCAAAGCTCTGTCAACCGACAATCCGTTCGATGTGAAAATGAGTGACGATCTGAAATATCAGATTGCGTTCTACCTCGGGGCATGGCTCCCGCATTCAAGCAAGATAACCAGCATTTAACCTTGCTCTTCCAAACATTAAACAGCCCGGCAGAGAAATGCCGGGCTGTTTTTTTGCCTGCTCAAGTTTTTCCTACAGTTTCTTCACGAAAACCTTTCCGCAGTTCTGGCAAACGAACTTCACTTTGCCTTTGCCGTTGAATCCGGTTCCCGCTCCCGCCAGAGCACCGATGGGGCCTAAGAAATACCCTCCGATCGCACCACCGATAAGTCCCTTGACCGGCTTGTACCTCTTATTCTGGGCTACAGGAACACATGCCGTGCTTCTGCACGATAAGTTTGGACATCTGATTCTTGCCATATCCGTATCCCCCTTTCCATACTTCAGATATTAGCACCGGAACAATAACGCCCCGTTACCGCACTGTAAATGATTTATTAAACAAAAATCCGGCAAGAAGGCATAAATGAACCCCCTATGTTCAGCCGATTATTAATCATAGGGGGTTGCATGGGATGTTGTGGGACATCGTCATGTCCCTGTTAATATGACAATCACCAGTTTACTTCAACAGATCAAACGCAATCTCTTCATGCGTTACGGGGAAAGACGAGAAGGACTGGACCCTCATTCCGTCAGACAGGATCACGTTAAGATCTCCTGCTTCAGAAACGATAACGTCCTTGACGACTTTGCCTTCAAGGCTTTCCTTCAAGGTGCTTATCATGCCGTCAATGTGCTCTTCCAGATACTCGGTCGCCTTGTCCTCATCGTAGTAATCCAGAGTCTCGACTCTCTTCTGGACCATGGGCGGGAACGTGTCTGCCCACGAAACGTTCTCTAACCGGCATCTGACATAAAGGTCCATGGACGAAGCGATGACGCTGTCCTTGTCCATCACTCTCCAGAACGAATTGTTGTACAGATGAAGCTGCGTATCGTTGTCAAGACAGATCTCGATCTCGTCGGATAACGTAATGACCGCGAGGACCTCGAGCCCTGCCATCGTCTCAATATAATCTGAATGTTTGATCTTTTCTCTCATATTAGCTCCTTTCAACTCCATCACATCCGATCACCAAAGTTGTGAAACTAATACTGTAAGTTTACCGTGTCAAAGAAAACAACGCTTGAATACGCTTTTACGGATTTGTTAAAAATCGTGCGCGATTTTGACAAAATGGAAAACTGTATTAACAAACCAACTAATACACGGTTCCCAAACATTTATAGGTTATTCATTGAAGGATAATAATTGCGTTGTATCGTATAGATATCAGGCATATCGATCAGGAGTTACATAAGGGTCTATACGGAGGGTTTGTTATGCATTCCGAATTCTTTATCCATCCCAATGATGCTAAAGCACTTAAGGCAATGAAGGCCATTCCGGCATTTGGACTGGTGACCAAGAAACTCAACGACATTTTCGTGGAGAGGGGCAACAAGCTAATGAACCTTTCTTCGAGGCTAAAGATCTCGGAACGTCAGCTACCGGAGATCTACAATATGCTTCCGCCGATCTGTGCGAAGCTCGAGATCCCCGTTCCTGAACTTTATCTCGAAAACAATCCCGAGGTTAACGCTTATACCAAAGGTGATAAGACGCCCTGCATCGTGCTGACGAGCGGACTTATCACCCATTGTTCGCAGGATGTTATCAGAACGATAATGGCGCATGAATGCGGACATATCGTGTGCCATCACGTCTTATATAAGACCATGGTCGGCTTCATGATGGATGTGGGTACGTCAATGCTCAATCTGCCGTTTGTTACTTTCGCGCTGGAGTACGCAATGCTCTATTGGGACAGGTGTTCCGAGTACTCTGCCGACAGAGCCGCGGCATATGTTTGCGGCGGACCTGATCCCGTCGTTAAGGCCATGATGGAGCTTGCGTGCGGCTCATCGACTATTGTCGACAAGATTGACAAGGACGAATTCCTGAGGCAGGCAAAAGAATACAAACAATATAGTGACGAATCCAAGTGGAACAAGTTCATGATGTACTATAACCTGGTCGACATGGATCATCCGTTCCTGGCTGACCGCGCTTCCGACATCGTTGAATGGTGCAATTCCAAAGAGTTTTTGAGCATCGACGCGCCGGGTCCTGTCGTTGCTTCGTATACAGATGCGCTGCCTGATCCGACGGTTGACGTTGACAACGGTGATGCCGATATTGGTGATACCAGTGCTGACGCAGATATAGGCGCAGACATTAGCGATAACGCAAATGCACCTGCAGCGGCAGGCACAGCCGCAGGTGCATTCAAAAAGGCTTTTGCAGGTGCGAAAAAGTTCGCAGGCAAAGGCGTGGAGAAGATCACAGGTGCATCCGAACCCGTTGAGGATGATGTTGTAGAAGACACCGGTGCTGACGCCGTCTGTCCGAATTGCGGTGGCAATATCAAGACCATTGACAAGGTATGTTCATCGTGTGGCGTGAAGCTGATACACTGCCCGAACTGCGATGCGATAAGTACTGAAGAAGACCATTTCTGCGATAAGTGCGGAACAAAGCTGAATTGATCATTTAGCCCGCACTATCACAAACGCGAACGAGCACTCAAAGACAAACATCAGCTCTTCGGCCGGGATAGTCCTTCTTGAAGCATCGGCTGCCGCAGAGCAGGTCGTGTTGTGCAGGTGTCCGTACGTCCTGTCGTCAAGGCTCACCTTCATGGGATATTTGGACGAGATCGTACTCTCCTTGGACGTAACATCATCTTCCTCGCACCTGAATCCGTTCCGCTCGAGAAACTCGACAAGTTCCTGTCTTTTCTTCTTGCCCCGGAGCTTCACGTAGTAAGTTCCCTGAGGTTTGTCATCATCCTTTTCCCAGGTGAGGGTTTCAAAGACCGGTTCGCCTCTGGGTGAGATAAACCCGTACTCCTCAGGCACGATCACCCTCGGGAGACCCATGCTTCCGATCTTCTTGATCTTCAGTTCCCCGTAGTAGATCTCATTGCCGTCCTCATCGTAGCAGGTCCCGAATGTCGGGTAGTTGGGCCCATAACCCTTATTGTGTGTATAGACGCCCTCAAACCTGAGATTGCCGTTCTTATAGTATTCCCTGCCGTGCACCAGTCCCTTATCGTCAAAGATACCCTCCTGGCACTTGTTTCCGTTCTCATAGTAGGACGTTCCGATCCCGAACGGCTTATCATCTGCAACATATCCCGCATACATCAGCTTGTGATCCTTTGAGAAGATCTTCTTCCACTTTTCTTTCATGATCGTACCTCCTATTCCTTAGATCAGCCGTGAGGTGAACAAAGCCCGTCGCGAACGACAGGCTTTATGTTAAGTTCTTTCCCATCGTTCAAGCTTTAGCACCTTGCTCCTGCAGGTTGCTGTGCGGTCACCGGGCTTGTCCCTCGCGCACTCTTGATGGCTATTCAGTTGTGGTCCTATGATATCAGTTTGCAGATCGATTAAGCGGACAGTTTATAACCTCCGGTATTCCTCAATAATCTGCATCCTCGATCCCGTCGATCTCGTCATACTCTTCCTCGAGCGCTTCACGGCGGTATCTTCTCTCGCGTTCTTCATTCTTAGCCTTCTTCTTTGGCGAGTTTGAACTAAGCAGTAATCCGAGCAGCAAACACATGATCAGCACCTCCTTAAAGTATCAAAAGAAAGATCAACATAAGTATCAGCCAGCATACGATCTTTATAGGTAATGTTATTAAGTAGCATATTGTGTTTATGATCTTCATGATCTTATCCCTCCTTGCCGGTATCATCAGGGGTTGTCTTGTCACCGCTTCCGAGTTCTGCAAACTTCGCCTGCATGGTAGGATTACCGCGGGTCAGTTTCTTTACACTCAGATCCTGTGCCTTATCGTTTGCGAGGCGCAGCTGCCTCTCGGAGCCAATGAGGTTATCCTTGACCTTCTGGAGATGGTCAATGGTCTTGTCGATCTCATCGATCGCAGACTGGAATTTTGCGCTGGCAAGACCATAGTTCTTGCTGAACTTATCCTGGAAGTCCAGGAGCTTCTCTTCAAAGTTAGTAACGTCAATATTCTGGCTCTTTACCAGGGCAAGTTCCTGACGGTACTTCAGGGAATTGAGAGCGGCATTCCTCAAGATCGAGATCAGGGGGAGGAAGAACTGTGGCCTTACCACAAACATCTTCTCGTACTTGTATGAGACATCGACGATGCCGTTGTTGTAAAGCTCGTTGTCCTTCTCAAGGAGTGAAACGAGCACAGCGTATTCGCAGCCCTTCTCCCTGCGGTCCTTATCGAGTTCCTTGAAGAAATCCTCGTTCTTGTGCTTTTTTGCAGTCTCGTCCATCTCGTTCTTCATCTCGAACATGATCGAGATGAACTCAACTCCGTTATCGTCTGCTTCGCGGAAGATAAAGTCACCCTTGCTTCCGGTCTTTGCATCGTTATCCTTCTCAAAGTAAGCATTCGGGAAAGCCGCCATGCGGATGCTGTTAAACTGCATCTCACAATGCTGCTCCAAGGTCTCGCCGATCATCTTGGTGGACTGGCGTGCCTTAAGATCCTTGTAGTAAGCGATCTCATCGTCCTTGCGCTTAAGCTCGGCCGCATGAGTCTCGCTGAGGCTCTTCTCCTTCAGCTGCCACTTGTTCTGCTCAAGCTCCATGTTGTTCTGGAGCTTCATGATCTCGTTTTCCTTCTCCTGCACAGCCTTCTCAACTGCACTTTCAGACTTGGTCTTATTGAGCTCGATCTGGCCTTCAAGTTCGGCGATCTTCTTCTGAAGGTCAGCGATCGCCTTCTCCTTATTGGCATTTGCCTTAGCTACGGCAAGCTCGACTTCATTTTCATGAGCCTTGTCATGCTCCTTGAGCCTGTTCTTGATCTCCTTATCGAACTCGGAATCATGCACCTGCTTAAGGATCGCGGCATAGCCGGACTCGTCGACCTGGAAAACCTCTCCACACTTGGGGCACTTAATCTCGTTCATAGTTAATCCTCCTTATTCTTATTACACTGCGTCATCCATGACCTGAAGCTCATCTGCCTTATCAAGCATAAACTCCAATCCTTCATTACTAATAGCCAGACCGTCAGTATGCGGGTTGATTATTATTCCCTTAATGCCGGGAGTATAAATGGCCTTCTCAAGAATCTCCCTTATGGGCACTTCTCTTACAGCATTGTCCCTGGCTTCAACGCCAATCTCTTCCCTGTCAGTAAAGAGCGGAAACCACTTGCTGCCGTCTTCATCTTCAACATACACAAACATCTCATCCGGCTCGGGACCGCCATCGAAAATATCCTCTATCTCGACATCAGGGTCCAGCTCAAATACAATGCTGGTAAAATTCATCAGCGGCATCGGTGCCTTTCCGTCTTCATTCAGTCTGAGAATAAGCTCCACAAAGACCATTGAAGGGTCCTTGTCTTCACTTGCCATGCATTCCTTAATGCTGTCCTTAATGTACATATTGTTCAGAAATTCATCCTTGCTCTGCTTCATGTCTCTTTCCTCCTAATAAGTCATTGATGTGCCGTATGGCTGATCACTTAGTCTTTTCTATGCTCTCATTATCGCACGGATCCGGAAAGCGAAAGTACATTTAATTGGACTGT
>CAMZBB010000081.1 GCA_947304405.1 uncultured Clostridia bacterium
CCGTCCATGGTTTTCTTTGTCAGTTCTGCCATAAACTTGGATCTCCTTTGGAAAATTTTTGACCTCCGTCAGGAATTGTTACATTCTGATTTCAGTCTACAAAAACATTGTCTATTATAAACCCTTATTAAGAAAATAGGCATCATAAAACAAACAAAATATTACGCAGTTTTTTGTCTAATGGAAGTTACCGCCCGAAGCACAAATAAATCGGGGGCTGTGGATCGATCACAGCCCCCGTATAATGCTTAAAGGTAAAAGACAGCGTCAAGCTGCTTTAGGCGTAGGAGTAGCCTTCTTCTTTGTCGGCTTCGGTGTAGGCGTCGGCATACCGGACAACTTGCCGGTCTTGGTATCGAGTTTTGCATGCTTTCCATTATCAAGAAGCGTTCCTACTGCAACTCTCTTCTTGTAAGCCTTGTAGGAAGTCGTTGAGATCTTCTTTCTCTTGATCTCTTTGCCGTTCTTGTCATACCAGACCTGATATGAGACAACCGTGCAGGCCTTGTGAGCCGTTCTTACTGTCTCTGTCTCGCCGGCCTTCATATCGGGATCTTCTACATACTCAACACCGGAAGGCGTTCCGGAACTTGAGATCGTCTTACTCTCAAACTTGACTTTCTGTCCGTCTGCAAGCTTCTTACCGTAGATCTCGGCGTGGCATATCCTGTCGCTCTTGCTCCACCATGCAACGATGTAGATGTTCTCGTCGGTCGTGTTCTTGAACTTCAAGTCGTAGATGCCCCAGTCAACGGTCGCATCCTGTCCCAGAGCAATGTATGTTGACGGGAATGCGTGCCAATGACGCTCTGTGACGTTCAGTCCGGCACAGATGGCGGCATTGTAGAGAGTCGTACTTACCTGGCAGATTCCGCCGCCAAGACCCATCTCGTACTGTCCGCCCGAGATAACGTGTGCTTCCTTGAAGCCTCTCTCCGCAGTTCTCTTTCCGACAGCCTTGTTGAATGAGAATTCATGTCCCGGCTTGACTACGGTGCCGTTCATATATTTGCAGGCTTTCCTGATGTTGTTGTTACGGTTGGAGTTCTTTGTCGTCTTTGTTGTGCAGCTGCTGATGCGTCCGAATGTCTCGCTGATGGAAGCTGCTGTTTTCTCCGGTCTTATGATCTCAGCTTCAACGAGAACGGTTCCGACATAGGTGCGGGAATCGAGCATTGCCTTGACCTTCTCGGTCGTGGCGGGAATGTTGATGTTGTATCCGTTCTTCTCGGGAATGATCGTGTAAGCACGGCTGTCAGGATCAAAAGAGCCAAGCTGCGCATCTTCAGGTGTGAGGTGGAACTTCTCAAGGAGCTCCTTAACTGTCTCTTCAACGCCCTCGTGCTTAACGGTATAAGCTGTCTGATACTCTTTCGGATCCACCTTGAGAGCCTGGACTCCGTTAAAGTATTCCGTGAGGGTCGCACTGTCCTCGCCGCCCTTGAGACGGTAAAGGGAATATGCTTCGTTGACAACGTCATCCGTGTTGTATTTGAAAGTAACGTTGGAAAAATCAAGGTCGTACTCTTTGCCGTCAAGAGACAGTGAGATAGCAACCCTGTCGGGTGATTTCGGCTGTGCTGCCGCAACTGCAGCCTTTGCCTGTTCCTTTGTCATTCCGCCGACTTCGATACCGTCGATCTTGATGCCGGGGAAAAACTTGTCCGTGGAAAGGGATGCAAGAGCATCTTCAACGAAAAGGTTTGCAGTGCTTCCGTCAGCCATGCTCGCAACGATGGTCTCCCTGAAATATCCGGTCTTGATGAGGTATCCGAAATAGAAGGTGATGAGCGCGGCGAAAACGGCTACAGGCGTCATTATCTTAATTGCAAGGGGAGTCTTGGGCTTGCCTGTACGCTTATTGATCCTGGAATTGGCTTCGCGGTTCTTCTGCTGTGTACGCTTGGTCTTCTGCTGCTGACGCTTTTTGCTCGTCACGCCCAAAAGGCTGTAATCGAATTCATTCGAAGAAGGTACGAGATCAGCATCCGTCTTCTTGACAGAAGCGAGGGATCTTGCCGGAGAAGGCTTAGCAGACTGGGGCTTTACAGCCGCGTCTTTCTTGACGCTCAGCTGCCTGCTCGTGCTCTTCTGGCTCGTATTAGAACTCTTCTTTGCCGATCCTGAACCACGTTCATCGACTTTCTTCATATATGGTCCCCTTTGTAAATTTGCATATGTAAAACAGTCCCGTACCCGAGACTCACTTATTATAATATTCAAAAAGGCAAAATAATCAATTTGTCAAAAATACCTCATATTTGCCCCAGACCTGAGGTAAAATTGTTTATACTTCACCTTTGGTACGGAGGAATAGCCGAAAATGGAAGAAATCAGGGCCGTTCTGGCAGCCGACATGGATTTTACCCTGCTGCTGCCCGGAGAAGACGTGCCGCCCGAAAACGAGGCAGCCGTAAAGCGCCTTAAGGAAAACGGCATCGCTTTCACCATAGCCACCGGCAGATCCCCTTTTCTGGTAGGCAAGTTCGCCGAAAGGCTGGGCATAGACATCCCGATCATAACGAGCAACGGCGGAGCTCTTTTCGATGCCCGCACCCGCAAACAATTCGATTCCCGGGATTTTTCCGATTCCAAGATAAGAGAACTCCTTAAGTTTCTGATAGACAACTCCGCAGATGCAACGCTCTATTCGGACGAGGGCATCTTCTTTACGCCGTGTTCGACAAGACGCGCCTTCGTAAGTTCATATAATCAGGGGCTTGAGCCGTCAAAACAGTCCCCTATGATCGATATCGACAGCAGTTTTCCCTATAAGGACAAGATCCCATCTTTCAACAAGATCCTGCTGATCAGCGCAGACGAGAAAGTCTCCGGGCCATTGTCTTCCGATCCCGATCTCGAGGTCATATCATCCGGTCCCGGTCTTTTCGATGTAATGTGCAAAGGCGTTACCAAGGGGAAAGCTTTGCTCAGTCTTGCAGAGTTTCTCGGGGTCCCGGCTTCCATGACGTTTGCGATCGGTGACAGTGACAATGACCTGTCCATGATCGAATCCGCCCAATACGGCATTGCCATGGGGAACGCTACGGAAGCATGCAAAGAAGCGGCAAGTTATATCACTTCAAATTGCGACAGCCTCGGCTTTGCCAAGGCTGTCGATGATTACATTATTCCGCTTGTGAAAGAACTCAGTTAAGTTTTGACTTGACGTATCCTTCAACTTCTCCCCTGATCGTCTCAAAGGACTTCTCCGCGTTTGCTTTGTCGGAATCGTAAACGCCCATGTAGATCTTGAGCTTGGGCTCCGTTCCAGAAGGCCTTGCGCAAGCCCAGTCGATCCCCTTGTTGCCTCCGAGTTCATACAGAAGAACATTGGACTTGGGAAGCGTAATATCCGAGACCTTAACGCCGTCTTCCGTAAAATCGTAGCGCTTCGATGTCTTGTAGTCGCGCACCGCCGTAACAGATGCGCCGCCAAGAAGGTTCTTTGCCTCGGCAATGTTCTTGCAGGAACCGAGTTCTTCTCTCAATTCAGCCATGCAGCTGCCAATCTTCTCGATGCCCTCTTTACCTTCCAATGTGCAGCTTATCGTCTGCTCAATTCCGTATCCGTACTTCTCATAGAGGTGGTCCAATCTGTCCGCAAGCGTCTCGCCCTTCTCGAAAGAAGCTGCAGCCATGTTGCAGATGAGCATTGCGGCTACGACCGCATCCTTGTCGCGGACGTCAACTCCGGAGAGGTAACCGTAGCTCTCTTCAAAACCGAATTGGAAATGCTTGTCGCCGAACTCGTCATCAAGCTTGATCCTCTCGCCGATGAACTTGAAGCCTGTCAGTGTCTCCTGAAGCTCTACGCCGTAGTAATCGCAGATGTACTTAACGAGCTTGGAGGAAACGATGGTCGTTACCGCGAAAGACTTGTCGGGAAGCTTGCCGAGATCCTTTTTCGCACTGAGGATGTAATCCAGGAGCATCAGTCCCATCTGGTTGCCGGAGAAGCACTTGTATTTGACTTCGCCGTTCTCGACGACCTTTGCAGCAGCGCCGATACGGTCGGAATCGGGGTCTGTTCCGAATACCAGCGAAGCATCGGTCTTCTTGGCAAGCTCGATGGCCATTGAAAGGGCCTCGGGATTCTCGGGGTTAGGCAGGCTTACCGTGGGGAAATTGCCGTCCGGGAGTTCCTGTTCCTTAACGATATGGATATTCTTGAATCCGACTGCCTCGAGTATCCTTCTGACAGGCTTGTTGCCGGAGCCGTGAAGCGGAGTATAGACGATGCTCATATCGGCCTGCTTGGCGATTGCATCAGGATCTACAACGAGCTTCGTGAGCATTTTTGTAAAAGCCTCATCGACCTCAGGGCCGAAAGACGTAACAAGGCCTTTAGCTTTTGCCTCTTCGATATCCAGAGTCTTGATCGTCCTGATATCCTTGATCGCTTCGATATTGGCGAGGACCGCATCAGCGGCTTCCGGCGGAACCTGGCCGCCGTCTTCACCATAGACCTTGTAGCCGTTATACTTCGCAGGATTATGCGATGCAGTGATCATGACGCCTGCGAAAGCTTTGAAATACCTTACCGAGAATGAGAGCATCGGAACCGGCCTGAGCTCGTCCGAAAGCTTCGAGCTGATGCCGTATGCAGCGAGAGTGCCTGCCGTGATCGCGGCAAACTCCGGCGAGAAATTACGCGAATCGTAAGAGATGACAACTCCGCGCGATACCGCCTCGGGACCGCATGAAATGATGTACTGAGCAAGTCCCGCGGTTGCCTTTGCCACGGTATAAACGTTCATTCTGTTGGTTCCTGCACCGATGACGCCGCGGAGTCCTGCAGTACCGAATTCGAGATCCCTGTAGAATCTGTCCTCTATCTCTTTCTCATTGTCCGCGATGGATATGAGTTCGCTTTTCGTGCCCTCATCGAAATAAGGATCCGTCTTCCAAAATTCGTATTCTTCCATGTAGCTCATGATCATTCCTCCGTATTAACCTCTGTTTTTTCTTTTGCTTCAGCCGGAACTGCTTCCCGCTTCTGTGTGATCTTCTTATCGATGAAAATGTAAGCTGCCAGTAACACGATTCCCGCGCAGGACACTGCAGCACCCGTCTTGAGACCCGGCGGCGTAAAGGTGAGCTCGGCCGTGTGGCTGCCTTCCGGACAGGTAAATGATAAGAAAGCATCCTGGTACTTCCCGAGTTCGGCGGGCTGGCCGTCGATCGTAAGGGTCCATCCGTCTTCTGCGGGTATGGTCGTTATGACAGTCTCGCCTGACTTAAGTCCGTTTACCGTAAACTTTGCATAACCGTCTTCAAGCGTTTCCGTTTTGACCTTCGTCAGATCGACTGAACCAAGCTGGCTCTCAAACGTTTCGTAATCAAAACTTGCGAAAATAACATCAAGATAAGTCCAATCCGCGCAATCGGAAAGGAATGTGACCTTAACGTCCTCACCCTCCTGAAACGAGCCTATCCTGAAAATCTGCGAATAGAATGCGTCGCTCTCGAAGCTATTGATCTTAATGCCGTTAACATATACTTGCGTTCCGTTTAAGATCCTTCCGGTCGTAAGGTTGCAATATATCTCCGATGTGGAGGGCGCCTTGATATGGTATTCGATCCTGATCGGAAGCTTCTCATTCTGACGGTAGATAGTCTTAATCTTCTTGTTAAGCTCTTTTGCCGCAGCAGCTTCAAGACCGATCGGATCATCGTAGGTAATGATGTCAGAAGCATTCTCTTCTTGATCTGACCCTGCACTCTCGGATGCTATGGAACTCTCACTTGAAGAAGCTTCCCGAATAATATCCGCACGTGTCTTGTAATCGTTCTTGTTATAGCTGATGCCGTTCGTTATCACGGGTTCTGATACCGCGCTGCCATCTAACGTTACAAAGAAATCCTTGGTAAAGCTTTCAGGGAACATCGAGGCATACCATTCGTTCTGGAATGCGAAATAGTTCTTGGCGTCAGCAGTTTTCTCGAGCTTGTAGAAATCAAATCCCGATGCGGAGCCGGGCACGGAGAATGCAAGCGGCAGCGTCTTTCCGGCCTTGTAGAAATGAAGTCCGGTATTGTATGAATCCGTTCCCGTCTTCTCATAGAAAGACAGAGGCCTTCTGCTCGCTACACTGCCTATTGAAAGGAAAGCGTCATTTGACGGAATTACCATATCGTACGAAGCTGCAAAATAATTGTAGTTTACCGGATAACCGAGCTGCTTGAGAAAATGGTGCATCCTCTTGTTCGAATTAGAGTTGAAGAAGGACATGCTGCGGAAGTTACCGTAGATCTGCTCTCCCTCGTTTACGTAATAGAGCGGATTATAGTCCGTAACATGCTCTGTCTCCGCCCTGACCGCTCCGAGATCAGCATTCTGGGAAGCAGCCTTCGATCCGAATTCCTCGAGAGCATCGATCGCGGATATGTACTCCCTCGCATCTCCGGAAAAGCTCGTAAAGCTCTCGATCCCTGAAGACAGCATCGGTCCTGCGAAAACGAGTTCAAATCCTACGAGGACTGCAAGGATGGGCGACAGGATCATGGGAACATCGCGGAACTGGTCAGGCCACTTCTTTACGCCGTATCCGGCTGCCAGCAAACAGTAAACGAGGATGAATATCATGTTGTAAAGGAA
>CAMZBB010000082.1 GCA_947304405.1 uncultured Clostridia bacterium
GGTGCTGTACGGGGAGCAGCGGGTGCTGACTTCTCAGCCTTCTCGTTCTGAACGGCTTTTGCTAATGCGGGTGCAGTATGAGGAGCAGCAGGAGCTGACTTCTCGGTTTTCTCATTCTGTGCAGCCTTTGCCATTGCAGGAGCCGTGCGGGGAGCAGGGGGTGCTGCCTTTTCGTTTTTCTCGTTCTGGGCTGCTTTTGCAGATGCAGGTGCCGTACGGGGAGCTGCCGGTCTCGGTGTAGGAGTGGGCCTGATTACGAACGGTGAAGTACCATTTGAAGGCTCCTTCTTTTCAACTTCGGGGATCTCGGGAAGCTTGTCAGAACCGAAAGCATTTACTCCTGAAGATACGGAACCGTATGTCTTAACTTCGGGCTTCTTTTCAGCCTTGGGAATATCGATGCCGTTTGTTGCGACCGGATCAGCGGGACGCTTTGCATTGGCAAAGGAACTTTTGCTCTTGTCATGTTCTGATGTTGCGAAATCAAGATTCTTGCCTGAATTGAAAAGTCTCTCGTCTTCTTTCTTGGCAGAAGCGGCAGGCCTTGTTGAAGCTTTGTCTCCTCCGAAAACGGGAGTGTTTGTTTTGTCAGGTCCCTTTGAAACGTCATCAGAGGGCTTTCTGTCAAATGTTCCTCCGTTCTTGGGGAATGCGGGAATATCAGATTCCTTCTTCTTTTCGGGAGCCTGAGCGGGTTCTTCCTTCTTGGGCTCTGCAGCTTCCTTTTCATTCGAAGCAAAAGGCTTGGCCTTTTCGTCTTCGTTGAGCGGCTTGAAAGCGGAAATGGATTCATCGATAACGAAATCATCGAATTCATCTGTGAAACTGTCGAACGCATCGTCAGTCTTTCCCCTCAGCTTATCGGATACAGAGTTGGAAGCATCACCCGGCTTGAACTGGACGGCGAAAGAAGAACCAACAAAATCGTCCTTGTCGTTGTTGAACTTGTTGGGCCCTTTTCCGAAGCCGTTGTTCTTGTTCTGGTTATCTGGATCAAATGGCATAGTTTTGTCCTCACAGATTTTTAAATATATCTTTATTCTATCGATAATTGATTTTCGTTCAATAACAAAGCAAGTCGGTTCTATTAAGTTTAAGTTACAAGTGCCTGCCCGGGATCAAAGTTACGAACGCAAGTGCCTTGACATTAAAAGAGTCGGGTGTTAGTATCTTATGGCATTTACGGATAGGCTCGTGTGGCGGAATTGGCAGACGCAACGGACTTAAAATCCGTCGGAGTAAAATCCGTACCGGTTCAAGTCCGGTCACGAGCACCATTATTCCGGAAGATGCAAACAATCGAATATCGCGGAGTAGAGCAGTTGGTAGCTTGTCGGGCTCATAACCCGGAGGTCGTGTGGTTCGAGTCCCACCTCCGCAACCATAGAGGCAATTGTTGACAAACAGTTGCCTTTTTTATTTTTTGAAATAAATATTGTATAATATTAAATTGAGTTTTTCTGAGTACTTATCGGGGAGAACGACTTTATGGCAAATCTTAGGAATGATCACGTTCAGGAGAAGGGCAACGTTGTTGACCGTCTTGTTCGTATCGTTATTCTTACAATCGTGTCTTTTATGGTCTCGATCGCTGCGGTGTCATTCGCGGTTCACCATATGAGGCTGCAGTTTGAAGGTGAGTTCAAGAGCATCTCTGACAAGAAAGTTAAACAGGTCTGTGAAATTGCCAAGATATGCATTGACGGTGATGATTTCAGTTCGGCTACCGTGAATTCGCCGCTCAAATACGGTTCGCTCCTGAGCCTGATGATGGCTGATACTTCCAGCGAGAATCTTTCCGCTGAGGGATACGGCCTTTTCGCATACAGCGACGGTCAGCTCTCGCTTCTTGTAAGCGAAGGCGTAGGCGATACTTCCGAATTCGCCGTTGCAAACCGTGACATATCCACATGGCTTGACGGAAAATATGAACCGACTACCGTTGTGGGACAAAACTACGAGAGCATTATCGTACCGATCACGGACAGCACTGGTATGTGCAAGGGCGTTTTCGAGTATAAGTGCACGTTTGACGGTCTGTATGAATTAGGCGACAAACTTGAAGGCAGGATAATGACCGCAGTAATAATCGCGGTCGTCGTTGGTGTCGTGATCTTCATACTGCAGGAAATGCTCATCAAGTTCTTGCGTCACAGACAGGGCAATTCCGGAGCACAGGTGGCTGAGTCGGCCAGAGCCCGTGAAAAGAGGATAATATCTTCTGCCATCGGTTACTGCTTCGCCATCATCCTGGTCGTTCTCTTTGTCATGTCGAAGCAGCTGTCTTCCGTATACATCACGACACTTGAGAGTGAGCGTGCTGATGCAATGGAGAAATGCGCAGTGTCTTCGGCAACGGCTCTTAGTTATACACAAGTTTCCGAGAACATGTCATACATGCTTCCGATATATTCTTATGCTGAAGACAAGCCTTATACGGTCTCTGTCTATACCATGGCGGGCGATTCGTTCCTCAGGCTTTATTCTTCCGCTGCCACTCCTACATCCAATGAACAGTACTATCTGACAGGAGTCGGGGATCAGTATATCAACTGCTTCCAGCTACAGGAGGTTGCTTTTACTTCCAGGACCGAAGCAGGGAAGAGTTATGTCTGCGCGATAGCACCGATAATATCTTCCGAAAATACCGTATCGGGTATCCTGGAGATCATGATGCCCAAAGCCGATTTTACTGATACGGTCAACGGCATGAGCCTTTCATGGATGTTCACGATCATCTCGATCGCAATATCCATGGGTATCGCGATATTTGAACTTAATCTCATTATTTCCACCATGTCTCACGGCATCTCCGGAAATGCGCCTGTACTTGTTATGTACGGCGAGAATGCAAACAGATTCCTGTCATTCTTCGCTGCATTCGGATCCATCATGATCCCGATCTGTTTTGCCGATTACTTCAAGGATTCACTTAAGGACATGCCTTCCATAGCGGTCCATGCGATCATAGCGGGAACGTTGCTGCTGTTCATTCTCGGCTTCTTCGGATTCTCATCCGTAAGGCATGAATTGAAGTCAAAGCTAACCAGCCGTGTCGCTCTGATCTTCGTGACGGGCGCAGGCTATTTCCTTGCGCTTGTCGCAGGAATAATCAACATTCCTTATGTGACTGCGGTGATAGCGTTGCCTGTGGGCTTCTGCTTCGGAATGCCGCTTGATTTCCTCAGAGACTACAGGATCAATGCCGGCAAGCTCGGTTACAAGGACTATAGCGACAGGATCATCCATAACGTGCAGAGCACGTCATATTTCCTCGGAGTGTCAGTCGGAACGGTCATTACCGGCATATGTTATGAACGTTTTGGCCTTCTTATCGTAGCGGTCATCAGCGGCGCGACACTGATCCTGACTTCCGTCGGCATGATCTATTTCATGCAGAATAACACTGTCGTTAAGGAAGCTCCTCTTACGGTCGGAAGCTGGCTTCGCGTTTTGTCTGACTCGAGGGCAGGGAAGTTCCTCAATTCTTCATTCCTGATGCTTGGAGTCTCACTTGCGTTCATGCTCGTGTTTATCCCCAACTTCCTGGGAAATGTCGGCATCTCGCTTGCGACGTCATCGTTCTTCTACCTTGTCTGCGCTTTCTCAGCCGGTGCGGTCTGCAATTTCATAAAGACTCACTACGAACACATTCTGACTTCCAAGATCAGGGTGTTGATACAGTCTGCATCAACTGTCTTGGGCCTTTTGATCTTTGCGCTCCTTCCTTCGGCTAAGACACTCGTGATAACGTCCGCGCTTCTCGGAATCAGCCTTGGAATACATGATTTCTATTACATCTATGCACTGTATCTTATCTGCAGCGGCAGGATCAGGATCAATCTGAGAAAGTGCGCAGAGTACGCTTTCTATCTTGGTATCGGACTGGTCATTCCGGTAACCATGACGGCTTTCATGGTCAACAATGTAAGGATCGTCATGCTTATCGTGACACTGCTCGTAGCACTTGTTTCTTTCGTGTATCCTGCATCAGCTTATTCTTCGGCGATAGATGAAAGAGATCCTTCTCTGAAGCCTGAACCCAGAAGAAGACCTGAAAGAAACAATCCTCAGCAGTATAACCCTTATGCAAATCCCAATATGAATCAGGCTCCTGCACCCGGATATGATCCGAGGACTCCTTTCGGCGAGCCTCAGCAGCCTGTCCAGCAGGCAACTGAGCCCGTCTCACAGTACCAGTATCAGCCGGAGCCTCAGCAGGCACCCATGCCTCAACAACAGTATGCGCAGCCGCAGCAGGCTCCGATGCCGCAACAGCAGTACACACAGCCGCAGCAGGCTCCGATGCCGCAGCAGTATGGCATGCCCCAACAGGCGCCCTTGCCTCAGCAGTCATACGTTCAGGAAGGTCCTGTTCAGGCTCCGCAGCAGTATGCTCCCGTGCAGGGACAGCAGCAGGATCCGTATGGTCAGCAGTATTACCCTCAGGCACCCGTTCAGCCTCAGCAGTACGGTCAGCAGGCATATCAGCCACAGAATGCCCCTGATATCTACGGACAGAATCCGTATCCTCAGCAGCCTTCTGACCCGATGGCTTTCCTGAACGATGACAATCCTGATAACGGAGGTATCTGACGATGGCAGAAGAACTTTGGTATGAGAAACTGACACGTGAGAATCTCAAGGATTTCTATATGTCCACGGTCGATATGGTATATTCATCGGTTTTCGGCGTGACAAAGGAACCCACAAGGTGTGAGCGTGCCATAGTAAAATCTTATCTCGATATCTATGCTAAGCGTGCAAGCGTTCCCGGAGACCGCGTAATCTATGATTTTGGCGACATTCTTCTTGAGAATGCCAAAAACATAGTTGCAGATTATCCGCTTCCCGCGAACCTGACATTCGAGGAAAGAAAACTTGATGAATATACCCGCAATTCCATGATCGAGAAGATCCTAACCAAGATCGATTCGACTAGCTACAAGATGGCGGAGTTTATTTCGACTGACGTCAAGAAGACAAAGAGGACCAAGCAGCTTAACAAGGTCAGCAGCTTCTTCCAGGTAACGCCGCTCCTCGTGTTTGAGGTGCTCATCCTTATGGGTATCGTATGGTTCGTTGCTTTTGTGGCTGCCACATTGCCTTACAGGAATTCGCCGCTTATCAAGGAACGCAGCATCTATGAGAAATCATCGATCCAGCAGCAGTACATCGCGGCGCTCCCGTTTTATCCTCTTAAGCTCAGGCTTCCCAACGGGTCAGGAGTTCCTCAGCAGCAGGGAGGTCAGAATCAGGCTCCGACCGAGACGACGCCTGAGACGACAACTGAAACGGCACTGGCTCCTGTAATCGGAACGACTGCAGAACCTGCGATCTCCGCTACCAGCGGCTGATAATTTTTTCAGGATTCTTTTTCGGGATCAAAGCTCGCCAGAGGATTGCTCTCAACGGCTCTCTGGAGAGCTTCTTCATCTACATGGGTATATATCTGCGTGGTCGATACGCTCTGATGTCCGAGGATCATCTGCAGATTTCTTATATCGACATGGCCGTACTTATACATCAGTGTTGCGGCGGTGTGTCTGAGCTTGTGCACCGAATAAACGCGCGTATCGATCCCGGCTTCTTCAAGAAGCCTTTTGATCACTATCTGTATCATGTCATCTGATATTCGCGTACCGCGCTTGGAAACGAAAAGCGCTTTTCCGGCTTCAGGCTTGATCTTTATGGATTCACGCTCTTTCATCCAATCATCTAAAGCGGCGAGGCAAGAATCGTTGAGATAGATCGTCCTTTCCTTGTTGCCTTTACCGATAACCGTAAGAGTCGTGCCGCGTATGTCGTTGGTGTTGATCCCACGCAGCTCGGACAGACGCATTCCGCAGTTGAGGAAAAGCGTAAGCATGCAGAAGTCGCGGACATTGGATTCCTTTGGGGAAGCATATGCCGTGGAAAGCAGCTTTTTGCTTTGCTCCAGAGTAAGGTATTTCGGGTTGCGCTTGCCGATCTTAGGAGTCTCGAGATCGTAGGCGGGATTGTTGTCTATCAGACGCTTTTTCGCGTGGAGATATTTAAAGAAACTCTTTAATGAAGCGACATGCCTTGCACGCGCGGCATTTGACTGTTTGCGCGTTCTGGAAAGCCATATGATGAATGCCAGAAGGTCATCTGTCGTTACCTTATTCAGGAAGGGTACATCAATATCAGTGACGTCTATCTCCTCGAAAACCGTATCAGAAGGGACCAGATTCTTATCCTGCTTGCAGAACCTGCAAAAGCAGATTATGTCATAGGTATATTCCTTGACCGTGAGTTCGGATCTTCCGAGCGCGGCAAGCATGTAATTGCAGTACTGGTCAAGTACGGGAAAGGTCTGCACTTAGGTATTTTCCCCCGGGTTGTTTATCTTGCTATATTTTATCACAGCGATATTACCGTTTTTTGTTGTTGGTGTACTTGTTATGGAAAAGTCATTGTGATAATATTGTGCACGTACCAAAAACAATTGTGCGTGACACACGGACAAAATTCAAAATGAAAGTAGTGAAAAAGAGTATGGAAAAGAAGTTGAGAGTCGGCGTTATCGGTGCTACGGGTTATGTAGGACAGCGCTTTAT
>CAMZBB010000083.1 GCA_947304405.1 uncultured Clostridia bacterium
ACTGGCCCATGCCGATGCAGGGTCCGCATCCGCACTCGATGATCCTTGCGCCTGCTGCGATCATGTCAGAAAGCGCGCCGTTCTCTGCGAGCATGTTGAATACCTGCTTGGAGCCTGGAGCGATAACGAGCGATACATCGGGAGCAACAGTGTGTCCCTTGAGGATCGCTGCAACCTTGAGCATGTCGTACAGTGAAGAGTTCGTGCAGGAACCGATGCAGCACTGGTCAACCTTGAGGCCTGCAACTTCCTTGATGGAAACTACCTGGTCAGGCATATGAGGCTTTGCAATGAGAGGTCTGAGAGCTGCAAGATCGATCTCGATCTCCTCATCGTAGACCGCGTCTTCATCAGCCTTGATCTCTGTCCATGCATCTTCCCTGTCCTGCGCCTTGAGGAACGCTTTAGTGACCTCGTCCGAAGGGAAAATGGAAGTTGTCGCACCGAGCTCGGCGCCCATGTTTGTGATGGTTGCACGCTCGGGAACGGAAAGTGTCTTTACGCCGTCGCCTGCATACTCGATGATCTTGCCGACACCGCCCTTAACGGTCATGATGCGGAGAACTTCAAGGATGATATCCTTAGCAGTTGCCCAGTTGCCGAGCTTGTTCTTCAGCGTTACGCGTACCATCTTGGGCATCGTGATGTAGTAAGGACCGCCGCCCATAGCGACTGCAACGTCAAGTCCGCCTGCACCTATGGCAAGCATGCCGATACCGCCGCATGTAGGTGTGTGTGAATCAGATCCGAGGAGAGTCTGTCCCGGAATACCGAAACGCTCAACATGTACCTGATGACAAACGCCGTTGCCGGGACGGCTGAATCTGATGCCGTGCTTTGCAGTAACGGTCTGGATGTACTTGTGGTCATCAGCGTTCTCAAAACCGGACTGAAGCATGTTGTGGTCAATATATGCAACAGAGAGCTTCGTCTTAACGCGGTCAACGCCGATAGCCTCGAACTGGAGGTATGCCATGGTACCTGTAGAATCCTGAGTAAGCGTCTGGTCGATCCTGATGGAGATCTCCTCGCCTGCTTTCATCTCACCGGATAAAAGGTGATCTTTGATGATCTTCTGTGAAATAGTCATGCCCATGGAAATAATCCTCCTTTTATTAGCCTTGCAATTATAGCATTTTTAAAAGTAAAAAGTGAGTTTGGCGGTGCCTGTCCGCCAAATTTCAATATTAACAACAAAAAGACCCGTCGACGGGCCTTTGTTTTTATCAAATTGGATGGTCAAAAAACGGCTGTTTTTGCTATTTTCGCTTAGTGGAAAGGACATACCCCGTTATCGCGGAAGCAGCTGCGGCGTTAAGCGATTCCGCCTTCCCGGGCATGGGTATCTTGATAAGGCGCGTGCATTTATCTGAGATCTCTTTGGTCAGGCCGCGGCCTTCATTGCCGATCAGATATGCCGCAGGAAGCTTTATGTCAGCTTCTTTGAGAATCTCGCCCTTAAGATGCATCGCAAGCGTCTCGATCCCGTTCTGTCCGAAAAAAGCAAACGCGTCATCCAACGGGCAGGTCACGAGCGGCAGATGCCAGACCGATCCCATCGATGACCTCAAAGTCTTCTCATTGAAAGGATCGCAGGTCGAAGGTGACATTATCACGGCCGTAAGGTCAAAAGCGTCAGCCGTCCTTATGATCGTCCCCAGATTGCCGGGATCCTGAACGTCCTCGAGGACTACATAGATATCGTTGCCGTCTCCTCTATAAGGGATCTCTTTTTCGAGGGCAGGCTGCCTTACCAGGCATGCAATGCCCTGTGGATTTACGGTGGAAGCGATCTTTTTGAAACAATCCTCACTCAGAACGGTGACCTCGGTATCTTTGGCATACTTTTCCGCCCAAGGGATGTTCTTTTCGGTGACTACCGCTTCGACCGGGCAGACTCCTGATTCGAACGCATCTTTACAAAGCCTCTCTCCTTCAAGGAACACGAGGCCTTCACGCCTGGCATTCTCGCGCCTGTGAAGCGATACAAGGCGCTTTACCTTTGCGTTGTCACGGCTGGTAATGATCTGCATACGTCAGAGGCGGCAGGTTAATCCATTACTCCCGATACGGATAAAAAGAGGAAGAACATCACGCCCAAAGGGATGATCATTGCAAGGAATGCGCCCTTCGCGATCTGTTTTTTGACAAACGAGAATACAAACACAAAAACACTGAAGCTCAAAAGGACCAAATAAGCAAGGAACGCATCAGATCCGAGTCTGTCCACGAGGATCGATCCCAGAAGCGCGAGAGTATAGATACCGCCGGTTACACCGCCGGCAATACGGAGGATCAGCGAGAAGATCTTCTTGCCGGAAGCCGGCTGCTGGGGCGCGGCATACATAGGCATTGCAACAGACTGCATATAAGCAGGCGTCTGACCGGGAAAATACTGGGACTGTACAGGTACCAGCTGCTGTTGAGGTGCTGCGGCATACTGAGTTTGAGGAACAACAGGATACTGGGGCTGAATTGCTGCCTGCTGCGCGGCAAAGGCGGCATTGGCTGCATAGACAGAATTTGCCGGATAAACGGGATTTACCGGAACGCTCTGAAAAGCAGGATCAGCTTTCACAATCTTCGCACCGCAATTCTCGCAAAACGAAGAACCTTCAATTATCTCTTCACCGCATTCTTTACAAAACATGACAGTTCCCCTTTCAAATATTCAATTCGGGTTTAGTGAAATCATAAATTACTGCAGCCGGTTTGGCAAGAATCCGGACGAACGCAAAGCAAAAGGCTGCCGTAAAGGCAGCCTTGAATGCTCTGAATTAAATTGGTTATCAGCCGAGAGCAGCCTTTGCCTTCTCTACGAGAGAAGAAAAGCTTGCTGCATCTGTGATGGCGATATCGGAAAGGATCTTACGATCGAGTTCGATTCCTGCCTTCTTAAGTCCGTTCATGAACCTTGAATAGCTCATGTCGTTGAGACGGCAAGCAGCATTGATACGAACGATCCAAAGCTTCCTGAAATCTCTCTTCTTGTTTCTTCTGTCACGGTAAGCATAGTTGCCGGACTTGAGAACCTGCTGGTTAGCTACCTTGAAAAGCTTGCTCTTGTGGCCCCAATAGCCCTTTGCAGCCTTAAGGATCTTATGATGACGAGCCCTTGTACGGATTCCTCTTTTTACTCTTGACATGTCATTGTCCTCCTAATCGAATTAAGCGTAAGGAATCATCTTCTTGATGATTCTTGCATTAGCGTCAGCTGCGACCTCGCTGTGTCTCAGGTGTCTCATTCTCTTTGTAGGTCTCTTACTAAGAATGTGGCTTCTGAACGCCTGCTTGTGAAGGACCTTGCCGGAACCTGTCACCTTAAATCTCTTCTTAGAAGAACTGTGTGTTTTCTGCTTAGGCATGTGTTTTATCCTCCTGGTTATTTTTTCTTTGCCGGCGACAGGTACATTACCATGTTCCTGCCTTCAATCTTTGGCTGTTTGTCGATCGAACCGTACTCTTCAACGCCCTTGGCGAATTCCGTCATGACGTCGAAACCTTTATTCTGGAAAGCCATCTCGCGGCCTCTGAATCTTATGTTGACCTTGACTCTGTCACCGTTACTCAGGAACTTGATAACTGCCTTACGCTTAACTTCGATATCATGTACGTCGGTCGTAAGCTTCAAGCCGATTTCCTTAAGTTCGGTCTCTTTCTGCTTCTTCTTCGCTTCCTTCTCTTTCTTGCCCTTCTCGAAAAGGAATTTCTTGTAATCCATTATCCTGCATACAGGATTCTCAGGATTGGGCGAAATGCAGACCAGATCGAGTTCCGCATCTTCTGCGCTTTTCCTTGCCTCTTCGATCGGCACAACTCCGATCATGTTGCCTTCAGCGTCAATAAGGCGGACCTGCGCGAATTTGATGGAATCATTGATCAACTGATTCTCGTTAGCCTTTGCGATAGTAATCACCTCCCGTTTGGTCTCGTACGTTCAATTCCCAGAAAAAAAGAACGGATAAAATCCGTTCTCTCATAACAGCCCTGCCTTAAGATAAGGCAACCCTCTATAGGTTTATAACTATTAACCTCTTTACAACCCTAAAGCGCTTGAGGTGAGAATCGGATGTTCTTCTTTTCAACGAGGTAATAATAAATAATGTCTGCGGCAATGTCAAGGCATTTTTTAATGAATGACCTTGAGAAAGGATCTCCTGTGGATGGGAGTCATGCCGAATTCCCTGATCGCTGCATAGTGATCCTTGGTCCCGTAACCCTTGTGCTTGGCAAATCCGTAGCCCGGGTAAACCTTGTCAAACTCAACCATTATATGGTCCCTGGTGACCTTTGCAAGTATAGAGGCAGCCGCTATGGAATCCGAATTTGCGTCGCCTTTGATGATCGGCACGACGTCGACTCCCGTACCGCTTAAGTTTACCGCATCGATCAAAAGAAGGTCAGGCCTGATCTTTCTGCTTATCTCTTCAACGCAGGTCCTCATCGCCTTTTTCGTTGCTTCAAGGATGTTTATCTGATCGATAACTTCGGCGGAGACTTCGCACACTGTCCATGCGAGAGCCTTTTCCTTGATCTCGATAAAGAGCTCCTCTCTTTTTTTCTCGGAGAGTTTTTTTGAATCATCCAGGCCCAATATCTTCACATCGGGATCCAATATGCAGCAGCCTGCGACCACGGGGCCTGCGAGCGGGCCTCTTCCCGCCTCGTCGATACCCGCGATTGCCGTATAGCCTTTCGCATGGTACTCGCGCTCATATGCGTAGAGCTTCTCGTATTTTTCTTCAAGCTGTTCTCTGGTCGGTTTTGCCATAGTTTCAATTTCCTTTCGAAGGAGGTTCGGGATCTTCAAGAGTGATCCTTCCGATACGGCCTTCGCGAAGATCGGTCAGGAACGTTCTCGCGAACCTTTCCTCATCCACCCTGCCGCCGCTCATGACGCAGCCGCGCTTCTTTCCCATAGCAAGGAAAAGATCGTAATACGGGTCGCTATAGCCCATATCCTCATCGGTCTGCTCAATATCGAGCGGGACGCCGTAACGTGCTTCGAGAAGCTTGGGATACAACTCTATAAGGATCTTCATGAGATCATAGGCGGTCTCTGTGACATCGGTGACTTCATCTTTTATCGAGCCGCACGCCTGAAGGCAGACAGCGCTCCTCTTGGTGGAGATCCTCGGCCAGAGGACTCCCGGCATGTCCATTAACTCAAGCCTTCCGCCCGTCATGATCCACTTGAAATCCTTTGTGACTCCCGGACGGTCGCCAGTAACTGCGGCTTTCTTGCCTGCGAGGGCATTGATAAGAGTTGATTTGCCGGTATTGGGCGCGCCTACTACCATGGCTCTGATCGGCCTTCCAGTACGCCCCTTCTCCGCAGCCTTATTGAGCTTATCTTCCATAAGCTGCATCGTAAGCTGGTTCAACTTATCAAAACCTTTTTTGTGAGTGCTTTCCAACGCAACAGCGGGAGTTCCAGCATTTGAGAGATGGTCGATCCAGCGGTTAGTCTTGGAAGGATCGGCAAGATCCGCCTTGTTGAGAACAACAATCCTCGGCTTGTCTCCGATTATCTTGTCGAGTTCCGGATTCCTGCTCGAAAAAGGTATCCTGCAGTCAGCAGTCTCATACACGATATCAACGAGCTTCAAGCGCTCGCCGGTCTCGTTTAACGCCTTTCTCATATGTCCCGGGAACCAGTTGATGTTGTTTGCCATAAATCACCTCTATGCAGTTAAATAATGATATCACATAACATCATGTTATAATTTCTAAAAACGATTAAGGGGCAGTTTATGATCATAGAAACAACAGAGAAATTCACGCCGGAAGAGATCGATGAAGTTTTCAACATCATGGTAAAAAGTTATCAGCTTTACAAGGACCCGTCTAAAAAATTAGGCAACTCCATCAAGGAAAGCATCAAGAACCTCATCTACGGAATAGTATTAATTTTCGTATTCCTGATCTTAGGATTCATTTCGAGATTTAATGTTATCACCATTATCGGCATGACGCTTTCCGTTGTCCTGACCCTCATAGCCGTCTTATGGTTAGTTGTTCTGAAAAAGAATTATAAAGAAAAAAAAGAGCTCTATGAGAAAGGGGATCACTCTAAGATCATTTTCGATGAACAGACCATTGCCATCGAGCTGGAAAACGGCTCCATCGTAAAACTCAAGTGGACTGAGATCGAATTCATACGTGCTTTTGATCATGTAGTCGGCATCTTCTCTTCTGACAAGACGCGCGCACTGATCATCCCTTTGAAGTATTGGGACCCGATCGCCCAATTCATGAGCGAGAACTACATCATCGTCAAATTCTTCCGCTGAGCAATCAGTACGCTATCACTTTCACGGCGAAATGTTTGAAAAGCCGGAAAGTCGATGACTTACTAAAACCAGAAAAAATGCCATTTCGTAAGTGCGATTTCCTTATAAAACCGAAATTATTACAAAAATGCACTTACGAAAACAGGAAAAATGCTTCTTTCGTAAGTCAACAGCCACTGAACAAGAAACAAAAAAGAGGTT
>CAMZBB010000084.1 GCA_947304405.1 uncultured Clostridia bacterium
CCCTGGATCGCCTTTGACCTGTCAAGCGACAGGGGTTCTTCCTGCCATTCGCGCAGTTTGGAGGGCTTGATCCCAACCAGAAGAAGCAGCGCCAAAGCGATAAGGACAATATATGTCGGGACGTTAAGCGTCGTAAAAACTCTGAAAAATGTATTGTTAACAACAATTGCCGGAACGGTGCCGGTATTTTCCACGGTACCGGCGCTTTTTTCGCCTATACTGCCTGAGTCTTCCCCCACCGCCATCTTGAACGGTTCCGCGCCTTTCGGAGTTACCACGTCAGCAGAAAGACCGTCAGACAGCTTAATGGAGCTGATAATGCTGTCAGCAGCCTCATCCAACAGTTTGATCTCTTCATCAGTAAACGGTATTTCCGATTTTTTCATCGGATTGCTCATCAGCATGATATTGATCTGATGCATCTTACCGGAACCGGTTATCAGAGAATACTGGTTCAGCCTTACGACAGCATCTCCGGAAGTCTGATATTTGATCTTATACAGGGGTACACCGTTTATTTCCGTCATGCCGTACCCGAACATATCCGTTGTTTCAAAGCTTCCGGATGTCATTTTATGGATGTTATCAGCAAATTTCGCATTCAGATCCGAAGGCGTATCCTTCTCGAAAACGATTACAAGAAGCGCTTTGTCGGGATCGCTAAGATCTTTGTATGTCTGAAGTTCGACTCCTTCCGTTTTGTAGATATTTACGACGGTATTTTTATCGATTTCTACTTCTTTCAGGAGAGGATCATTATCATCCATGCCTGGCCATAAGACACCCTTGAAATCAGCCGGGAAAAACAACGTGATCCCGCTTTCAGTAGTAATACTTTGGCCGGGATCGAATCTTTCTCCCTGTGCCATCTTGAACGGTTCTGCGCCTTCCGGCGTTATCACGTCAGCAGCAAGCTTATCTGACAGTTTAATGGAACCGATAAGACTTTCAGTAGCCTCTTCCAACAGCTTGCATTCTTCATCTGTGTATGGAACAGGTCCCGTTGTATTATCCGTGTTGCCCATCAGCATAATATTGATCTGATGCATCTTTCCGGAGCCGGTTATCAGGGAATACTGGTTCAGTCTCAAGACCGTATCTCCGGATCTTCCGGGCTTTCCTGAAGTCTGAAAAGAGATCTTGTAAAATGAGATTCCGGCTTTTTTGACCATACCGTATCCAAACGCTTCTGTCGTACCGAAGCTGCCGGGGATCATCTGCTGGATTATTTCGGAAAAATCAGCATTCAGATCCGAAGGCGTATTTTTCTCAAATATGATTGCAAATATAACAACGTCATCGTTGATCCTTTTGGAACATTGAAACTCGGTCCCGCCCTGTTTGTACATGTCCATGACCTGGCTCTTATCGATCCCGAGATGGGAAAGAAGAGGATCATTCTCATCGATGCCGGGCCATAAGATATTTTGGTATCCCTTCGGAACAGTCAGCGTGATGCCGCTCTCGGTCGTGCATGTCCGGGGTTCTTCCGTACCGTCTGCTAACGATACTGAAAAGATGCCTGTTACGACCATGACGACCGTGATCAAAAAGCTTAAGAATTTCCGGTAACCCATAAGAAGCCCCCTGATGGTTTTTCTATCCTAAACCTATCAGTTTTCCGGACACCTTACAATCGACCGTTGGTAGAGTGCAATGTTTTCAAGGGTTTGCGGCCAGATTCCACTTTGGGTTTACAATTCTTCCAAGACCGTCACATTGTAGTAGGCGTTGTTGTAGTCGTCATTCTCGAAATCATTGACGAACTCTGTCGCAACCCCGAAAGTCTTGCCGTTAAAAGTATGGAGCTTTGCCTTTCCCTTGAACAGGATCCCCTGGCCGCCGTAGAAGACCATCTGGTCAATGACCTGCTTATAGTCTTCGAGCTTGCTCTCAGGAACTTTGCTTATGCCGTAATCAGGCCTGCCGAATTCGGCCATGCCTCTCGTGTGGATCCAGTATCCGTCCTTTTCCTTCGAAAACATGATGACGACGTGATTCTGGGCATTGACTTCCTTGCCGAAAAACCGGTCTTTCCATTCTTTCGGAGAATAAAGCGTGAACGTCTGGAGGTCCAAAACGCCTTTTGCGCCCTTATCCATGAACGCCTCGACGATCCCTATCAGATTGCGCATGTAATCAAGCGTACTGTCATCTTCGATGGAGCCCTTGATCACCACTATTTTCTCAGTGGCTTTGCAAGTATCATACAGAGCTTTGTCGGCTTTGCTCAATACTTTTCCGATCTCGCCTCCGATGATCCCGTCGATATATTCCGAGTGCTCGGGACGAGAGAGGGAGATAAGCTCTAAGCCTTCCGGCATTCCGTCAACGTTATGTTTTTCCCTTGACACTTCCGGATCATCACCGGATACGCCGAAGACCACATAGACCAAAAAGGGCTTATAGCCGATATCCTCGTAATACTTTCTCTCGTTGCTCATATCATTACCTCTTTTCATTCCGGATCGGACATTATGCCCATCATTCCCACAATGGCAGCGGCAGTGCCGACGTAGTCATTGCATTTGCCGCTTAAGAATCCTCTTAATTCACCGCACTTAAGATAGTTATGCTTTTCTGTGAATCTTCTTTCAAACTCTGCGATATCTTCATCAGATCCGCCCATCTCCCTGATCGTCTGTTCTGCCGCTAAGACAGCTCCGCACAAACCGCCGTTATCTCTCGGACGGGGCGGCGTAGTCTTGTTCGGGTTATTCATGCCAAGGGCGTCATAAACCGACATGGCGCAATTCATGCCGCCAAGGTGATTGTTTCTTGCTATTGTTTCATAATCGATCATAGGCTACTGTTACTCCACATACATGACCGTCTCGAGATCATCAAATCCGTAGTGTCTGAATGCGATCCGGTAATCAGGATGCATCCCGAGCACGAGATCTGCCAGCGTTACGAAGTCTTCGAACTTGTGGTAAACGGAGATCGCCATTCTCGGGCGGTTCTCCTTGATGAGCTTTCCCGCTCCGAGAAGCGCCTCGTACTCCGCGCCTTCAACATCCATTTTAATGAACGTGACGCGCTTGCCCTCAAGCACCTCATCAAGAGCTCTGGTCTCGATCTCCTCCACGCCTTCGAAGTTCCTCTTCTCCGCTTCTTCTCTGCTTATTATACAGGAGGTCTCAAAAGCATCTGCAGCAAAATACACCTTCTTACCGGCATCTGCAGTGCCGTAAGGATAAAGATCGCATTTCCCGAGCGGCGCAAGAAGCTCCCTGCATTTCTCATAATTCTTCGGATCGGCTTCGAAAGCATAGATGTGGTCAAAACCCTTTGCGCCGCACCAGCCGGCGAATCTGTAGCAAGTAGCTCCGTCAAAACAGCCGCAGTCTACAAAGACTTCATTGTCCTTCGCCTCGAAATAATCGAAATACTGTCCCTGATTATTACGCCAGTCGTAGATCCCCATGATGATATTCTTTTCATCTATCCCGATCTCCCCGATGAGACGCTTCCTGACCTCTTCAGCCACGGGCTTCACGGAATAAGAGACAACGATTGTCTTGCCGTCATAAAGGGCTTTGTTCTCAGAAAGCTCTTTCTCGGTGATCACCTTAATCCCGGTCGCTTTGTCGGCAGGGCCTTTGCTCTCATCAGGATCAATGAAAGCATCTACATTCACGCCAAAACCCTTGAATCTTCCGGCAAGATAATGACCTGCGGCTCCTGCGCCGTAGATCAGGCAGTGCGAGCCTTTCCGGATCTTCTCAACATACACCTGCATGTCGCTGTTAAGATTTCTGTATTTCGGCTCAAGTCCCGTAATATAGCCCAGGTCTCCCGTGGCGGCATACAGTTTCCTGGCCTCGAAGATCTTCTTCGATATCTCATCTATCAGATGTGCATATACTTTATCTGCCATCTCCGAAAAACCGGCATCAATACTGCCTGATTCCCTGAGAGCCTTTTGCTTTTGGGCTGCCTTGTCCGAACCGTATTCAATACGCTTTTCAGATGAACTCATGAGATTCAAATAAGGGATCATTCGTATCTGCCCTTTATATAATCCGGCTTGCGCGCATTTTTGTTTATCTCCCAATCCCACCGGCTTTCTTTCATGCTGTAACAGATCAAGTAGGAAGTGTCCGTCTGTACCCAGAGGTTATATTTGTCATTTTCCCAGCAGACGCCATAGAAAGAACCCTTTCCGCACGGCTTGAATGAACTTACGATCGAATCGGTCTCGTTGTCGATTATCTGAACCGTGACCATCCCGCTGCCGATCAGGCACTTGGCAGTGAATTTCCCGTCATAGCTTTTGGCCTCTTCAATGTTATAACTTCCATACATCGCTTGACGGTCAGCTTCTTTGTCGGCCATGACCTTATCGTAGATGGGATTCCAGTAATCCGCCATTTTTTGAGGGATCTCTTTATAGTAGTAGCCGATCTCTTCGGGCTTGCTTGCTCCACCCATGCAAACAACAAAAAAGTACAATTTCGAATCGTAGCGGTATAACGAGACATGTCTGTTCAAATCGTCGAAATATACTCTGAAATTCACTTCGGAAGCAGCTATCTCTTCCCATTTCTCAACCTCTTCTCCGGATACGATACGAAGATCCAGCCTGTCTAAATGATGCTTGTAAAATACCGGATCGTACTTGGCGTCCTCGTTGTAGAGCTCGACGAATCTGTCTTTATCGAAAACGGCATCCGTTTTGACAGTCTCCTTTATGTGTGTCGCATTCTTTCCCGCGCGGAAATCACATGTAATATCCCCTTCGATCTTCTTCAGATGGTCCGTCGGAATGGCAAACAGACAGCCTGTAAAAAGGCAAATCGTAAGCAAAACGAGAATTATCCCGGTGATTTTCTTCTTCCCCATTATTATCTACCTATCCTTTTTATTCCTTGAACGCCATTATACTACTTTCCGTTGCCTGATGTTCTGAGCTTATTCATGATTTTCCCTGGCCTGATCGTATTCCCAGATAAGCTCTTCCAATGTCTGATACAACCTGTCAGGTTCAACAGGTTTTGAGAGATGTGCGTTCATTCCAACCTGCAGTGATCTTTGTACATCCTCATCGAAAGCATTGGCAGTCATGGCAATGATAGGGATCGTTTTAGCATCAGGTCTGCCCAGAGCACGGATAGCTTCCGTAGCAGCAAGGCCGTCCATCTCAGGCATTCGCACATCCATGAGTATGGCATCGTAATAGCCGGGCTCTTCCTTTTCGAACATTTCCAATGCGATCTTACCATTCTCTGCATGGTCTATCTCGGCACCACGGACCATGATGATCTGCTCCATGATCTCTGCGTTGATAAGGACATCCTCAGCCATCAGGATGCGCCTGCCCTTTAGTTCTGCCCTGCTCTTCTCTTTGAACAGGCTCATGCTGTTCTTTCGGGCAATGCGTTCGAACTCATCTATTACGTTTGAAGCGAAAAGCGGCTTTGCAAGAAAACTGTCTACTCCTGCATGAAGCGCCTCTTCCATGATCTCGTCCCAGTTAAATGAAGTAAGGATTATTACCGTCGTTTCTTTTGCATAACGCTGACGGATCTGACGGGCTACATCGATACCGTCCATCTCCGGCATCTTCCAGTCAAGAAGAACGAGATTATAAGGTTCATGCTTGGCATGACGTACTTCAAGCATGTTAAGAGCTTCCTGACCGCTGTAACATGTATCCGCCTTGATGCCTGCTTCATCGAGAACGATGCGGGCGTGCTCAGCGGCAATCTCCTCATCATCGACTACAAGTATCCTCATATCCTTCGGATTAACATAGTTTGTGGCAGCATACTGATGCTCACAGTTATTAAGCGTGATCATGACGGTAAACTCCGTGCCTACGCCCTTCTCGGATTCTACGGAGATGCTGCCGTTCATAAGCTCAACAATGTTTTTTGTAATAGCCAATCCGAGACCGGTACTGCCGTATTTATTGTTACGGCTGCTGTCTTCCTGTGCAAAGGTATCGAAGATCCTCGGAATGAAGTCTTTTTCCATTCCGATGCCTGTATCCTTAATAGTAAGTTTAAGCGTCGAATGATCGCCGTAAACAGCCGTGCGTTCAACTACAAACCAAATGGTTCCCGGTGCTTCTGTGAACTTGATCGCGTTAGACAGGATGTTAATGATTACCTGTTTTAGTTTCATATCGTCGCCGATATAGTAATCGCTTACACCGCCTGTAACGCGGCATTCATAATGAAGACCCTTCTCTTTACACTGGGACATGACCATCGTATTGATCTGTTCGAGCATGTTGCTGAACGAGAA
>CAMZBB010000085.1 GCA_947304405.1 uncultured Clostridia bacterium
ATGAAAAACGCGTATATTATCTTTTCGATGAGTGGTACGACCCGGACGTGTTTATTGTTAAGTCAGAGCCTTTGGGCGTGTTTGACTCTCTGAAGAACGTCTTGAAATACATAAAGCTGAAAGACAAATACGAGAACGATTGTGTCGATGAAGATCCGGAAGAGGACGAGTTTCCTTTCGCAACATGGTACAAACTGGAAGCATGGACCATCTGTGATTCCGGTTCCTGGGCGAAAAGCAGATACGATTATTATTTCTACAACGGCGAGATCTGCTGGTTTGAGCATTTAAAGCTCGAAAGAGAGAAAAACGGCCACGAGTATTATTTCCCGATTTATAGGCGTCCGGAATTCCTTGGAGGTCTGAGAGACCTTAACATGCCCACTCCGTATAAACCCGGAGACATTGTGAATATCGACTGCAGACCGTTCGGTCCGCCGTTCCACGCCATGATAACTGAAGCTCACAATCAGTACGACTGCTGCATGCCGCAGATCCTTTTCAAGATGCCATATACGGATAAATGGAGAATTGAAGCACTCAAGCACAAAAGATTATTCAAGGATGCTGAAACGCACAGTTATGAACCTGCGTTGTCACCGCTTTACAGGATCAGACTTGTAAAAGAAGACGAACTGAAGAAAGAAGATGAACTTCTGATCAGATTCAGCAAGGAACTGGGCGGCGACGAAGAGAAAGCAAGGGTTTTCTGGAAGGCTTGGAATAAAACTCATGAAGATGAGAAGAGCGATGAGGAAGTAATTGATCTATGGAAAAAGCTGTCCTGTAAAACGGATCGTTGTCCGCTTAATTGAGCACATCAGGATTTAGAATTCGAAAACAAGATCCATCCGGAATGAGGTGAAGGCGTGAATAATTCCAAAAACACAAAAGCTCAAGTGTCTATTTTCGATCTTCTTGCGGCGAAAAAGACAGGCGATATCGGTAAGAATTTTTCTCCCGACCAAATACAGGAGCTGATCAATACGCTCAGTTCTGCCAAGCAGTCTGCGACGCAGCGCGAGCGTAATGAGAGGCTCCGTAAGAAGCGCGAGGAACGTGAGAGAAAAGAACGCGAAGAGCGTGAACGTCAGGCCAGGCATATCGATGAAGTCACTTGCATGGATCTTCCGCTCGACTGGGAGAATGTTTTCAACGGTGATGAAAGAACAAAGGGCGTTCATGTAGACAGCATTCCGGATGCTCTGGTCATGAGCCTTACAACCCTGGGACGCGTTGACATTGAGTATATTTCTTCCATTACGGGAGTTGAGTATAAGACCGTAATCTGCACGCTGAAGGGTTCGATCTATCAGAATCCTGATACCTGGGGCGAATGCTTCTACAAAGGCTGGGAAACGGCGGAAGAATATCTGTCCGGAAATCTCATGCGCAAATGGAACGCGGCATCCAAGGCCAATGACAAATACAACGGATACTTTGCGGACAACCTCAAGGCAATAGAGAAGGTACTTCCGCCTGCCGTTGCCACTAAAGATATCTATATTACGCTCGGATCGCCCTGGGTTCCCGCTGATGTCATTGATGATTTCATCGAGCATCTTTTCGGTGAGCCGTATTCTTACCGGTATTACAGTGATGAACAGAAAGCGGCCATTTTCGATACCCGTCACGATGAGATTACGGGTACATGGGAAATCCGTAATAAAAGCAGATACAACCACAGCGTAGCCGTGACATCAACTTACGGAACCAACCGTATTGAGGCTCTTCACATTCTCGAGAACACGCTGAACATGAAAGCGGTAAAGGTTACTGATGAAGTTAAGAGCTATGTAAACGCGTCCGGCGTGAAAAGAGTTATCAACAGGAAAGAGACGCTGGCTGCTCTCGAGAAACAGAAGACACTTATCAAAGCTTTCCAGGACTGGGTATGGACTGACAATACCCGGAAAGAACGCCTGGAGGCAATCTTTGAGAGTAAGTTCAGCTGCGTCAGGCGAAGGATGTTTGACGGTTCTTTCCTTACGTTTCCCACAATGTCTCCGGGAGTGGAATTGTATCCGTATCAGAAAGATGCGGTCGCGAGGATGATCTTCTCTCCCAATACGCTTCTTGCGCATGATGTCGGCGCGGGCAAGACATATGAGATGATCGCCGCAGGCCAGGAACTGCGCCGCATGGGGCTGTCCAAGAAAAACATGTATGTTGTTCCCAATAACATTGTCGGGCAGTGGAAGAACATCTTCAGCCTGATGTATCCCAATGCGAAGATCTTCTGCATAGAACCAAAGATGTTCAAGCCCGCCAAGCGCGAAGAGATCCTTAAGCGCGTGCGTGACGAGGATTTCGACGGGATAATCATTGCATACAGCTGCTTTGAGCTTATCCCGTTATCGAAAAAGTACTACCTGGAAGATCTCAGGGAACAGCAGGCTGAAGTTGCCAAAAAGGTTCAGACGAAAGGAAAAGCAACTTCCAAACTGACCAAGAAAGTTCAGAAGCTTGCAGAGGCGATCAATGAACTGAACAGGGCCTGGGATGACATGTATGACACGGTCTATTTTGACGAGCTCGGCATCACGAGACTGTTTGTCGATGAGGCCCACAATTACAAGAACATTCCCATAGAGACCAAGACAAACAACGTTCTCGGCATCTCGAATACTGAATCCAAGAAGTGCAGGGATATGCTCGACAAGGTCCGCATGATCCAGCGCGAAAACGACGGCAAGGGCGTTGTCATGGCTACGGGCACGCCGATCACCAATTCGATCACTGATGCTTTCGCAATGCAGACGTATCTGCAGAGCGGCGAACTGGGGCTTCTCGATCTGCAGAACTTTGACAGCTGGATCGGTATGTTCGCTGAGCGCGTTACCGAATTTGAGATCGATGTCGATACGAGTTCGTACCGCCTGGCGACAAGGTTTTCGAAGTTTCATAATCTCCCTGAACTGACATCGCTCCTTTCGTCTATCGCGGATTTCCATGCAGTCGACGATTCGGCCGGCATCCCCGCACATGACGGATATAAGGACGCTCTGATAGGCAAGACCAAAGAGTTCTCTGATTATCTCAAGCACATCTCTGACAGGGCTGAGCAGGTCAGGAGAGGAACGGTAAGCAGAAGGGACGACAACATGCTCAAGATCACGACAGACGGAAGAAAAGCCGCGCTGGACATGAGGCTCGTCGATCCAACGGCCAAATATACTTATCAGTCAAAGGTCGCGAGGTGCGCTGAGAATATCGCTGACATCTACGTTAAGACAAACGGGAACAAGAGCACGCAGCTGGTGTTCTGTGATTCTTCCACGCCCAAGAAAGACTTCAATCTCTATACCGAGCTGAAGGAAATCCTGAAGTGCTACAACATTCACGAGGATCAGATCGCGTTTATCCACGATGCGGATACCGAAGCACAGAGATCTTCACTGTTTAAGAAGGTCAGAGACGGCGATATCAGGATACTGATCGGCTCGACATTCAAGCTCGGTCTCGGCGTGAACATCCAGGACAGGCTCATTGCGCTGCATCACCTTGACGTGCCGTGGAGACCTGCCGACATGACCCAGCGCGAAGGCCGAATATTAAGACAGGGCAACACGAATAAGAAGGTCTATATCTACCGCTACATAACGGAAGGAAGCTTTGACGCTTATTCCTGGCAGCTGCTCGAGACCAAGCAGAGGTTTATCTCAAGCCTTCTGTCCGGTTCGCTTACGGAAAGGAGCGGCGCGGATATCGACGATACAGTCCTTGATTATGCTGAAGTAAAAGCGCTCGCGGTAGGCAATCCGCTCGTAAAAGAGCGTGTTGAAGCCGCGAACGAACTGATGCGCTACATGGTATTGCAGCATAAGCTTACGGAATCGCGTCTTCACATGGAAAAGGAGCTGCTTGAGATCCCCTCTAAGATAGAGCATCAGAAAGCGCTGATAAGCAAGTGCGAGGATGACGTCGAATACTGCATTAAGTGGCGGGAAGCCAATCCTGTAGTGACGGAAAACAAGCTCAAGAAGGAAGAGGCGGAGAAGAGAAAAGAGTTAAGAGAGACGATAAGCAATGCCGTAAGGAACAACATCCTTCAGACTTCCGAGACGCCTCTTATGGTCTACCGGGGATTTGCGGTCATTCTTCCTACAAACATGACCTCTGAAAAGCCTTATGTATGGCTTGTCAGAAGCGGCAGATACTATGTTGAACTGGGCGATACGGATGTCGGCAATCTTATCAGGATCGATAACGCTCTTGATACGCTGTCTGACAGACTGAAGGACTATAACAACGGACTTGCCGTTTTCGAGAAGAAGCAATCTGATATCAGGGCCGAGCTCGAAAAGGACGAGGGATACGCTGATGAGATCGAGTCATACAGGAAGAAGGTCAAAGACCTTGATGAGAAGCTGGGAGTGAAGAAAGATGAGTGATGTTAAGTTGTCCAATGTGCCGACAATGTCTGTCGGCAAAATGATCGAAGTACTTGGTGATGCATACTGTGCCGTCATAAATAGCAATCTGCCTTATAGGACGATGCCTTCCGTAATGCTGTGGGGTCCTCCGGGTGTAGGAAAATCCCAGGCTGTCCGTCAGATCGCATCGAACATTGAAGATGTTACCGGCAAAAAGGTTAATGTGACTGATGTCAGACTGCTTTTGTTCAACCCCATCGATCTTCGCGGAATCCCTACCTCCAACGAAGATAAGACACTTGCGGTATGGCTTAAGCCGCAGATCTTCCAGATGGATGAATCACCTGACGTAGTGAACATCCTTTTTCTCGATGAGATATCCGCTGCGCCGCAGTCCGTTCAGGCTGCGGCATATCAGATAACGCTCGACAGGACTGTGGGTGAGCACCGCTTACCTGACAATTGCATCGTTATTGCTGCGGGCAACAGGGTAACGGATAAGTCCGTTGCCTATAAGATGCCTAAGGCGCTTGCCAACCGTCTCATGCACATTGAAGTCGAAGGCAGCTTTGATGCCTGGAAGGAGTGGGCTGTCAGGAGCGGGATCAACGATAAGGTAATGGGCTTTCTGTCCTTTAAGCATGACCGTCTCATGAAATTCGATTCAAGTACGGATGATCTTGCTTTTACCACGCCGCGTTCGTGGGAGATGGTCAGCAATATCCTAAACGGAATAGATAACAACATCGATAAGATGTATCCGCTGATAGCGGGTCTTGTCGGAACTGGTACTGCCGTTGAATTAAGGACATGGGAGAAGGTATATAAGGACCTGCCTTCCATTGATGATATTTTCGCCGGCAAGATGCCGAAAGTGCCCAAGAGTACAGACGCTTTGTATGCGCTTACATCTTCAATGACCTACTATGCCAGAGCGCACAAGGACGACATGACGGCTATTGGAAACTCAATAAAATATTCGGAGATGATGCCGCCGGATTTCAGCGTAGTTCTTCTTAAGGACTACATGTACATCGCTCCCGATTACAAAGAGAAGCTGATGATGGTACCGGAGTTTCTTAAGTGGATGCAGAGTAAAGGAAAGCTTTTGAATGGATCTGTTAAATGAGGAAAAGAGAGGATACGTCAAGCGCATCCTCCTGTCCAGAATGAGAATACTGTGCAATCACGGCTTTTACGGACTGCTTCTGATGCACATGGATTTCGCGATCGACATGAAATGCGAGACTGCCTGCACGGACGGGCGGAAGATCTATTTCGGACCTTCGTTCCTTAATAATCTGAACGATGACGAGCTTGATTTCATAATGATGCATGAGGTGATGCACTGCGCTTTGCAGCATTGCACCAGAGAAAGCGGCCGCGATCACGAAGCTTTTAACATTGCTTGTGATATTGTCGTTAATTCAAATATCCTTCTCTCGAATAACGGAAATCTCGATTCGATCACACTCAGCAAATACGGTGAATCGATGCACCGCACTCCTAAAGGCGAGGAAGGCTGGAATTACTCAGCCGAGGAAGTTTATGAGATGCTTCCTGATAAGTTAAAGAAAAAAGCGTCAAAAGGAAACGGGCAAGGCCAGAGCGGATCAGGTAAACCCGGAGAAGGAAGCGGAGACTGGGACGATCACAGCCGCTGGAATACCGCAGATGATGACGGAAC
>CAMZBB010000086.1 GCA_947304405.1 uncultured Clostridia bacterium
GCGCCTTCTGATAGCCGACATGGACATAATCAATCCGTTCTACAGGTCATCTGACTGCGCCCCTGCGCTCGAAAAGGCGGGGATCAGAGTCATCTCTCCCATGTACGCGGGCTCGAACGTTGATGCTCCGGTCATTCCGGCTGACATTTTCGCCGTTTTCGACGATGAGAGCTATACGGGCGTTTTCGACATCGGTGGCGAGGACATGGGTGCGACGGTATTAGGCTCGATCAGGAAGAGGATCGAGAATACCGACACGCAGATCCTAATGGCCGTGAACACGTTAAGGCCGTTTACCTCTGATCCTGCCCAGATCGCGGAGATGACGGCGATCTTATCGGAGGCCGCCGGGTTTAAGATAGACGGATATCTGCACAATACGAACCTTTTGGAAGAGACCACGCCGGAGATAATCGCCGAGGGCGAAAAGATCATGAAGGAAGCCTCGAAGATCACGGGCGTTCCAGTCATTGCGACCTGCTACATGGAGGGCGCCTTTGTCCCGGAGGTCGCTGACCATGAATTATTCCCGATGACGAGGCAGATCTTCTACAACTATTGACCTGACCGGCCTCGTTATCCATTGTTGTTTTGTCAAAAAAATGATATTATTCTAAATGGCGGTCAGATGAACCGCGAGTATAATCCAGGAGGAATAAGATTATGGGATTGATTAGCTTAATTAAGAACGTTGCCGGTTCAGTCATTGGCTCGATCGGTGATGAGATCAAAGATCAGTATCTCGAGTTCTTTACCTGCGATTCCCTTGGCGATAACATCCTTGTTAAGAAGGGTGCAAACCGCATTCAGAAGGGCCGCAACGTAGGCAACACAGAGATCATTTCACAGGGTTCGGTCATTGCTGTACCTGAGGGTACCGCGCTCCTGCTCGTTGACGGCGGACAGATCGTTGATTTTACAATGGTTGCCGGCTACTATCAGTGGGATTCTTCGACCTCTCCTTCAGTATTTGCTCCCGGCGGTTTCGGCGAGAACATCAAGAAGTCCGTTGTTGACGCTTGGACACGTATGAAGCAGGGCGGCGAGCTCTCCAAGCAGCAGAGAGTTTACTTCGTTAACTTGCTCGAGATCAGGAACCAGAACTTCGGTACACCTTCTCCCGTCAGCTACGAAGATCCTGCCTACATGACGGTTTACATCCGCCTTAACGGTACGTTCTCTTACAGGATCCAGGATCCTATCACGTTCTTCAGGAACATTTCCGGTAACATCGCTGACGTCTACACCAATGATGACTTCATGGGTTCTCCTTCGAAGCCCCTGCAGCCTCGTCTTGAGTTCCTCGATCACATCACTGAGGCTCTCAACAAGTGCAGCCTTGGCCCCAATGCGATCAAGTTCTCGCAGCTCCCTTCACATCAGGGCGAATTCCGTAACTACATGGCGGAAGTCCTTGATGAGGACTGGCTCCAGACAAGAGGCGTCGTAGTTCAGGCTGTTGCAATCGGTTCTGTTACACCTGATGACGAGACACGTCAGAGGATCCAGAGCATTCAGACAGAGCAGATCTACGGAAGAGACCAGGCTGCGCTCAATTCTTACAAAGTTCGTGGCGTAACAGACGGTATCAGAGCTGCGGGTTCTAACGAGGCAGGCGCAGGCAGTGCAGGCGCAGGCATCGGAATGCTCGGCATGGCAGCTATGACAATGGCTAACAACGGTATTATGGGTGCTCCTATGGGCGGTGCTCCTATGGCTGGCGGCGCTGTGATGGGCGGCGCAGCAATGGGTGCAGCAGGCGCAGCAGCAGGCTGGACATGCACATGCGGCCAGGGCGGCAATCAGGGCAAGTTCTGCTCCAATTGCGGTAATCCTATGCCCGCTCCCGCAGCTCCCGCAGCAGCAGGCTGGACATGCTCATGCGGCCAGGCAGGCAACCAGGGTAAATTCTGCCAGAACTGTGGCAGCCCGATGCCCGCTCCCGTAGCTTGCCCTAAGTGCGGATGGCAGCCGGCAGCAGGACAGTCTTCCAAGTTCTGCCCTGAGTGCGGCACACAGCTCCAGTAATCCAGGTTACTGTAAACTAAGCAAACCGGTGCAGGTCTTTCGGGACCTGCACTTTTTTTGTTTGCTCGATTGCATTATATGTTGTGTACTGATATATTCTTTGAGGGTGGAAAAAGGAATAGAGGGGTTATTTTGTGGAGACTGAGTTCTCGCATCTTGTCAGTGTAATACTTCCGGCTTACAATGCGGAGAAAACCATAGAAGAAGCAGTGGATTCAGTGCTTTCGCAAAGTTATGCCAATTTCGAGCTGATAATCATAGATGATGCTTCCACAGACGGTACAAAAGCATTGCTCGAGACTCTCGCGGACAAGGATAAAAGGATCAGGATCCTAAGTAATGAGACCAATGTCGGCGTTCTCAAGACCAGACTAAAGGGAGTTCATGCTTCATTCGGAAAATGGATTGCGTTCCTTGACAGTGACGATATCTGGGCAAAGGACAAGCTCATAAAACAGATCAGGCTGCAGCAGGAGTCAGCCTGCCACCTTGTCTATTCCGGTACCGGGTATATTAACAGTGAAGGAAAACAGTTGTCCTGGGTGCTCCATGTGCCTTCCGAGGTATCTTACAGGGAACTTCTGAAGCAGAACGTCATATCCAATTCCTCGGTTCTCATAATGAAGGACATGTTCCTCCATTACACGCCCGTCTCCGAGGATGATAATGATATGCACGAGGATTTTGCCTGCTGGCTCTCATTGTTGAAAGACGGCCACAGGGCTTGCGGGATCGACGAGACGCTGGTTAATTACAGGATCTCGAGCCATTCCATGACAGGCAACAAGTTCCATGCGGCGATATTGAACTGGCGGACGTACAGACATGTCGGGCTGAATGTTTTTCAATCGGCATTTTACATGGTCTTTTACGCTGTAAGGGGAATGTTGAAGTACAGCCATATCAGGCGGAAGGGTTAAGTCTGTGGGAAACGCCGGTTTAAGACGCATTACTTCGGAAAAGACTTTATTCTATTCTGTTGCCGTGATAATGCTGCTGATGCCGGCAAGTGAGATAGTGGCAGAGATACTGTCGCGCTATTCTGAAGTCTTTCTGCCTTCTATTTTCCATCCGTTCTTTTTCAGATTGTTTGGCGTCCTGGGAACACTCCTGGTGGTGCTGCACAAGTCTTCGGAGCTTGCTTCTCCCGGGACACGCGGCAAATGGTATGCAGCTGATATTTTCTATCTGCTGATGGTCATATTCATGACGCTGTCCGCTGTGTTTTCAACGAAACCGGGTCTTTATGCTGACGGTTATCTGTTAAACAGCGAAAGCCCTGCCGATTTTCTCGGATACTTTTGCCTGTTTTATGCCGGAACGAGGATAAGGTCAACGGAATACCGCAAAAAACTGATAGTCGTCCTGCTCATTGTTGAGATGGCGCACGGCGTTTTGGCATTCTTTCAGACTTTCGACATACAGATCACGTACTGCCTTCTTACAAGGCACAGCGGCGCAGCATACGGACTGACGCCGAACAGCAATTTCTATGGCGGACTTGCAGTCTTTATGCTCGCGTGCGTATCAGGATTATATCTGTTCGCAGAAAGGTTCAGCGGCAAAAAATACATTAGGATCGCTCTGGTCCTGTTTGCGGGTTTTGTCTTCTACACGATGACGGGCAGCAGGGCAAGGCTTGTCTGGGCAGGCTTTGCGGTAATGCTGGCATTCTATCTGGTTTCCGGACTTATCATGATCAAGGGGAACATCGACAGGGATACGCTCAAAAAGTACTTCATCAGGTTTTTCGTGCTTTGCGGGGTGTTTGCCATAGTCTTTGCCGTCACGATCTTTTTCACGGACTTTGTCACGGAAGAAGTTACCAGGACACAGATGGAACTTGAAGGCAAGCTTTACAGCGGCTTGGGTTCTGACCGTCTGATCTTGTGGCAGTGCGGTCTTGAGAGTGTTCCGCGCCATTGGGCTACCGGAATCGGTCTCGATAATTACAGACAGGTCTTTATTGAGAAGTACGGTAATGTGGATCTGTTCTTTTTCAGGTCCAAGGCGCATAACGAATTCATCAACACGCTGGTTACCCAGGGCGTCTTTGCCTTTGCTCTGTACTTGTTCGTTTATCTGAGGACTGTGGTCATAAACGTGAAGAAGATCTTCAAAGGCGAAAACGATACGCCAAGATACTTTACCTGGATCTTCCTGGCAATGTTTGTTACATATCTGGCTCAGGCCTTCTTCAATACCAGCGTTATCAGCGTGGCGCCTTATTTCTGGCTTGTTTTCGGTCTGCTCAACGCACCCGGAAAGCCAATGGAGTCCATAAAATAAAAATATATAAAAGCAAACAGACTTTGTGTTAAAATCTTCAATTATAAATGCTTCATAAGAAAGGCGGGTCTTGTTCTTTATGGGAAAATATTTCGGAACAGACGGTTTCAGAGGAGAGGCAAACAAGGCGCTCACTGCGCAAAAAGCTTTCCAGGTCGGTCGCTACATAGGTTGGTATTACGGTCAGCAGCACGATGACGGGAGAGCCCGGATCATCATAGGCAAGGACACGAGAAGAAGCTCATACATGCTCGAGGCGGCTCTTACTGCCGGCATCACATCTTCCGGTTCCGATGCCTACCTTCTTCACGTAACCACAACACCTTCAGTCTCATATTGCTGCAGGACAGACGGTTTCGACTGCGGAATCATGATCTCCGCATCACACAATCCTTTCTACGATAACGGAATCAAGATCATGCGCGCCAACGGTCAGAAGATCGAGGCGGAGATCGAAGAGAAGATCGAAGCTTACATCGACGGCGAGATCGAGGAGATCCCGCTTGCACAGCGCGAGGCCATCGGCAACGTGATCGATTACGCTGCAGGCCGTAACAGATACATCGGCTATCTCATGACGGTTCCCACAAGAGCTTTCAACGGAATGAAGATCGGTCTGGACTGCGCAAACGGCGCTTCCTGGAACATCGCAAGGTCCGTTTATGAGGCTTTGGGCGCTAAGGTCTATGTCATCAACAATACACCTGACGGTCTTAACATCAACACGAACTGCGGGTCAACGCATATCGATAACCTGAAGAAGTTCGTTCTCGATAACGGCCTCAACGTAGGTTTCGCTTATGACGGCGATGCAGACAGATGCCTTGCGGTAGACGAACTCGGAAACGAAGTCAACGGCGACCAGATCATGTTCCTTTGCGGAAAGTACATGAAGGAAACCGGCCGTCTGGACGGCAACACGATCGTTACGACGATCATGAGCAACATGGGCTTATACAAAGCTTGCGAGGCTATCGGAATCAGAACTGAGAAGACCGCTGTCGGCGACAAATACGTTGCCGAGAACATGATGGCCAACGGCTTCATGATCGGCGGCGAGCAGTCCGGACATATCATTTTCGCCAAGTACGCAACGACGGGAGACGGAATCCTTACTTCCCTCATGGTCATGATGACCATGCTCGAAAAGAAGCTTCCTCTCTCCATGCTCGCAGGCGAGATGAAGATGTATCCCCAGTGCCTCAAGAACGTTGTTGTCAAGGACAAGGAAGAAGCACAGAAGAATCCTGCGGTCCTAGCAGGCGTGGAAGCGGTCAACAAGGCTTTGGGCGGCGACGGAAGAATGCTCCTCAGAGCTTCCGGTACAGAGCCGAAGATCCGTGTCATGGTCGAGGCAAAGACTGACGAGATCTGCGAAAAGTATGTCGACCAGCTGATCGAAGTCATCAAGGCTGAAGGCCTTGCGGCAGATACATAATTTCAAAACGGTATAAACGGGGGTTTTAC
>CAMZBB010000087.1 GCA_947304405.1 uncultured Clostridia bacterium
GCGTTCATCTGCATCGTCAGCTGGTTTAAGTTGCCCATGAACTGCTTGCACATGTTGAGGAACGGGATCATGATGGCGATCCCGAACGGGAGCCCGGAGAACGAGAAGTTCGGTGTGCCGTAATAGATCATGACACCGCCTGCGGCAGCGAGGAGAACATATACGATGTTGCCGATGTTGTTGATGATCGGGGCAAGGATGTTTGCGTAAGCGTTGGCCTTGCCGCTGTCAGACATAAGCGCATCGTTGAGTTCTTCGAAGGAGTCGATGACCTGCTTCTCGTGGTTGAAGACCTTTACGACCTTCTGGCCGTTCATGGTCTCCTGGATGAAGCCTTCGGCAGCGGCAACAGCCTTCTGCTGCCTTATGAAGTACTTTGCAGAACCTGCGCCGACCTTTCCCGTGATGACGATCATGAGCACGATTCCGAAGCAGAGGATAAGAGTCATCCAGACGCTGTAATAAAGCATGATGCCGAAGACCGTAACAAGCAGGATGACGTTCCTCAATATGTTCGGGATCGCCATCGAGACGAGCTGTCTCAAGGTGTCGATATCGTTGGTGTAGTGGCTCATGATCTCGCCGTGCTTGTGGGTATCGAAATACTTGAGCGGCAGGCGCTGCATCTTATCGAAAAGATCCTCCCTGAGCCTTGCCAGGAACTTCTGCGTCATGTGAGCAATGACCTGAGACTGAACGATAGCCAGTGCCAGAGCTACAACATAGAGGCAGACCAGCGGGATGATGTAAGCGAGCACCCTGGGCCTTGCACCTGCCCAGTCGCCCGTCTCCCATGAAGACTCGATGATAGCGATTATCTTCTGCTGGAAAATAGAAGGAACTGCAGCCGTGACGGCACCTACAAGGATGCATACGAAGATGACCCATATGAGCTTGGGGAAGTATCTGAAGTATATCTTGAGAACGCGCTTAAGGCTGCCTGCCGAGTCTTTGATCTGGGACATCGAGGCAGGTCCCCTGTTCCTTCCGGGTCCTCTTGCGGGAGCGGGAGCAGCCGCGGGAGCTTTAGCCTTGTTATCAGACATGATGCTTACCTCCCTTCGTCTGTTCCTCATAGATCTCACGGTAGATGTCGCACCTTTCGAGGAGCTCGTCGTGAGCGCCCGTGTCAACGATGCGGCCGCCGTCCATGATTACTATCATGTCGCACTCCATAACGGACGCGACTCTCTGAGCGATTATTATCTTCGTTGTATCGGGGATGTATTCATAGAAACCGCGCCTGATGTAAGCGTCGGTCTTCATGTCGACCGCGGAAGTCGAGTCATCCAGGATGAGGATCTTCGGCTTCTTAAGAAGTGCCCTCGCGATGCACAAACGCTGCTTCTGGCCGCCCGAGACGTTGGTTCCTCCCTGCTCGATGTAAGTGTTGTAACCTTCGGGCATCTGCGAGATGAACTCGTCAGCCTGGGCGATGACACAGGCCTGCTTTATCTCTTCATCGGTGGCGTTCTCGTTGCCCCATCTGAGGTTCTCCTTGATGGTGCCCGAGAAGAGCTCGTTCTTCTGGAGAACGACCGATACCGCGTCTCTCAGTGTCTTTACGTCGTAATCCTTAACGGGGATGCCACCGACCCTGACCTCGCCGTCCGTAACATCATAAAGACGCGGAATGAGCTGGATCAGCGTTGTCTTGGATGAACCGGTTCCTCCGAGTATTCCGACCATCATGCCGCTGTCGATGTGCAGTTCGATGTCGAAGAGCGCGTCTCTTGCGGCTTTGGCAGAGTATCTGAAAGCAACGTCCTGGAAATCGATGGAGCCGTCCTTGACTTCCATGACGGGATTCTCGGGATTGTGGATGGTGGGCTTCTCAACGAGCACTTCGCCTATTCTCTTGGCTGACTCGATTGACATCGTAAGCATTACATAGATCATCGAGATCATCATGAGGCTCATCAGGACCTGCGCGCCGTATGTGAGCATCGCGGAGATCTGGCCGACGTCGATCGTCTGTCCCTGGTTGGTAATTACGAGCTTGGAGCCCACGTAAAGGATGAATACAGTGTTGAAGAAGAAGCAGAGCTCCATCAGAGGGCCGTTTAAGCCGACGATCCTCTCAGCCTTGGTGAAGTCCTTCTTGATGTCCTCGGATGCGGCAAAGAACTTCCTGCTCTCGTATTCTTCACGCGCAAAGCCCTTGACTACGCGCATTCCGCGGACGTTCTCCTCGACGGACTCGTTCATCTTGTCGTACTTCTTGAAGACCGCGCGAAAAGCCGGCATCGCAAAGCGGCTGATAACATAGAGTCCCACGCCCAGGAGGGGAACCACGACCACGAATGTCATGGCGAGCCTGCCGCCCATTATGAACGCCATGGTGATCGCGAAGATGAGCATGAAAGGAGATCTGACGGCTGTTCTTATTACCATCATGAACGAGTTCTGCACGTTGGTGATGTCGGTCGTCATCCTGGTGACGAGCGAAGACGTGGAGAACTTATCGATGTTTCCGAAAGAGAACTGCTGGACCCTTTTGAACATGTCGGATCTCAGGTTCCTTGCAAAACCCGCGGATGCCTTGGCTGCGTAATTGCCGGCAAGCGCGCCGCATACGAGCGAGAATATGGCCGCAGCGACCATTGCTCCGCCTGTCTTTGCTATGTTTGAGAGATCCGCGCCCGCCTTGATGTTGTTGACCATGTCGGCGGTTATAAACGGGATCAGTACTTCGAGGATTACCTCGCCTATTATGAAGAGCAGTGTCAGAACGGTCTCTTTCCAATACTGTCTCAAAGAACCTAATAACCTGAATATCATGAACTGTTCCTACTTAATAAAATAAACATAGGTATTATAGCACCTTGTAATCAGAGCCTGTAAGGGGACAAATTTCACTTTTTGAAAACGAGGTCCCCTACTTCGACGGTCTTTCCGAACAGTTTTGAATAGCTCTGATTCTCATCTTGGCAGACCGGAAGATTGACGGATTGCCCCGTTCTGGTGTGATACTTGAAGTCCTTGTCTGCCAGGTTAAAGAACGGATACTGGTTTTTACCGTAAGCATTGCTCACGGAATCATCCCACATGCAGTCCACGTTGCAGAAAGTGTGCCCTGTTCTCACTATGTTCCAGGAATGGCTCGTGTCAGTGCCTCCCGTGGCAGCCACCGCATCTCCGTCAGCGGTCCCCATGCAGTAATAACAGGGGATCCCGCACTTCTGCATCAGATACTGGAATGCCCTTGCATATCCGGCGCAGACCGATCTGTGAAGGACAAGCGCGGAATAAGCACTCTGACTGTATTTGGCACTGACGTCGAACTCGGCAGTCCCGTTAAGCGCATCATGGATGTAGAGCTCTTTTTCAACAGCGGTATTGTAGCTGCCGGCACCCGATAAGATCGCGTTCGCCGCCTGCTCAAAGTCCCTTTTCGCCTGTGCCAGGCCCTCGGGTGTTGACGCAAAATCGTAGAAATTGAACTGCGCCGAGGTGACTGCCCCCGTGACTTCGATATATGAATAATTGAAATCCGTCCTTACCCAGAACAGCTCCGGGTGGTCTAACAGCACCATGTTGAAGGCATCCTTGACGTCCTGGGGCGACACTCCGCCGCTGAGCTTCACGGTGGTCTGTCCCGCGGAAATGCCGTCATAGATCATGGCATAAGCGTCTTTTGCGCCCGTTCCGAGCATGCTGTAGTACGGATAATAAGACGGATCGAAAACGGTCGTTCCTGCATAGGCCGTCTGCCCGGAATATCCGGTCTGGTAAAGGTCGGATTTGTCCGGGAACAGGATGCTGCAGCCCGACATGGCCAGGATAAGCACCGCTGTCATTAGGATTGCCGTCAAACGTCTCATCATCCGGGTTCCCTGCCGTATATAACCTTTCCGCCTGATAGTATTACGATGTTTTCGACACTCTTTGCCGAATGATCGTTGGTCGTATTCATATTCTGCCAATCAGAATAGTGAATTGCAAAGTTTACCGTGACGGTCGAGCCTGAGATGAACGCTCCCGAAGAGGGGAACTTCACCGTTAGAACGGTATCCGAATCCTTGCCCTTATGTTTGCCGAATGTCCCCTTGATCCCCTGTATCTGCGTGTGCTGGCCGTTCTTTTCCTGCATTCCCGCATAATAACAATCGAAGACCATCTGACCGTTTCGATCGTTCGTCAGATAGTATCTGATCTCAAGGCCTGCGAAGCTGATATCCTTTTTGCTCTTGTTCGTGATCTCAAAAGCGCCTGAGATGCTGTTGGCATTGGCACCGGCGTTGTCATATCTGACTTTGAGGGATGTATCTCCTGAAGAAGCCGTGCCGCCTTTGCTGCCGCCGCCCTGCGCGGTGGTTTCCGTGCCTGACCCGCTCTCTCCTCCGTTACCACCGTTGCCGCCGTTCACAACGGTCTTCCCGGGATTGTTGCCTGCCGGCGGCTCTGTCCCGAAAACAAGGACGCCGTCCTCATAAAGTGCTGATCTCTCGCCGCTTGTAAGAGTTCCCGTCTGTATCCCTGCATATGACGGATCGTTTGACGGATCCCATTTCCCGTTAGGGTTTCTCATGCGCACCTGGATCTCAGCCTTGTACTGTGACTGTCCGCCGGGATAGAGACTCCCGTCGTCAAACACAACGGAAAGATAGTAGATGTTCTTTGCTTCATCCCACGTCTTCAGGCCTTCCACCCTGCCGGACTGCATGTAATTCGCGGTTATCTCTATATCGGAGATCTTGCCGCCTTTATTGACCACCTCGCTGAGGTCGACAAAATACCTGTATTCGATGTTGTCCGCTGATCTGGCGGGCCATCCGGTCATGTTATATATCAGTGCCTTGATCTCAGTGAAATCATTGCCTGAAGCATTGACCGACACTTCAGAGTAGTACTCATTCCCGTCAGGCTTCTCGACTGCGCCGAAATCCTTCAGGGTCTGACCGTGATACTTTGAATACATGTAGGCCAGGAGGCCTGTGAATCCGGCATTGTAATCAGTTGCGACCTCGTTGGTCGTGTAGTTGGAAACAGAATCGTCATAACCGTCACTGGCATCAGGACCTCCGACCAGAGCTCCGTAAAGCGTATGTCTGTGATTTGCAGGCTCGTTCATGTTATTGGACCACGAACCCTGCGCGGTCCTGTGATGCGGGTGTGAAGGCGGATTCTCACCGAATCCTACAACGTATGAACGCCCCGAGGACCCGAGTGCATAGTTGCACTGACTCTCGGCGAAAGAAAGATATGCCTTCTGGCGCGAACTGTCGCACTTGCCGCTCGAAGCATAGACCGAAGCCAAAAATCCCATCGTGGTGGCATACCTCAGAGAACCCCATGAATCGAGCCAGGCAAGGCCCTTAGGAGTATATTTCACGCGTTCTCCGCCGGAAGTCCCCGTCGTCCACCAGTCAAGGCTCTTTTCAATCGCATCCTTGTAGGTCTTTTCACCGGTGATCTTAGTCAAAAGAAGCGCAGCTCCGTAGTGGACGTCGTCCCAGCACATAGCCCAGATGTAGTCCTGACTGCCTTTTGCATAACATTCCTTTGCGGTGTCCAGATAGGACTTCTCGTTTGTCGCAATGTAAAGCCAGACACCGGCCCAGGAAAGCTCGTCGTAAAAACCGCTGTTTGAGGTGTAAAAGCCGTTGGATGCGGTATATCCCGCATCGCTCCTCGTCTCGTTTGCGAACTTGAAAAGGCTCTTTGCGTGC
>CAMZBB010000088.1 GCA_947304405.1 uncultured Clostridia bacterium
GATACTGAAGCTGTTGCGGCGCGGCCTGCGGCTGCTGAAGCGCAGCGGGCTGAACGGGGTACTGCAACGCCGCGGGTTGAGCTTTAGCCTTCTTCTTTTTTGAATTCACGATAATGACGATTGTCACGATCAGGCCGGCGATGATCAGCACAGCGCCTGCCGCTATGCAGATTATGATCAGGAGCATACTGTTGCCGGCCTTTTCGACAGGCTCGTCCGGACTTGTATCGGGAGTGTTTCCGGGTTCTTTTACCATATCCGGGATGACGACAGTCGGACGGTCAGCTACTTCAATAATGTTGAATCCCAGATCGCTCGTGATGTCTTTCTGGAAATACTTAATTGCTTCTGCATACGATTCCCCTTCGAACGCATAACGGTGAACCGCCTCTTTAAAAATGCTGGAAATGGCATCGTCGTACGAAGTAACATTTTGTCCGCTGATGCCTTCGTTGGCCTTGATAAATGTCGGATACATATCCTGCCCGCCGAGATAATCAAGTTTGCCGTCAGATTTGGACATGACCTTAGCGGAAGCAACTGTGTCCTTTACGTTTTTCGTGCCATCATATTGCCCGTTTGCCCAAAGGTACTGCAGTCCGCTCTTGGAAGTGTCAAGCGTGATCCAGTTTATGAGTTCAGCCATGCCGGCCCTCTTGTCGAGATCACTGCACGCTCTCCTGCTCGAAAACAGCCAGGTACCTCCCCAGAAGGCTTTTTGAGGGGCCTGACAGACGCGCCAGTCTCCGTAAGTTCCTTGTCCTATGGTATTTCCTTCGCTGTAACCAACCATTACGAACTGCATCAGCCAGGCAGGTCCGATAAAGCAAAACGCTGGCTTGTTGCTCTTTCCATCCTGGGACTTGCCGCCCATGTCGTTATACCATCCGGTTGACCATTGTCCCGTTTCATTGCTCCAGCCTCTATCCCTAATGGCCTTGGCATAATCGAAATACGCCAGCTTTTCCGGCGAAACCGTTACAGTCTTTCCGGAGACCCAGGCGGAAGAAGAATTATACTCGACCATGCGCCAGATATCATCGATACTCGAGACTATCGGATATCCTTTTGCACCGAGCTTAATGGAAGCATTCCAGAAATCATCAAGACGGCCGGTACCGCCTCCGACCTCTTTTTCGATAACATCCGGGTCATCTGTTCCGAAAACTTCCTTCGCAATGGAAGCCCTGTAGATCAAAGCACATCCGGAAGCCTGATAAGCAAGGGCAACAACGTTACCGTCGGATCTTCTGGTGCCAACGTCGACAATATACTGTGCGATCTGCGCATCTCTGATCGCATCATCGGTCTCAAGCCCGAGCTCATAGTAAGAAGCCGCATATTCTGACATATCGCCGCTTACATACTTGGTAATGAAAGCCTGTTCCGCCACATACATGTCAACGTCGTTTTTCTTGAGTGCAGCATCCAGGCTGCTCTGGTATTGTCCGCCGTCAGTCGGGACTATCGTGGCTGAAACCGTGTACTTTCTTCCGAATTCCGGATTTCTCTTGATGTAGTTCTGAACCATACCCGCAACTTCGTTCGAGTATGACATGAGGTTTATGTGGACAGGTCCGTTTCCGAAAGTCATCCTGGTGACCGCCGGTTCTTCCCCGTCAATATACTGTTTTGCATCCGCATTGCTGCATAAAGCAAACGTTCCGAAAAGCAAAAATACCGTAAGTAAAAGTGCCAGAACTTTTTTCATTTTTCGCCCCTCCTCACGTTTCACCGGACAAAAATACGAAGTGATAAAAATATTATGATATGTTCCTGAAGAAAAATATATAGGATTGATTAGAATTTATTTAGAATCCTGCTGTTTTCCCCGAAACGGCGCCCACTTCGGATGACTTTTAAGCTATACTCCTTATCTGTATGGTAATGCGGTTTGTCAAAAAGTATTTTTTCCTGATCCTTGCGGTCCTCGTGGCCGTTTTCGGCTATGTCTATATCACGGCCGTAGGCAGTACGTATGACTATGTCCGCAAAGACCTCAATTCTTCATCGGGGATCACCTCTGTAAGGATCGACGATGACTCTGTCGGAAAGGCTGAGATCACAGGATGGTCGGCTTCCGAGCGCAATCTTATCATTAGATTGAAGTCGGTGTCTCCGGGAAAGGTATATCTCTCGATCGACTGCCCTGACAATCCGGGCATCGCCATTTTCTATGTGCATAACAACGGCGTGATAACCCAGGACAATTACTTCGGCAACTCAAAAGGCTCAAGCGTTCTTATCTTCTGCGTCGTGCTCTATCTTCTGATCCTGCTGGTAAGTCTGATCGTTAAATACTTCAGTCTTGAGAAATACAACTTCTACAGTTACGACAATGTTCTTTATCTTGGACTTATCATTTTCGCGGTCTTCTTCATATATTCCCAAATCAAGTCACTGCTTTACAGGAACGGCATCAACGGTGCGTTTTTCCAGGCAATGAGCTCTTCTCAGGGATTTGTACTCTTCACTTTGCCCTTGATCCTGATCACCACTGTTTTTGTTACCGTCTCTAACATCAGACTCATCAGGAATGAAGGCGTAACGTGGCGCAATATGCTGGGCATGTTATTGGGCCTTGTGCTCGGCATCGGTGCGGTACTTCCTTTCTTTATCGGCGACATCTTGCAGAATTCCAGTCTGATCGATGTCCATTATGAAAGAGGTACGGGACGCTATTTTGAATTATTCCTCGAGAACACGATCTTCTCTATCGTGGCTTACCTCGAGTGCATTCTGTTAGGCACGATATTGACCGGCATCAAGACCGCAAGACACATACCGAGATTTGACAAGGATTTCATCATCATTCACGGCTGCCAGCTCAGAAAGGACGGCACGCTTACTCCGCTTTTGAAGTCCAGGGCAGACCGCGCCATCGAATTTGCGAAAATGCAGAAGAACCGTTTGGGCAGACCCATTGTTTTTGTTCCTTCAGGCGGAAAAGGGTCAGATGAGATCATCTCCGAAGGCGAAGCGATCAAACGCTATCTGATCGGACAGGGAATCCCTGAAAGTGAGATCCTCCCCGAGACCCTGTCAACTACGACCGAGGAGAATTTCAGGTTCGCGCATCAACTTATCCGCAAATACCACGGTTCCGACTTTTTCAACATTGCCTTCTGTACCACAAATTATCACGTGTTCAGATCAGGAATGCAGGCATATAAGCTGGGGTTAAGAGTTGAAGGGATCGGAAGCAAGACCAAGAGTTATTACTGGATCAATGCTTTCGTCAGGGAATATATCGCCACTATCGTCACGGAGAAGCGAACACACATACTTATGTCAGCCGTGCTGATATTGATCAACCTCATCGGCTCGTTACTGTTATATATATCGGAAGCAGTTCTATTCTGACGGTTTCTTTGCCGTATGGCGGTCTCAAACCAAACTCATAATGAGCGCGAACGTGACTTGATCAAAAACAAAAGAAAGAGTACGATCATTTTTTCTTTTTCTTATCTTTCTTGTCTTTCTTTTTTTTCTTTTTGTCCTTGTCCTTCTTGTCCTTGTCTTTCCTGACTTTTCCGGACTTGTCCTTTTCAGGCTTGACCTTAATGACGGATTTCTCTTCTTTGTCTTCCTTCTTGGAAGCAGCGGCAGAGCCGCTCTTCTTAGCTACGGGCTTGGAGACCTTCCCCGATGCGATCCCCGCCATCAGTTCGGCCACCAGGCCCAACGTTGCCCTGTTGATCGAGAAATAGACGTATCTGCCCTGCTTGCGTGCCGTCAGCACGTTATTTTCGAGAAGCAGGTTAAGATGATGCGACAGCGTGGGCTGGGTTATCTCAAACTCGGGAAGAAGATCTATCGAGCGCAGCTCACCCGAACCCGATATCAACCGGATTATCTTTATCCTTGTCGGTTCTGACATTACCGAAAGGACCTGGGAGATTTCGTTGTCGGATGATCTCGCAGACATGACTGATATTAAGCGATAAGCTGATCTTTGAGGGCTTCTTCAAACTCGCCGAGATTTGCGCAGGCAATGACCTCGGTATTGTCTTCGAGCAGGATTCCCTCGTCGCCCCTTACGAGCACCGTCATAGGCACTCCGAGCTTTCTAAGAAGCAGGAGCTGATAATCCTTTGAAGCTTCGACTGAGAGATATTTGCACAGGAGCTTTAACACCTGCTTTGCGTCTTCAAGATAGATTCCCGACTGTCTCATGAGGTTGTCAACGACATACATACCGAAAACGTCATTGAAATCCAGGAGATCTTTCTCTGGGAATACTGCGGAAAATGCCGTAATGGACATCTTGCCTACCATCTCGAGCTCCTTAAAGTCCTTGAGCGGGATCTTAAAACTCTCAACGTTGGCAGAGAAAAGCTCCTGCATCTGATCGACTGAAAGCTCATTCTTGAGCTCTTTGATGCGGTCGATCCTGGAAAGGATCTTCTCTTCCGGGAAGAACGTGGCCTGGCCGATATCCGTAGCCTTATGAATGAACCAGTTCTCAGGGATCAGTCCCTGCCTCTTCCAGCGGTACAGCGTACCATACGAAATCTGCTCAAGATTCAAAAGATCTTTCTTGGAAATCAACTTCTCATCCATAAACTTGTTCCCCTTCTGCCGACAATACGGACAATTACATTACAAGTTCATTTTAGATTAACAATGTTACAAACACGCGACACAGGGATAAAAAGAAGAAAACAAAAACGGGCCCCGAAGGGCCCGCGAAAAATCAATATGGCTTAAAGTACAAAGTTATACTGCAAGTCCGACTGAACGCATGATCTTGAGGAGCGCATTGCCGATCTCGATCTTGCTGTCTTCTGGGATCACATAGCCGGCCACGAGAGTGATGATGAGGCAGGCGATGAATATGATGATGTAGTAAGCCAGCTTGGAACGTGCAAAACACTTGAGGTTCTTATTCTTTGGGAATATCGAGAGAATGAGCGTGACAAGGATTCCGATAAACGGCAGCCAGCAGAAGATACCGACCCAGAAATAAACCGATGTTCCGAGAGGCTTGTACTGCGCAGGGCACTGATCCTTGAGTGCCTGGATCTTAGCCTTCTTCTCTTTGCGCTTAGCTTCCTTTGCGGCAGCGGCTTCCTGCTGCTTCTGAGCAGCTGCGGCAGCGGCTGCTGCGGCGGCCTGAGCCTTTGCAGCGTCTTCTTCAGCCTTCTTGGCTTCAGCCTGCTTCTTTGCTTCTTCAGCCTTTTGCGCTTCAGCTTCAGCAGCTGCTTTAGCTTCCTGTACGCGCTTGTCAGCTTCTTTCTTTTCTTCTTCGGCCTTTGCGGCAGCTTCCTTGGCAGCGGCTTCCTTTTCAGCTTCTTCGGCCTTCTTCTTAGCCTCGGCTTCTTCCTTTGCCTTCTTGGCTATTCTTTCAGCCTCTTTCCTTGCTTCCTCGGCAGCGGCTTCAGCAGCCTTAGCCTTTTCTTCAGCTTCCTTTACTTCAACGTTATCGTAATCTGCCATAGTAAGCACACCTCCCCGGTTATTATGGGTTTATTATATCACATGGAGGGCATCATTTGACCTTTGAAGCGCCCCCGTTTTTCTTGTGGAATGACAGCACGGATCTGATACAGCCGTCGATCGTGGCCACGGTTCCGACTATCACCATGTAGAACAGGAGCGTTTTCTCCGG
>CAMZBB010000089.1 GCA_947304405.1 uncultured Clostridia bacterium
CCTCAACAGGCATAAGGAAAGGCTTGTCGATAGGACGCTCAGGTGTAGCGATGTAAGAATCAACTGCATCCATGAGTTCCTTGATGGAAGCATAAACTGCATCGTTAGGATCTGTAGATGTAGACTCGAGAGCTGCAAGAGCAGAACCACGGATGATAGGTGTGTCATCACCAGGGAAGTCATACTGGTTGAGGAGGTCACGGATGTCCATCTCAACGAGCTCGAGGAGCTCTTCGTCGTCAACCTGGTCGCACTTGTTCATGAATACAACGATGTAAGGAACGCCAACCTGACGAGCGAGAAGGATGTGCTCACGTGTCTGAGGCATCGGGCCGTCAGAAGCGGAAACAACGAGGATAGCACCGTCCATCTGAGCAGCGCCGGTGATCATGTTCTTGATGTAGTCGGCGTGGCCAGGGCAGTCAACGTGTGCATAGTGACGAGCTTCTGTCTCGTACTCAACGTGTGCTGTGTTGATCGTGATACCACGAGCTCTCTCCTCCGGTGCGCTGTCGATCTGGGAATAATCCTCGAACTTAGCGCCGCCAACGAAAGAAAGATACTTTGTGATAGCAGCTGTGAGTGTGGTCTTACCGTGGTCAACGTGACCAATGGTGCCGATGTTTACGTGCGGTTTGCTACGTACAAACTTTTCTCTTGCCATTTTAATTCCTCCTAAGAATTAATGAATCAAATTTGTTTTGACGCTTTAGATCAATACAGCGATAAACAACATTTTACATATTTTCCGCACCACTTTCAACAATGAATGCAAGAAAATAAAGTATTTATTTGGCTGCGCCGGTCAAAGCGTCCGGTCGGAAGACATTACCTCTTGAGGATGTCTTCCATGATGCTCTTCGGTGTCTCAGCGAAGTGGCTGATCTGCATGACGAAAGTACCACGACCCTGGGTTGTGGATCTCAGGTCTGTTGCATAACCGAACATGTTTGCGAGCGGAACCTCAGCATGGATCTGCTGTGAACCGTTCATAGGCTCGATGTCCTTGATGTTGCCACGACGAGCGTTTACGCCGCCGATAACGTCACCCAGGTACTCGTCCGGAACTTCGATGTCTACCTTCATGATAGGCTCGAGGAGGCACGGATCGCCCTTCTGCATACCGGCCTTGAAGCCCATGGAACCTGCGATCTTGAACGCCATTTCCGAGGAGTCGACATCGTGGTAAGAACCGTCGAAAACGGTAACCTTAACGTCAACAACGGGGAATCCGCCGAGTACGCCTGCGCCCATAGCTTCCTGGATACCGGCATCGATAGGTGCGATGAACTGCTTCGGGATGCAGCCGCCGACTGTTGCGTCGACGAACTCGTAGCCCTTGCCCGGTTCCTGGGGCTCAAGTCTGAGCCAGCAGTCGCCGTACTGACCGTGACCACCGGACTGACGTACGAAACGTCCCTCGGCCTCGACGGTCTTCCTGATGGTCTCCTTGTAGGAAACCTGAGGAGCGCCTACGTTTGCCTCGACCTTGAACTCACGGAAAAGTCTGTCAACGATGATGTCGAGATGGAGCTCTCCCATTCCGGCAATGATCGTCTGACCTGTTTCCTGGTTCGTGTAGGTACGGAAGGTCGGATCTTCTTCAGCAAGCTTCTGGAGAGCGATGAGCATCTTCTCCTGTGAAGCCTTTGACTTAGGTTCGATAGCTACTTCGATAACAGGTTCAGGGAACTCCATGGACTCGAGGATGATAGGATGATCCTCATCACAGAGTGTGTTACCTGTTGTCGTGTCCTTAAGACCGATAGCAGCAGCGATATCACCGGAGAAAACCTCAGTGATCTCTTTACGCTCGTTAGCGTGCATCTGAACGATACGTCCGATACGCTCCTTCTTGTTCTTTGAAGAGTTAAGAACGTAAGAACCTGCCATCATGACGCCGGAATAAACTCTGAAGAAGCAGAGCTTACCGACGAACGGGTCAGTAGCGATCTTGAATGCGAGAGCAGAGAAAGGCTCTTCATCAGAAGAAGGTCTCTCCTCTTCTTCCTCGGTCTCAGGGTTAACACCCTTGATAGCGGGAACGTCGAGAGGTGAAGGCATGTAGTCGACGATAGCGTCGAGCAGCATCTGAACGCCCTTGTTACGAAGCGATGTTCCGCAGGTAACCGGGATGAGCTTGCACTCGCAGGTTGCTTTTCTGAGAGCTGCCTTGAGCTCTTCGTTAGAGATCTCCTCGCCTTCGAGGAACTTCTCTGTAAGGTCATCATCTGTCTCGCAGATCTTCTCGACCATCTCTTCTCTCTTGGCCTTGACCATTTCGAGCATGTCGGCGGGAACCTCGCGGTCCTCGTATTCCTTACCATCCTCAGAAGTGTAAACCTCTGCACGGAGAGTAAGAAGGTCAATGATTCCTGTGAAGTTGTCTTCCTTGCCGATAGGGCACTGGATGGCTACGGGGTTGTTCTTGAGACGATCTCTGATCATGTCACAGACGTGATCGAAATCAGCGCCTATGATGTCCATTTTGTTGACGAAAACCATTCTCGGAACACCGTAGTGCTCAGCCTGTCTCCAGACTGTTTCCGTCTGCGGCTCAACGCCGCCTCTTGCAGACATAACCGTAACGGCACCATCGAGTACACGGAGTGAACGCTCAACTTCTACTGTGAAGTCAACGTGGCCGGGAGTGTCGATGATGTTGATTCTGTGGCCCTTCCAGGGAGCTGTTGTAGCTGCGGAGGTAATCGTGATACCTCTCTCCTGCTCCTGAACCATCCAGTCCATGGTAGCAGCACCTTCGTGAACCTCACCCATCTTACGGTTAACGCCGGAGTAATAAAGAATTCTCTCGGTTGTTGTTGTCTTACCGGCGTCGATGTGAGCCATAATACCGATGTTTCTGGTCTTTTCAAGCGGATATGCTCTAGTTGCCATAGTATTAATGTCCCTTTCTTATCCGGATAATTAGCGGTTGAAATGCGCGAAAGCCTTGTTAGCCTCAGCCATTCTGTGCATTTCTTCTTTTCTCTTAAATGCGCCGCCGGTCTCGTTAGCTGCATCCATGAGCTCAGCCGCAAGGCGCTCCTTCATGGTACGCTCAGACCTGTTTCTCGAGTACTGGACGATCCAGCGCAGACCCAGGGTAAGTCTTCTGTCAGGCTTAACATCCATAGGGATCTGATAGTTGGCACCGCCGACACGGCGAGCCTTGCACTCGAGGGTGGGCATTACGTTCTCAAGAGCCTTGTAGAAAACTTCAAGAGGCTCTTCGTTCGTGCGCTCTTTGATGATGTCAAAGGCGTCGTATGTGATTTTCTGGGCTACGCCCTTCTTGCCGTCCAGCATGATATTGTTGATGAGCTTGCTCACCTTGATATCATTGTAGACCGGATCAGGAAGAACGGTCCTCTTTGGGGTATTGCCTTTTCTTGGCACTTTGCTTCCCTCCTAACATGATTATCAAAAAATTCTTGAAACCATAGGTACTCACGATTCAGTTATTGGACCCGTGTAAGTGTCATCCGTGACATGTCCCGTTTATATGAACAATGTACTGATCACTTATGTCCATATCCTGCTCATATAAACAGGATTACTTCTTAACCTTCGCGGCCTTCGGCTTCTTTGCACCGTACTTGGATCTGCCCTGCTTGCGGTCAGCTACACCTGCTGTATCCAGCGTGCCTCTGACGATGTGATAACGCACACCAGGAAGGTCCTTGACACGTCCGCCTCTGATCAGAACAACAGAGTGTTCCTGAAGGTTGTGTCCGATACCCGGAATGTAAGCCGTGACTTCGTAGCCGTTGGTAAGACGTACACGCGCAACCTTACGAAGAGCCGAGTTAGGCTTCTTAGGTGTCGTTGTCTTAACAACTGTGCAAACGCCACGCTTCTGGGGTGAATCAAGATCTGTCTGCTTGTTCCTGATGGTGTTCATCGAGAACTGAAGTGCAGGGGAAGCAGACTTATAGGTCTTATCCTGTCTTCCGGTCTTGACAAGTTGATTGAACGTTGGCATCAATACATCTCCTTTCTTAAGATTTGCGCACAAATAGAGGCACAAAGTCCCCTTTGCGAGCAATTAAGTATACACCCGTGCTTTTTGAATGTAAACGGCTATTTTTTCGAAAAACAAAGCGTTTTGAAGCCAAAATCGTCAAGATAAAATGATAAAATTTGCTATTCACTTATCAGGACAAAGCCTTTATACTTGGTAAGGTTATTTATTATAAAGGAGAGTGACTTCAATATGAAAGTAAAAATCACAGAAACCGTGCTGCGCGACTCTCAGCAGTCACTTATTGCAACACGTATGCCTTTCTCCGATTTCGAGGGCATCCTTGAGACTCTGGACAACGCCGGCTACTACTCGCTCGAGTGCTGGGGCGGCGCAACGTTTGACTCATGCCTCAGATATCTGGACGAAGATCCTTGGGAGAGGCTCAGAAAGATCAAGGCTGTCTGCAAGAAGACTCCTCTGCAGATGCTCATCCGCGGCCAGAACATCTTAGGTTACAAGCACTATCCGGATGACGTAGTCCGTCTCTTCTGCCGCAAGGCTGCCGAGAACGGCATGGACATCTTCAGGATCTTCGATGCTCTCAACGATTTCCGCAATATTGAAGTCTGCATTGACGAAGTAAAGAAGTGCGGCAAGCATGCACAGGGCTGCATCTGCTACACAACTTCCCCCGTACATACCATCGAGAAGTACGTTGAGATGTGCAAAGAGCTTGAGAGCATGGGCGTTGACTCCATCGCAATCAAGGACATGGCGGGCATCTGCTCACCTAAGGAAGCATATGATCTCATCAAGGCCATCAAGGACGCAAAGATCAAGGTGCCTCTCTTCTTCCACACTCACCACACCACAGGCATGGGCCCGATGACCCTCATGAAGGCTATCGAAGCAGGTGTCGACGGTATCGATACCGCTATCTCCACAATGGCAGGCGGCACATCACAGCCCTGCACGGAAACGATGGCTTACACAATGGGTCAGTTCGGCTACGAGTCCGGTCTTGATATGGACAAACTCAAGGAGATCGCTGATTTCTTCGTTCCCGTCAGGAAGAAGTTCCTCGACAACGGAACCCTCAACCCCACAGTCATGGGCATCAAGGCTGACATCCTCAAGTATCAGGTTCCGGGCGGAATGCTCTCCAACATGATCGCTAACCTCAAGGATATGCACGCTCTCGACAAGTTCGACGAAGCTCTTGCTGAGATCCCTGCAGTCCGTAAGGACATGGGTTATCCCCCGCTCGTTACACCTCTTTCACAGATGGTCGGTAACCAGGCAGTTCAGAACGTTCTCCTCGGTGAGCGCTACAAGAACATCTCCAAGGAGATCAAGGCTTACTTAAGAGGCGAGTACGGCAGAGCACCGGGCGAAGTCAACCAGGAACTCATCGACAGATGCTGGAAGCCCGAAGAGCTCGTTCAGGGCAGATATGCTGATTCGTTAGAGCCCGTTTTCGAGAAGACCAAGAAGGAATTGGGCGACAAGGCCCGTTCCGACGAGGATGTTCTCTCCTACATCGCTTTCCCTCAGGTTGCTGAGAAGTTCTTCGCAGCACGTGAAGAGAAGGAATCCAACACTGTCAGCTACACCA
>CAMZBB010000090.1 GCA_947304405.1 uncultured Clostridia bacterium
TTTTGTCGGTATTTCAGTTATATCGAATTATCCGGTGTTATAAGCTGAAATGCACTTACGAGGCAGCCCGTTTTGCATGTCCTCAAAAACCAGTTGACAATCAGACGGGAGAGTATCATAATTTGATTGGTCAAAGATAGTCAAAGTCAAAATCAAATAACATCAAAGTCGGAAGGAGGCATTTGAATGGCAAGACTTGTTGACGTCATTGAACAGATGATAAAGGCAATGATCGACGAGAATGACGGCCAAGCTGTCATCAGCCGCAGCCAGCTTGCCGAACAGGCGAATTGTGTGCCTTCACAGATAACTTATGTTCTTTCGACAAGGTTTTCGAGCGGAAACGGATACATAGTCGAGAGCCGCAGGGGCGGCGGAGGCCAGATCACGATAACGAGGGTCAGCCACGCAGGTCCGGAGCATTATCTGCAGGCGATACTTGATGCGGTGGGCGATGACCTGTCGCAGCAGCAGGCAAAGACGCTGCTTACCAATGCGGTCTCGGTCGGAGCGATCACGCCGAAAGAGGGTACGGCCATTATGGCGGCGGTCTCGGACAGGGCATTGTCTAAAGTTGATTCGGATATAAGGGCGGTCTTAAGAGCTGACATTTTCAGGAATGCGATTCTGGGATTGATGATAGCGGAATAGAATTCACATATAAGGAGAAAAAAGTATGAGATGCGAGAGATGCGGAGCTGAACTCACAAACAAGATAATCAAGATAAACGATGTGCCGTACTGCGAGAACTGCGCAAGACTCATGGGATACGGCAGATTCTTAAGGAGTCCTGAAGAGATGATCGGGTCTGCATTTTCGCCATTTGATGAGCTTGCGAGCACGTTAATGCAGATGAACGAACTTGATTTCGGCAACAGCGCCCTGTCATGCCCCAAGTGCGGAATGACGCTGAGGGATTTCGAGAAGAAGGGACGCCTCGGCTGCATCGAGTGCTACAACACATTTAATGATTACATCGTCAAAGAGATGTTCAAGCAGCAGGGTGAGAGTACCTACGGCGGAAGGCTTCCGGGACAGAATGCCGAGTTTGCGCGTCTCGGAAAAGGTTCATCTGACGTTGTTAAGAGTGAAGAGCCTGAAGCCGTGCCCGACGTCAAAGAGGAAGAGGCAAAGCCCGAACAGACGAACGAGGCTGAAACTGTCGAAAAGGCAGCGGACGGCGCCGCTCTGCTTGCGAAGCTTGCCAAGGCGGATCTCGGGATGCTGAGTGACGAAGAGCTCCAAAACGGGATCAAGCTCGCCGCGGAAAACGAAGATTATGTTCTTGCATCAAAACTCAGAGACGAACTTAAGGGAAGAAAGGAAGGAAACTGATATGAAGATGTGGTATGAGAAAGAGGGCCGTGACGAGGATGTCGTCCTGTCAACGAAGGTCTGCCTGGTCCGCAACATCAAAGGTTATAATTTTCCTTCCAAGATGGATGACAAGGATGCAAAGAGCCTCCTTTCCAAAGTCGATTCGGTGATCGACAGGAGCGTTTTCTCGGGCGGTCTGGCAACGGACATAGTTAACAGCGGAGATGCGGTGACGCTCATGAAGGCTCAGATATCGGGGCGCGACGGTTCGCTCCTTTTCTCACCGGACAGAAAAGCAATCTACTACAATGACGATTTCGGTCTTTCGATCGCCGTCGGCAACAATGAACACCTGACCATTAAGGCGCAGGCAGCCGGACACGACATCGGAGCTTACGATCTGGCAGAGAAAGCTGCAGTCGAACTGGAGAAGAAGCTCGACATCGCATATTCCGATAAATACGGATTCCTTACCTCCAGCGTCAAGCTGACCGGTACGGGCCTCAGGATACTTTACACCGTGGCCATTCCCGCGATAGCGAAAACGGAAGGCGGTATCACAGCTCTCAGGGAGAGGGTAGGACAGTACGAGTGGACGATCTATCCTTTCGCAGAGCAGGGTGAACTCAATGAATCCGGAGTTTACATCATCGCGAGCGTCAGCACGCTTGGCGTATCCGAAGAGGATATCCTTTCGCGCGGCGAGATGCTTATCGAAGACGTCATGAAGGCAGAGAGGGCGTGCCGCGAGCAGTTCGCGACAAAGAAGAAGACACAGATGAAAGACCTCTACGGAAGGGCTTACGGACTTTTGAGGTTTGCGTCTCTGATGTCAAGGAGAGAAGCACTCGATTCGGTCTGCTGGCTGAGGCTTTACAGGGATTACGACGATTCGAGGGAATTCGACTGCAAATGGAAGATGTTAAATACGATCACTCAGGAGATCTGCTGGGAACAGCAGCGCCGCAACGAGATAAATACACAGACGTCTCAGAAGAAGAGGGCTGAGAGGATCAGGAAAATACTGAAGGGAGATGATTAACATGAGGATATCGGAAGATACGGCGCGTGTACTCGCGCACTCACAGTTGATTGCAGATGACAGACATACTTCGCTCATAAGGGATACTATCCTTTTCGCAGCGTTATGCATTACTGATTCCCCGGCCAAAGAGACGATCGAGGAGAACGTCCCGAATGTCGGCGTGATACTCGAGAAGCTCGGTATCCACGGCGATTATGAGATCGATGATGAAGCGATAAAGCCCCTGGCAGACAAGGCATTCTCGAATCTCAGGATCGATGTGAGAAGGCTTTTCGCAAACGCTGCCGAACTCTCGAGAAGGACAGGCGGAAGAGGAGCCGTCGGCCCTGAGCACATCCTTTTCGTTATCATTTCGAGAAAAGTCAGCACGCACAATGAGATCTTTGATGCGTTAGAAGCGGCAGGCGCCGATCTCGAAGGACTCAGGAATTCGCTCATAAACACGTTTAACGACAACATGACATCATCGGACGAGTCTGACGATAACGAAGACCCGTTCGGCGGTCCTGACGATCAGGGTGATGACGGTCCTTCTGAAAGAAGAGCTCCCATGCCGAGAAAGAACGGCAAGGGCGGAAAAGGCGGACACAAGACGCTCGATAAATTCGGAAAGAACCTTACCGAACTTGCCAAAGCAGGCAAGATCGATCCTGTCATCGGCCGTGAGGAAGAGATCAACCGCGTCATGCAGATCCTTATCCGCCGCACGAAAAACAACCCTTGTCTCGTAGGTGACCCCGGTGTCGGCAAGACCGCCATTGCTGAAGGCCTGGCGCTCAAGATCGCAAACGACGACGTGCCTGACATCATAAAGGGCAAGATAGTTTACAGCATGGAGATAGGCTCGATGGTCGCAGGCTCAAAGTACAGAGGCGACTTTGAAGAGCGAATCAAGAACATGCTCGATGAAGCGGTATCAGATCCCAACGTCATCCTTTTCATCGATGAGATCCACACTCTCGTAGGTGCCGGAGAGAGTTCAGGAGGCGGTTCAATGGATGCCGCGAACCTGATGAAGCCGCTCCTTACAAAGAACGAACTTCAGGTCATCGGTGCAACGACTTTAGACGAATACACAAAATTCATCGAGAAGGATCATGCACTCGAAAGACGTTTCCAGAAGGTCATGGTCGAGGAGCCTTCAATCCCTGATGCGATAGCCATCATGAAGGGACTCCGTCCGAAATACGAAGACCACCACAAGGTCCACATTCCGGACGATGTTTTGGAGCAGTCGGTAATGCTTTCATCCCGCTATGTTTCTGACAGATTCCTGCCCGACAAGGCGATCGACCTTGTTGATGAGGCTGCGGCTGCAAAGCGCCTGAACTATGCCGATTCAAAGGCTCAGAAGGAATTAGAGGACAAGATCGCAGAGATGGAAAAAGCCAAGAAAGCCGCATCCGATGCGATGGAGTTCGAGGCTGCACAGAAATACAAGGAGCAGGAGGAGGCCGAGAAGGCCCGTCTTGCAAAACTTAAGGCAAAGACCGAACCTGACAAGGGCGGATTTACGGGTACGCTTACCGTTGACGATATCGCTGATGTTCTTGCAAAGTGGACGGGGATCCCGGTCAAGAAGATCACCGAAAGTGACGCCGACAAGCTTAAGAGCCTCGAGTCCGAGCTCGGCAAGAGAGTCATTGGCCAGGATGAAGCGGTCACAGCCATCTCCAAGGCGATCCGCCGCGGAAGACTCGGCCTCAAAGACGACAAGAAGCCTTCCGGAACGTTCATCTTCCTCGGTACTACCGGCGTCGGTAAGACCGAGCTTGCAAAGGCTCTTGCGGAAGTCATGTTCGGAAACGAGAATGCGCTCATCAGGATCGATATGTCCGAATACATGGAAAAGCACGATGTATCAAGACTTATCGGAGCGCCTCCGGGATACGTCGGATACGACGAGGGCGGCCAGCTGACGGAGGCTGTCAGAAGACATCCTTATTCAGTCGTTCTTTTCGATGAGATCGAGAAGGCTCACCCCGAGATCTTCAACACGATGCTCCAGGTCCTGGATGACGGACGTCTGACGGACGGTCACGGCAGGGTAGTCGATTTCAAGAATACGATAATCATCATGACATCCAACATCGGAGCAAGGATGCTGACCGGTTCCGAAGGCCGCAAGATCGGCTTCTCGATGAAGGATGAAAAGGATACCGATGAGCTCTCGAGAGAAGGGCTTTACGGCGGAAAGTCATACGATGAAGCCAAGAAGGTTGTCATCGATGAGCTCAAGAAATCGTTCTCGCCCGAGTTTGTCAACCGTGTCGATGAGATCATATTCTTCCGTATGCTCGGCAAGGAAGCACTCATCAAGATCGTTGATATCCTGATGAACCAGGTCGGAAAGAGGATCAAGGATCTCGGAATGGAGATCAGCCTTACCGACAGCGCGAAAGAACTCCTTGCACGCAAGGGCTACGATCCGCAGTACGGTGCAAGACCGCTCAAGAGAGTCATTACCTCGATGGTTGAGGACAGGTTCTCGGAAGCCATGCTCGACGGCATCGTGAAGCCCGGACACCTTGCGGTGATCGATGCGGTGGAGACTACGGATCCCGATGCGCTCCTTGCTTCCGGCGCTGCTGAAGAAGGCGGAAAAGTCATCGTTATCAGGGACGGCGGCGAGCTTCCCTCGAAAAACGAAGATACTGCAGGAGACAAGATCGAAGAGAAAGCCTGAGAGAGCTCTGACAAGTAAAAGAAATTTGACCTGAAATGCGCCCGGATATTGCATTTGCAAGCCGGGTGCACTTTATTTTCGCACACAAAATCTGTATAATAACTCTCGCTTTATCTTTTAAATATTCTTCGGAGTACATATAAATGTCAGAAAATACCAAGCCGAATGCGGTGCCGGCTGCGGGTGATAAACCGGCGACAACCGCAAGAGACAGGGCGAAAGCGCCGCGCGATTATGATATCGGGTGTTTTCCGAGGCCGTTCTATTTCAGTTTCCTCGGCTCACGCATAATCGTTCCTATCGTCTGTGCATTTACTCACATCAAGGTCAAGCCCGACATGGAGTTCGTAAACCATGAGGGTCCGATCATAGTTATCTCGAATCACGAGTCTTATCTCGATCCCATGATCACCAACAAGCTGACCAAGGCAAGGCCGGCCAACTTCG
>CAMZBB010000091.1 GCA_947304405.1 uncultured Clostridia bacterium
TTGTCCTTGATGAGCCTTCTTATCGTGGCGCTCACGAAAAACGTCGTGACGATTATCAGTACGGTACCCACCAACGCGAAGATGAAACCTTCCGAAATCAGCGTCATCGTAAGTCCGATCAGGATCGTCATGAGTCCTTTGGCGAGTTCCGACGACATGTATTGCCTGTAGATGGTCCATCTGGTGATCTTCTTTTTGACCTTGCCGGCATCGCCCTTAAAGAGCACCTGGTCAGGGAGTGATGCAACGATCTTCCTGACGGTCGCATCATCTTTAATGACGCTGTTGAATACCCTCTCCCAGCCTATGAGGCCGAGATCGGAGAACTCCTGTAAAGTCTTTGTACCGCCCTCACTCATTGAATCGAAAAGCGCATCCACGAACTTTTTCCTGTCCTTGAGATCGATCGAGTTAAGCCACCTGTTGATGCCTTCATTCAGCATTACGGAAATGGGATCTTTTTCGCCCGCATCAGACAGTTCGCCGTGATCTATCTGCCACGAACAGAGCTCGTGCTGGTCTAACATGAGCTTGTCGCTCTTTACGATGTAGCAATCGGTTATATGGGGTTCGAACTGGCATCCGACGATCGAGAACACAGGTATGATCCTCGTGGTAACGGGATCTATCTTCGCGATCGTTTCCTCCGGGAAAACATCTTCACAGAATCCCGGTCCGTCGTTGGTATAAACGCGGACTATCTTTGAGAATCTGTCATCATCAAGGCAGGATGCCGCATACATCGCGAGATGGCCTCCCTTGGAATGCCCGCCCGTAAGCACTTTCCCGACCCTGTCGATCTCAGATGAAAGGTGTTCGGCGGCCATCTTCTGCGCTCCGGTCAGCGTGAAGGAGAACATGAAATCCTCCTTCCATCCCGCTATCGTACTGTCCGTGCCTCTGAACGCCACATATGAGGCTTTGTCATTTCCGTCTTCTGCGGGTGAGAAAGTCACCGTGCAGAACTGTATCGAAGAATCGTCGCTGTAGACATCCTTGAATCTGCTTATCTTAAGCTTGCCGAACCTTACGGATTCCGCACAGGCACGGACGAGGGCCGTAAAGCGTTCACTGTCGTCAGGCGCCTGTTTCCTGATCGGAATATCCATCTCGCCGAATTTTGCTATGCATTCGGACAAGGTAATCGCATCCGAGGAAGATACATAGTCTTCACCAAGGACAGGCTTGAAATCGATGTATGAAAGCTGGCAGAGAACGATGTTATCGACCTTTGTGAAAGGCTTTGCATCGAACCCCGTGTCTTTATACCAGCGGACGTAATCAGTAATGTTGCTCATTCTGATATTTTACCACTTCACGGCACGCATAAATGCTCCATAAAGCGTGTGCTGTCCGCTTCTTTAAGATCTTGCCGGAAGATCAATCCAGAGAATACTTTCCGATTGTAAAAGAGATATCAAAGCCCTCTGTTCTTAAGGTCTGAGACGAGTTCCACGAAAAACTCCCTGACATCGAATCCCGGTATGTTCTCACGGTTAAGATCAATGACGTCGCCGTGCGATACGCCTCTCTTTGTCGTTGTCTCTATGAAAGTGAATTTTTCTCCCCACGGGAACGATTTCTCTCCGACAAGGCCGTCGTTCTTTCCGTCGAAATGCTTGACCAGCAGATAGCTCATGTTAAGCGGGAACCTTCCTCCCTGAGAGCGCGCCAGAACTGAGCCCACGCTCTGCGTATAGATACCGTTGGCCTTCATGTCAAAGCCGCTCATTTCCTCGTTGAGCTCTTTACATTTCGATGCCGTAAGATCGACGACGGACGAGATGAAATCAGGATTGAGATCACCTATCTTGCGGAGTGCCGCATTGTAGCCCGCGGCAACGCTGTCCCTTAATTTCTGAGGCGCTTTGCCGAGCAGATAATCCGCGAACTCACACCCGCGGTGAGGAGTATTTACCGTAGTGATCGATGCAACGTAAGGAGCTATCCCCAGCTTGCTGACTGCGTATCTTGAATCGAGGCCGCCCTTGGAATGCGCGATGATATTGACTTTGCCGCAGTTATACTTGCTGACGATCTCCATGACTTTCGCCGCTATCTGCCTGCCGCTCTCAGGAACGGAACTTGCAGATTCATGCTCGCCATAGAATATCACCGCGCCGTTCCTTTCAAGTTCCTTCGGAGTTCTTCCCCAGTAATTGAAATGGTTGAAATCCCTGAAGAAAACTCCGTGGACCAGAAGGATCGGATATCTGGTAGCGCAGACCCTGTCTTTTTCTCTTGAGATGTCGAGTTTGTTTTTCGCATACTCGAACTTGATCTCGTAATTGACCTTTTTGATGATTATGCCGAGCGCGAAAAGATGTGCGATCGGAATAAGTCCTACAAGTATGCCGATGACTCTGTATTTGAGGCCGAGCTGCTTCGAGCCGACGTAAACACAGATGATGCCGACCCAGAAATAGAACAGTTCCGCCACGTACGGAATAACCATTGCCGGCCACCACGACCTGAAACCTTCTTTCGCGATATAGATCATCGTCACGATGAACACTGCTATCGATATCACCGTGGAGATGGTAAACATCAGCAAGAGTTTTACGCCGTAATAACTGAGCTTCAGCCTGAAGGTCGGGAAATTCCATGCACAGAATATCGGCAGGACGAAAGCCAGGACAAAGCAGGCGATCGCCAGGTACCAGAATCTTCCGTCGATCCTCGTAAGCATATAGAAATTGGCAGCGAAGATCCCCGCCAGATAAAAGAGGATCAGAAGCGGGATGTTCTGCCTCAGTTTAAATCTCTTGTCCTTTTCAGCGTTCTGCATTAGATCGTCCCTTATTCCTTGATCATTTATTGAAATTGCGCGAGAACTCGTTATAGTTCACGGGGTTGTCATCGTTCCTTATGATCGCGAATTCCATTGTCTCGAAAAGCCCGTCCGTCTCTCTAGCCGCCTTCTTGAAAAGATCAGACACAGTCTTGGGGTCGTTTCCGAAAGCACCGCATCCCCATGCGCCCAAAACAAGGTTTCTGTATCCGCGGCTCGCCGCAACGATGAGCATCCTCATGATCCTGTCATAGAGCATGTCCTCATACTCGTCTTGCGTCATGCCGGCAAGACCCTCTCTTATGTTGGGAGCGGCGCAGGTCATGACTGCGACGACAACACTCTCTTCAAGGAGCTCGTTATCGTCATCCCTGATGATCTCGACTCGCGGCGTTAAGATCACGGCATTCGTACCGAGATTGGTCATCTGCTTCCAGTTGTAGTTATAGAATCTTCTTGCCTGCATGCTTTCCAGAGAGTAAAGCAGAGAGCTCTTGCGGCACAGGTCTTCTTCCTGCGCTACCGCGCCGTTCCTGACGCCTCCTCCCGGATGGCTCGCATTGGCAAAGTTAAGTACAAGGATACATTCCTTCCCTTCATCGGCAAGTTTTCTTGCGGCTCCGAACGAGTCGCCGTATTCACAGCTGTATTCTGTGGTATATCCTCTTCCGAACTGATCGAGAGACGGGATCTCATCTTCGGGCAGGATGACCTCCGACTGGGGCATCTGAAGTTTTGACAGCTTGCACTCGGCACGGTTGCCGTTTACGCCGTAATACCCCCTGCTGCAGATGGCGAGGGTCTCTTCAAGTATCTGAATATTTTTGTTTCTGTCTCTCATAAATTCAAATTCTCTCTCATTTTATCAACGATATTTTATCACAATGCCGGCAAAAGTGGCGAAGCGCCCGCATTTACCCCGAAAATGCCCAAAATAAAAGGGCTGCACATCGAATAGGTAGCCGATTTTTGAGTGCCCGAAAAACAAAAACCTACGGGTTAAAACGACTGATGTGCGTTTTTTACCCGTAGGTCGTTTGTTTTTGTTCAGTCCGGCCTTTGTTTGCCGGCCCGTCTTTATGACTTACTTAACCTTTATCTTGAATTTAACCGTCTTCCATCCGGTTCTCTTAACCGTTTCAGTGCCTGCTGCCTTAACTTTGATGGTTACATTGTAAGTAAGCTTCTTGAGTTTCTTTTTTATCGTAATCTTCCCGGTCTTACTGTTAACTGTTATCTTTTTGTTGCCATATGACTTTTTGAAAGTCAGTTCGCCCTGTCCTTTCGGACAGAATCTCAAATACTTGGAAACACTCAAAGTCTGCGATTTTTTCTTGAGTTTCTTGTACTTGACTTTGGCATTTTTGCCTTTGACGTTCATCGGATTATCAGACAGATTCAGATAATTGAAAATATCCGGATTATTCACAGTGGTGTCGTAGAACGGATCAAAATCCAGGGAATCATATAACTCTTTTGGAATGGTTACCTCCGTGAGCTTTGTACAATCCTCAAATGAGAGACATCCGATATTTGTTACACTGTTAGGGATCTTAACGGTCTTAAGATTATAGCATTGAGCAAAAGCACTGACAGCGATTTCCTTTACACCGTATTCTATCGTAACTTTCTCTAGCTTTTTACAATCCGAAAATGCATACAGATCGATCTTTTTTACGCTTCCCGGGATAGTGACTTCTGTCAAAGAATCGCAATAGGCGAACGTACCCCAGCCGAATTCGGTTACGGTGTTTGGGATCGTTATGCTCTTAAGGCTCGTGCAATAATTAAATGCGTACGACTCAATAGCTTTCGGGCCATCCGGGAACGTAACGCTCTCAAGATTGCCGCAAGAGGCAAAAAGGCCAAAGCTGATAGCATCCAAACGGCCAAGGATCGTGACGGTCTTAAGTCCGGTACAGTCTTCAAAAGCACCATCTCCAATTTGAGTTATGTTGGAAGGAACCGTAACATCGGTAAGCGAAGTACATTCCCAAAACGCTTTTTCCCCGATGCTCTTCAAACTGCCGGTAAACGTAATGTCCTTAAGGTTATGGCACTTACAGAATGTTTCATTGCCAATCGAGGTCACTCCTTTTTGGATCACGACTGCAGTTATGTTGTCTTTAATGCTATTCCAAGGCGGAAGATGCTCATAAGTATAACCGGGCATTTTGCCGGTTCCGCTTATTGTAATGGTTCCCGTCGAATCATCAAAGCTCCACTTATGGTTTTTGCCAAGATTGTATGTTTTCACGGAAGCCTTTTTTGCCACTTCCGTTTGAGTCTCAGAAGCCTTTGGTTCTTTTGACTCAGCGGTTCCATCGTCAGCAGATTCTTCCGGCTCCTTCTCCTCCGGTTCTGCCTGCTCTTCAGTCGGTTCGGTTTC
>CAMZBB010000092.1 GCA_947304405.1 uncultured Clostridia bacterium
TCGCACTTCCCGTCAACGATCTTTCCAGAGGCTGCAATGCCGATGACATCGTAGGAACAGTCGCAATTACTGCTGTACAGGCTCAGGCTGCACAGGCATAAGATAAAGGAGTAACGTTAATGAAGATCTTAGTCATCAACTGCGGTAGTTCTTCCGCAAAGTTCCAGCTTTTCGACATCGACACAGGCGCAGTCCTTGCTAAGGGCAACGCCGAGAGGATCGGTATCGACGGCAAGCTCACATATAAGCCCGCCGGAAAGGATGAGTTCGTTTCCACAGAACCCATGCCTGACCATAAGGTCGCTGTCCGTATGATCCTTGACGCTCTCGTTGACCCCGAGCACGGCGTAATCGCTGACGTTTCCGAGATCGCTGCAGTAGGTCACAGAGTCCTCCACGGCGGTAAGTACTACAGCGCTTCCGTTATCGTTGACGACGATGTTAAGAGAGTCATCAGGGAGTGCTTCCCTCTTGGCCCTCTCCATAATCCTGCAAACCTCATCGGTATCGAGGCATGCGAGGACGTTCTTCCTGCTGGCACACCTCAGGTTGCGGTTTTCGATACTGCATTCCATCAGACAATGCCCCCGAAGGCTTACACCTATGCTCTCCCTTATGAGATCTCCGAGAAGTATGACATCCGCCGTTACGGTTTCCACGGAACATCACACCGCTATGTAAGCCACAGGGTTGCTGATTTCCTCGGCAAGAAGTATGAGGATCTCAGGATCATCACATGCCACCTCGGAAATGGTTCTTCCTTTGCAGCAGTAAAGGACGGCAAGTGCCAGGATACATCTATGGGTCTTACTCCTCTTGCAGGTATCTGCATGGGTACAAGAACCGGCGACATCGATCCCGCCATCGTTCCTTTCCTTATGAAGAATGAGAGATTCACACCTGACGAGATGGACAACCTCCTCAACAAGCAGTCCGGCGTTCAGGGCGTCTCCGGCGTTTCTTCGGACTTCAGAGATCTCGAGAAGGCTGCAAACGAGGGCAACGAGAGAGCAAGACTCGCACTCGACATGTTCGCTTATCAGGGCAAGAAGATCATCGGTTCATATGCAGCTGCCATGGGCGGAGTTGACGTCATCGTCTTCACTGCAGGCATCGGCGAGAACACCGATCACATGAGAAAAGCAATGTGCGAAGGCCTTGAGTTCATGGGCGTTGAGTTCGACGCTGACGTTAACGCAGGTCTGCGCGGCAAGGAAGCAATCATCTCCAAGCCTTCTTCCAAGGTTACGGTATGCGTCATCCCCACAAACGAGGAGCTCGCTATCGCTCAGGAGACAGAGGCACTTGTCAGAAAGTAATTCGTAATCTCACTTTGCTCGCTATGGTCCTCCGCGCTTCGATGTAGCGGAAGTCCGCTCGCAAAGCAAGATCACTCTGTAAATGATTGATCAGGAGGGGCGTCTCGCAAGAGGCGCCCTAACTTTTTGGGCTCTGGCACGAGCTGATCATGAGTGTGGGACCGAATGAAGAAATTATCAATAACGTCGAACCGGGGCTGTTTCTTTGTTATACGCTGGAAGGTCAAGCCGTGATAAAATCTCACTAAAGGAATAGAGGGAAGAGGATAAAGCAATGTATGGACATCTGAAAAAGAATACCGGTAAGATCATCGCTGTCTTTATGGTGATATGCGCCATGATGCTTTCGATGATGACCGGATGCGTCAAGCGGAAGAATCCGGCAGGCACGACTGCGGCTACGGCTGTTACGGAAACTGCTGCTTCCGTGACGACCAAGGCCACCGAAAAAAGTGAAGAAACGAACGGGAAGACTTCTTCTCAAACAACGGACAAGACTGACCAAAAGGCTTCTGTCGATGAGAACGGAACTTATGACAGCGCCAAAGACGTTGCCCTGTATATCCATACTTACAATAAACTGCCATCGAATTATATAACTAAGAAGGAAGCCAAAGCACTCGGCTGGAGCGGTGGTTCCCTGGAGGAATACGCGCCCGGGAAATGCATAGGCGGCGACCGTTACGGCAATTACGAAGGCCTGTTGCCTGAGAAAAAGGGGAGACACTACACCGAATGCGACATCAATACGCTCGGGAAGTCTTCAAGGGGCGCAAAAAGAATAGTCTTCTCCAATGACGGACTGATATATTACACCAAGGACCATTATAAAACTTTCACCCTGATGTACGGGGAGGGACAGAAATGACTGAATTTGTTATAGATCTGAAAGACGTATATTCAACTGACGAGCTGCATAAGAAGATAGCCCAGACTCTTCCGGTCCCGGAATACTACGGGGCAAATCTTGATGCGCTTCACGACGTCCTGACTGAACAGAGCGAAGGATGGGTAATTGTCTTTTCTTCCGCATCGGTCCCGGAGACTACGATGGGCAAATACATGCAGAAGTTCAGACGCATGTGCGCGGCAGCAACGGAAGAGAATGAAGGACTCCTTAGGGTGGTTTTCGAGGAGTAAGTCCGATTTATGTCCCCATATTTCATCGTCTTTATTGATATAATGTTGAGACGAAATATAGAAAGTGGAACCGATTTTGACTGATAACGGATTTGACAATAACGGGAGCCGGGAGTTTTTCGACGAGCTTGAACAGATATACGGACAGACGAATCAGGTGCCGTCAGACGCGCCTGATTGTGATGATCTGCTCAAAGGCCTGAATGACGAGCAGCGCGAAGCCGTTACCCAGACCGAAGGCCCTGTCCTGATCCTTGCCGGCGCAGGTTCGGGCAAGACTAGAGTCATTACTTACCGCATAGCATATCTGATGAGGCATGTTAACGCAGCGCCTTCATCGATCCTTGCGATAACGTTCACCAATAAGGCCGCCAATGAGATGAGAGAGAGGATCACCTCGCTCGTGGGCGACAGGGCGAAGTTCCTCTGGTGCGGAACGTTCCACAGCATTTTTGCAAGGATATTGAGACGCCACGCGGAACTTCTCGGATATGACAAGAATTTCTCGATAATAGATTCTGATGACCAGCTCAAGCTTGTCAGGGATTCAATGAAAGAACTTGACATACCAGAGAGCCAGCATAAGCCCAAATCGATCCTTACTGCTATATCCTGCGCCAAGAACAAACTTCAGAGTGTTGATGAATATGCGGCGCTGGAGGGCAAGAGTCCGTCCGGTTCCGTGTGCGCAAAGGTTTACAAGAGATATTCGGATAAGCTCCTTGCGAATAATGCGATGGACTTTGATGATATCCTCGTCAACATGGTAAAGCTCCTTTCGGGCAATCCCGAAGTCTGCGAGCAGTACAGAGCAAAGTTCAGATACATAATGGTCGACGAGTATCAGGATACCAACATGCCGCAATACAAGGCGGTCATGCTTCTGGCGGGCGGCTACCGCAATATCTGCGTCGTCGGTGATGATGACCAGTCGATCTATTCGTTCAGAGGCGCGGACGTAAGACTGATCTTAAGTTTTGAGAAGGATTTTCCCGGGGCCAAAGTGATCAAGCTCGAGGAGAATTACCGTTCCACTGCCAACATCCTTAATGCCGCAAACTGCGTTATCGCGCACAACAGGAGACGTAAGAGCAAGACGTTGAGGACGGGAGGCGAAGATGGCGATAAGGTGGTCGTCATGCTTTCCGATGACAGCCAGGGTGAGGCATCTTTCGTTGCTAAGACCATCAAGATGATGGCTGACAAGGGCAAGTTCAAGTATTCGGATTGCGCGGTCCTCTACAGAATGAATGCGCTGTCGCGTAACATCGAGACTGCGCTTCACAATATGGGAATACCGTTCAGGGTCTATGGCGGCATGAGATTCTATGACAGACGCGAGATCAAGGATACTCTGTCATATCTGAGGCTTATCAACGATACGTCCGATAATCTTGCATTTGAGAGGATCATAAACGTGCCTAAGAGGGGCATCGGAGACACGACCATCGAGAAGATCAGACAGATAGCCATGGACGAGGGATTAAGCATGTTCGAGGTAGCATTGAACTGCCGCAGCTTCCCCGATCTGTTAAGATCGGCGGGAAAGATAATCCCGTTCACTGAACTGATCACCGAGATGCGTGACGAACTGCTGAAGAACGAGAAGGATTTTGCTTCTTTCGTAGATTACGTCGAGAACCATTCGGGCATTATTGATGACGTTATCGCGGAACGCGAGAAAAAGGGTGAGATCATAGACAGAGTCGAGAACCTGAAGGAACTTCTTTCTGAAGCTGCAGAGTATGATAAGGCCCACAGGGCGCAGCCTGTTGACATGGAGTCGATCGAGATAACGAACAGGGATGAATTGGAAGATGTTCCGGTCGAGATAGATGACGATTTCTTTTTCGATACAGCTACGAGCGATACGACAGAAGGGATCTTAGGACTCTATCTTGAGAACGCATCTCTTTTCACTGAAGGTGATTCGTACGATGACAATGATGATTTCGTTAAGCTGATGACGATCCACAGCGCCAAGGGCCTTGAATTCGGTGCGGTATTCCTGATCGGTACCGAGGAAGGCGTTTTCCCCAGCTACAGAGCGATCCAGAGCGAGGATGACACTGAGGAGGAGCGAAGGCTCATGTATGTTGCGATAACCAGAGCCAAGAAGGATATGTTTATCGTGCTCACAAGGCAGAGGATGCTTTTCGGTCAGACCAGCTGCAACAGGCCTTCCAGGTTCATCAAGGAGATCGATCCGAATCTCCTGTACATCATGGGATCTAACAGGGCAAAAGAGGAGAAGTCTTCTTTGCCTCCCGAACGCGAGTCGTCCCGCAAATCGATCGCTTCCGCGCTTTCTTCCCAGTTCGACAAGAAAAAGCAGAACGCCAAGAAGGCGGATCCCGGCGTGCTTACTGCCGATCAGTTGAAAGAGGGGATGAAGGTCGTTCATCCGAGGTTCGGGGACGGAGTTATCCTCAAAGTCGAACAGGTTGGCGGAGATGCGCTCGTGACGGTTGATTTCGACGGGATGCGCAAGAATATGCTGGCCAATGCGGCAGGTCTCAGAAAGCCGTAAAGAAGCAGGCCGCAGAGCATTGTAGTATAATATTATATTGAGCTTTTGCGGAGGTGTGGCCAATGGATGCGAATATCAGTCTTTTCGAACTGTTTCAGGACAGCTTCAAGGAGCTTGAGAATTCAAA
>CAMZBB010000093.1 GCA_947304405.1 uncultured Clostridia bacterium
GGACAACGGGATAATGTGCGATCCTGACGAGTGCTTCAAATACATGAACGAACTTCCCGATAAGCAGTTGAGTATCTTCGATCTATAAATTATAATACGCATATCTTTTTCTCACGCCCGTCTCATGAGCGTGTCCGATTTCTGAGGGTGGTTAACATATGGTATTGAGTTACTATATAGTCGTTTGTGTTTTGTCCCTTATCTGTTGTATGTTCTTTTTCTGGAACAAGCGCAACTACTATCCCGTGCTCTATGCAATGGTGTTCGTGGTTTCCATCATCCCGCAATTTTGTTATGTATTGCTTGCGATCTCCAATGACGTCGGCGAAGCTGTTACGATAAACAAATTTCTTTATCTCGGCGGAAGCTTTCTGCCTCTGATCGGCCTGATGCTCGTATTGTCCATCTGCCAGATCAAAGTGCCCAAGATCGTCCGTTTTGTAATGTTCCTGTTTCCGTCTGCCATTTACGGCCTTTCACTTACGGTCGGACACTGGGATCTCTATTACAAGAGCGTTGACATTGTTCACAGAAACGGCGTAACGGTGCTCGTTAAAGAATACGGTCCGCTTCATACGCTGTTTTACGTCCAGATAATCGTTTTCCTGATCGCTACCATAATCGTTTTGCTCATCGGTTGGTTCAAGAAACCGAACGTGTCCAAAAGGGATCTGGCGATCGCTTCTTTCATGCAGATATTCTCCATATTTGCATTCTTCCTCGGACGTTTGATCACAAAAGAGATCGAATGGATGGCTTTGGGTAACCTTGTCGATGAGATAGGCTTCCTGCTTATCATGAACCATATCAGCCTGTACCGCGTTGAAGACATGGTAATCAGCTCCATCCAGAACGAGGGCAAGGTCGGATATATCGCGATGGATTTCGAAAAGCATTATTTGAGTGCCACTGATACTGCCAAGCGCTTTTTGCCTGAGATCGCTTCCAACCGGGCCGACAACGTCATTGAGAACGAAGCGCTTCGCGATATGTTCAGCAAGTGGATAGACGAGTTCAGCAAAGATAATCTTGAGGTCAAACATGTTTATCACAAGGATAAGCGTATCTTCCTGATCCATGTGGGAGACCTGTACGATGGAACGGATATCAGGGGTTATCTGCTTGTGATCACGGACGACACCGAGCGTCAGGAACATCTTGAAGATATCGAGCGTTACAACATGACCCTCAATCAGGAACTCATGGCGAAATCAAAGCTGATAAAGGAACTTAAAGAATCGCAAAAATCTTGATCTGCGATCGCGTGATATAATGACATATAGTCAGCGGGGTGAGCTATATGAAGGACAAGAGTGAGAAGAAAAATAAAGACCGGGGCATGCTGCCTGTCTTTATTGCTATCTCCGTAAGCTTCATCCTTGCAATCGGCGTTTCCATCAATTCACTTACGATGCTCGCCCGCGAGAATACGAAAGAACTCGATACGATGCTCACTTACCGCATCTACGACTCCATTTCGAGCAGTCTCAACGAACCTATCAACGTTTCCAAGACAATGGCATGCAACGGATTCATAATAGATTTTCTCGAGAAGGAAAAAGACATGGATCCAAAGGAATCCGAGGCGATAATGCGCAAATATCTAAGCGGCATCAAGGAAGGCCTCGGATATAACACTGCTTTCCTGATCTCCGAGAACAGTAAACGCTATTACACTTATGAGGGTTTAAACAAGGTCATCGATCCCGTAAATGACGAGCACGATGTCTGGTATAAGCTTTTCGTTGACCAGAATGTCCCTTACGACCTTGATGTCGACAGTGACGAGATGAACAAGAATGTTTGGACGATCTTCGTTAATACGCGTATCGTTGACGATAAAGGTAATCTTCTCGGAGTATGCGGCGTCGGTGTCAGCATGACCAACCTTCAGGAGATGTTCCGTGAGGAAGAGAAGGAATATAACGTCAAGATCAATCTTGTTGACAAGAATGGTCTTGTTCAGGTCGATACCGAAGACATAAACATTGAGAATGCCTGGCTTGACGGCAACGTGTTAAGTCATGAGGGCAAAGACGATTACGTTTATCAGACGACCAACAAAAACGAGTTCGCTGTAACGAAATACGTTGAGTACCTGGGGTGGTATCTGGTCGTAAGGAGTAAGCCGACGGCCATAAGCAAAGATTTCGTCAACGTGATCGTGATCAACATCGTCCTGTCACTCGTGGTAATGGGATTCCTTTTCGTGATGATAAGATTCTTCCTGAAACGTATCAGAAAAGAACGTGACGCCAGACAGGAGCTTCTCATCATGTCGGAACGAGCCGTGGCCGCAAGTGAAGCCAAATCGTCATTCCTGTCTTCGATGTCCCATGAGATAAGGACTCCTATCAACGCCGTCCTCGGTATGAACGAGATGATCTTAAGGGAGACTACTGACAAGAAGATAATCGATTATTCCACCAATATCAGGAATGCCGGCAAGACGCTTCTGACACTTATCAACAGCATCCTTGATTTCTCGAAGATCGAAGAGGGCAAGATGGAGATTGTTCCGGTCACTTACGATACGGCATCCCTGGTCAACAATATCATCGCATCCGTAGACGAGAGGGCCAAGAACAAGAAGCTCAGGTTTATGAAAGAGATCGACAAGAATCTGCCCTCAAAGATGGTAGGCGATGACGTTCGTTTGCAGCAGGTCATTGCCAACCTCCTGACAAATGCAGTCAAATACACTGAAGACGGACACGTCCGTTTGACCATCAAGGAACAGAGCAGAGAGGGAGACGAGATCGCGATCTACGTTGCCGTTACCGATACCGGAATAGGCATTCGCGAAGAAGACCTGCCCAAGCTCTTCAAATCCTTTGAACGTCTCGATCTCGAAAAAAATCACAGCATAGAGGGAACCGGACTCGGAATGGCCATTGTTACCAACCTTCTTAAGATGATGGGCAGCGAGATAAAGGTCGACAGTGAATACGGCAAAGGATCGGTATTCCATTTCGTTATCCGTCAGAAGATAGCGGATCCCAAGCCGATGGGAGATTACAAGAATGCAATCGTAACTACAAGCTTTAACAAGGATATGCTGCTGCCTCACGCCGACAAGGCCAAGGTGCTCGTGGTCGATGACAATGAGATGAACCTGAAGGTGGCTAAAAACCTCCTCGGACTGTTCGGCATAAACGCCGAGCTTGCAAATTCAGGCCAGGTTGCGCTATACCGCTGTAAGAGAGATCATTTCCACCTGATACTCCTTGACCACATGATGCCCAAGATGGACGGCAAAGAGACTCTCGAGCGCATGAAGAAAGAAAAACTCATCGACGAGAGCACCAAGGTCATTGCCCTCACGGCAAACGCGATTCAGGGCGCCGAAGAGGATTATCTGAAGTCTGGATTTGACGGATATATCTCGAAGCCGATCGAGATGACGACGCTTGAAAAAGCACTCAAGAAGTATCTGCCTGACGAAGTATTGAAGGACGATTATGCGACCGAGGAAGTTATCGAGTTCGCGCCGGTTTCGGGAGAGAGTAAGCCCGCTGAGACCAAAGCGGTTTCCTTTACGGATTACCTGAAAGACAAAGGGTACGAGACCGACAAGGCGTTAATGTTCTGCGCCGGCGATACCGAATTCTACAAAGAGATCCTTTCCGATTACGTTACGAGCTTTGAAGAAAAGAAGGACGAGCTTGACCGGAGCTATAACATGGGAGACTGGCATGATTTTGAAATAAAGATCCATGCTTTGAAGGGCGTCTCCAAGACTATTGGTGCCACTGCTCTTTCCGAGAAAGCTTATCAGCTCGAGAAAGCTGCTTCCAAGAATGATGCCGACTTTATCAGGCAGGAGTATGATCAGTTCATAAAGAGTTATGCCAAGACTGTTAATGACATAAAACAGTCGGGAATATAAGGCGGATTCTCCTTTACGCGCGGGATTTATAACTCACAAATAATTCATACTTTTAATATAAGAATGTTCATTTTTGCGTGCAAAAATAAAAATGGATTATTTTTCAAGGAACGTGTTCGGAAATGAATACCAAGGACAAACCACAGACTCATAGCGGCCTCCGGGGTGCATACAGGAAACTCGCGCGCCTTTTAGTCAATAACACTTTCTCATTCACTGTCGGTGTTATGGGTTTTGTTCATGGGATGCTTCTGATCTTATTCTGGATCACAGGCGTAATGCCCCTCGTGATCTTCAACGCTTTCAGCGTTATCATCTACACTTTCTGCTATATCCTGTGCCGTTTTGACCAGATCCTTCCGGCTTATGTCAGCATCATAATCGAGGTCACCATCTACTCGGTCGTCTCCACCTATTACGTCGGGCTTCGATGCGGAACCTTTTTCTTCTTATTCTCGATCATCCCGATAATCATATATTTCGGAAGCAGCCTGTTTAAGGGCAGACAGAGATGGAGCGTTGCTCTGATGCTGTTTTTGAATTTCGTGACGTTTGCGGTCCTGTATTTCAGATTCAGGATGCTGCCGCCGGTTTTCGAGGTGTCGGATAATATGACTCTCGTACTTGTAGTTTTTTCCGCGTTCGCAATGGTTTTTGCAGCGATCTTCTACAACGCGATGTATATCTATTCGAGCGAAAACAAGCTGACTATCCTTGAACAGAAAAACCTTAAGCTGTCGGCAGATGCACATGAAGACGAGCTGACAAGCCTTCTGAACCGCCGCGGATTCCTTCCGCTGGTCAAATCCTTGATGAGTGACGGCGAAGCAGGCCATTTCTGTATCGCTTTCGGCGACTTAGACGACTTTAAGCGCGTCAACGATTCTTATGGTCATGAAGCGGGAGACGAAGTCCTGAAGCATGCAACGCAAATGATTAGACAGGAACTTCCCGGATGCGACATCTGCAGATGGGGAGGAGAAGAGTTCGTCATCCTCATGAAAGACAACGATCTTGTAACCGCAAAAGGAAGACTCGAAAGATTAAGGAAGACGATCGAGTCCAATCCTACCGTATTCTTCGGCAAGCAGATCTTTGTAACGATGACCCTGGGCCTAGAAGAATACAGCGCTTCATATAACGAGCCGGAAGCCGTCATCAAGAAAGCCGA
>CAMZBB010000094.1 GCA_947304405.1 uncultured Clostridia bacterium
ATAGGCTCCATCTCGTGCTCGTCGAAGTTGGGTCTGAAATCAACAGTGTTCTTGTTGATGTCACGGACCATCTCGAGCGCGATCTTGTCGAGCCTTGCCTCTGTATAACGGTAAGCAGCCGGCGGGTCACCGTCTAAGGAACCGAAGTTTCCGTGTCCGTCGACCAGCGGGTGTCTCAGAGAGAAATCCTGGGCAAGTCTGACCAATGCATCGTAAACGGATGCATCACCGTGGGGATGGAAACGTCCCAAAACGTCACCGACTGTGGTGGCGCACTTACGGTACGGCTTGTCAGGAGTGAAGCCCTGGGTGAACATCGAGTAGATGATCCTTCTGTGGACAGGCTTCATACCGTCTCTGATATCGGGAAGCGCACGGTCAGATATGACCGACATCGCGTAATCTATAAAGGATTTTCTCATCTCGCCGTCGAGATCGACGGGGATGATCGTTGTCTGTTCGGACTTGAAGGCCTGATCCATATCAGCTTCCTGCTGCATTCTGGTCAGCTTCTTATCTTCACTATCAGCCATTGGTTACCTCCGATTGTCCCTGCAGATAAAAGACTGCAGTCGTCAATTTCTCATACTGCGTTATTATAACATAACTATTAATAATTCGCGCACGCGTAAATATTATAATAAATGGGGCGAAATTTTGAGGACAGTTTATGGCAGTTTGAGAAACCCTTAGGACAGAGGTTCTTTGGCGGGCATTCCGGCCTTGCGGGGGAACCTTGCCGGTGTGGGACGGATCTTTCTTACAACTACGATCGTCCTGTCCATATCGGTTCCCGGGAGTCTGAACGTGTCAGTCTTTTCAATCGTGCCTCCGAGAAGAGCGATGGCTTTGTTGGCATCCTTTATCTCTTCCTCGGCATGGCCCTTCATCGCAAGGAACACTCCGCCCACCTTTACGAAGGGCAGACAATATTCGGCGAGCACCGGCAGTGCCGCGACGGCTCTGGCGGTGACTATGTCGTACCTTTCACGGTACTTCTTGTCCTTACCGCCGTCTTCGGCGCGCGCATGGACCATGTCCACGTCTTCCAGAGAGAGTGCTTCACATACTTCCTTCAGGAATCCCAAACGCTTTGCAAGGGAATCCATGAGGGTAACTTTAAGTTCGGGCATCGAAATCTTGAGCGGAAGTCCCGGGAAACCGGCTCCGGTTCCGATATCGGCAAGAGTAAGGTTCTTATTGCCGGTCTTCTCCTCTTCTTCCCTTATGTAAGGGCAGAGTGTCAGTGAATCAATGAAATGCTTCATTGCTATGCCATTGTCATCATCGACCGCTGTAAGGTTCATAACCTTGTTCTTTTCCCTGAGCATTGATGCATAGACCTGGAAGGAACGGATCTCTTCGGCAGAAAGCGGTACGCATATCTCGGGCAGATGTTCCACAAGAACGGGCGCCACGCCCTCAGCATTATCGCTGACAATAGGCTTTATCTCTTCCTTGGGTGTAACCTTCGTTCCTTCGCTGCCGATGTCCACGCGCTTGGGAAGGCTGTCCCTGAGCCTTTTGATATCAGCTTTGGTTATCGGCTTTCTCTTGCGGTGGTTGTCATTGAGCATTGCTTCTTCTCCTCTGTTCCAGGTACACAAGAAGTACCTCGCAGTCTGCAGGCGATACTCCCGAGATCCTTGATGCGCGTCCTACGCTTTCCGGCCTCATGTCCGAGAGCTTCTGTGCCGCCTCAAGTCTCAGGCCTTTTATCGCCTTGTAATCGATATCTTCAGGGATGCTTATCTTCTCAAGCGAAGAGAATCTTTCTATCTTCTCTTTTTCGAGCGCAAGGTATCCTTCGTATTTGATGTCGGTCTCGCATGCTTTCGTAACCGCCCTGGGAAGTTCTTTGCGCTCTTTGTCAAAGGGCGCGAGCATGTCGTAAGTGACGCCGGGGCGCTTGATCAGCTCTGCAAGGCTCTCGCCCGATTTGGGCAATGTCTGGCCGGCTGAAGCAAGAACTTCCCCGAGTTCTTTCGTAGGTCCGATGTATGTGGTGCGGAGACGTTCCGTTTCGCTTGCGATCGCTTTCCTTTTGGCAAGGAACTTATCGTATCTGGCATCGTCTATAAGGCCCGTCTCGTGGCCGATGGGCGTCAGTCTTTCATCGGCGTTGTCCTGCCTCAGGAAAAGCCTGTATTCGGCCCTGGAGGTCATCATGCGGTACGGTTCGTTTGTTCCTTTGGTAACAAGGTCATCGATGAGCACGCCGATATAACCCTGTGAACGGTCTATGATGACGGGCTTTCTGTTCAGCACTTTCATGGCTGCATTGATGCCGGCCACTATTCCCTGGCCCGCGGCCTCCTCATAACCCGATGAGCCGTTTATCTGGCCTGCGGTGAAAAGTCCCGGAACGATCTTGCTCTCAAGTGTGGCTTTCAGGGAGAGCGGATCCACGAGATCGTATTCGATAGCATAAGCGCTTCTTTGTATGACCGCATCCGCAAGACCCGGAAGCGACCTTACCATCCTGATCTGAACTTCTTCAGGAAGGCTCGTCGAAAAGCCCTGCAGATACATTTCGTTAGTATGCCTGCCCATGGGTTCGACAAATATCTGGTGACGTTCCTTGTCCGCAAAACGCATGAACTTGTCTTCGATCGAAGGACAGTATCTTGGGCCTACGCCTTTGATCACTCCGCCGTAAAGCGGCGATCTGTCCATGTTGTCCGAGATGATCTGCCGTGTCTCGGGCGTGGTCCAAACTGACCAGCAGGGGATCTGCTCGGACGACGGAGCCGGGCCGATGCCGTTCATCTCGTTTTCGAACGAGAACGGCGGGACATCGTCTTCTCCGTCCTGCCTCGTCATCTGGGTGAAATCGCATGAATTGGAATTGACCCTGACAGGCGTTCCGGTCTTGAATCTTAATATAGGTATACCGCAAGTTTTAAGCGAAGCAGAAAGTCCTGTTGACCTCGGCAGCCCGTCCGGACCGCTCTCGGTTATGACCTCGCCCCTTATCGTCCTCGATTCCATATATGTACCGGAACATATAACGACCGCCTTGCATCTGTAAACGGCGTTTCCCGAGGTCATGACTCCGCAGGCGCTGCCTGATCCATCCGTAAGAAGATCCGTGATATGAGACTGAACAAGCGTGAGATTATCGAGGTTTTCCAAGCAGTGCTTCATTTCTATCGAATACATGGCCCTGTCTTCCTGGGCTCTCGGCGAATATACCGCCGGGCCCTTGGAACGGTTGAGCATTCTCATCTGCACTGCGCATTTGTCGGCCATCTTGCCTATTATGCCGCCCAACGCATCAACTTCCCTGACGAGCTGTCCTTTGGAGGTGCCTCCGATGCTCGGATTGCATGGAAGGTTAGCAAGAGAATCAAGAGCGAGCGTGAAAAGGATCGTCTTAAGGCCAAGTACCGCGCAGGCATGCGCCGCCTCGCATCCGGCATGGCCGGCGCCTACCACGGCAACGTCATAGCTGCCTGCTTCAAAGCTGTGCTCTTTTCTGAGTGCTTCTTCGAGGATCATTTACTTGCCTATGCAAAAACGCGAGAAGATCGTATCAGCCAGTGTGGCAGATACTGTCTTGCCTGTAACCTCACCGATCTCATCGAGACAAGCGCGGAGAGCTGAGGAGCAGACTTCCACTCCAAGATCTTCCTTCAGCGCCTCGATAGCCATATCGAGCTTTTTGAGACCTTTATTGAATTTGGAATAATGACGGCTGTTAGTAATGAGGAGACCCTCCGACTGCCCGCCGCCAAGGCTGTCATAGTATGTCGTGATAACGTCTTCAAGTTTATCTATGTTCAGTTCTTCCTCGGCAGAGACTGAAATGAATCTCGCGATGCCGAGCTTCTTCAGGACTTCGATGATGTCTTTTTCGTCAGGATTCCTGCCCTCATCGCTTTTTGAAAAGACTGCCGTGATCCTGTCTCCGCCTATGTCTTCCGAAAGCTCTTTCAAGCCGTCTTCAGCCTCATAGGCAGTCATGTCGGGCGGGATCATGTAGAACACGAGATCTGCCGCTCTTCCCGCTTCCATGGCTCTCCCTATGCCGATGCTCTCGATGATGTCGTCAGTATCGCGGATGCCGGCAGTATCAATGAGTGTTACGGGGATCCCGTTGATATCGACCTGAACCTCTATGGTGTCCCTGGTCGTTCCCGCCACTTCAGTGACGATCGCACGGTCATATCCTGTAAGAGTGTTGAGGAGCGTGCTCTTTCCGCTGTTGGGAAGGCCTAAAAGGGCTACGCGCATACGTTCGGAAAGGATCCTGCCTTTACCGTATCCGTTGCAGAGCGCTGCAAGTTCTTTGCGCTGCTTTTCGAGTTCTTCCAAAACATTCTTCTCTTCCGGGTCTTTGTCTTCACCGTCATCGGTATCACGGTCAAATTCCACCATTGATTCGATCTTTGCCATCTGATCATAAAGGCTCTTCTCGATAGAATCGATCCTGTCAGCCAACACGCCGGACATAAGGCTTCCCGCAGCCTGGAGCTGGCGCTCGGTGTCGGCATTGATAACATCCATTACGGCTTCAGCCGAAGCAAGGCTCATCTTACCGTTGATGAATGCCCTTCTCGAGAACTCTCCGGGATAGGCGACTCTGATGCCGGACATGCCGAGGCACCTTAAGATCTCCTGTTTGACCGCTGAGGAGCCGTGGCACGATATCTCTACCATTTCCTCGCCGGTATAGGAATGAGGCGCTTCAAAACGGGTAATGACCGCCTTGTCTATTATCTCTTCCGTCTTGGGATCGATCACCATGCCGTACGCACACGTATAGCCGGGCAGGAGCGAAGTCCTGTCATAATCACCGCTGCTGCGGATTATCTTTGTGCATTTGTCTGTGAGAACGCCGCAATCTTTTCCGGAAATGCGTATTACGGCAAGTCCCGATATTCCCGCAGGCGTGGAGCACGCGCAGATAGGCTCATCCGTATATGCGTACATACGGACTTATCAGTCTTCTTCAGGTGTTACCACAACGCATCTTGAAGGCTCTTCACCCTCG
>CAMZBB010000095.1 GCA_947304405.1 uncultured Clostridia bacterium
ACATCGGCGGCGTAGACGGACTCGTTCACGTTTCCGAGCTCTCATGGAGCCGCAATGCTAAGCCTTCTGACGTCCTCAAGGTCGGCGATCAGGTTGACGTTTATGTCAAGTCTTTCGACAAGGACACCAAGAAGATCTCTCTTGGCTACAAGAGGCTTGAGGATGATCCTTACTACAACATCGAAGAGAGAATGCCTTTAGGCTGCATCGTTAAGGGTACAGTCGTACGTCTTACCAAGTTCGGCGCTTTCGTTCAGCTTGAGCCCGATCTCGACGCACTCTGCCATGTTTCTCAGATCTCTTCTGAGAGACTCGACAAGCCCGAGGATGCTCTCCACGTTGGCCAGGAAGTTCAGGCACAGGTTACAGAGATCGATCCCGAGAAGAGAAGGATCTCCATCTCCATCAAGGCTGTTGCTCCCATCGATCCCGTAAAGAGCGAGGAAGAAGCAGATGAAGCTCCTATAGCAGAAGAGGCTGCAGTTGAGGCTCCCGCTGAAGCTGAGGGCGAAGGCGAGCAGGCTTGATCTGTAAGCATTTTAGCTGATTATTAAAGGATCCCGGATATAAAGTCCGGGATCCTTTCTTTTACTTTCGAGATATGTGCTTGCATAATCTTGTTCGTTGTAATATCATTTATAGGCTCGATAAAGGAAACCCATCGGGGTGTGGCTCAGGTGGTAGAGTGCTTGCTTCGGGAGCAAGAGGCCGTGGGTTCGAGTCCCGCCACTCCGACCAACGGAAAGATTCCTTTAACGACGCGTACCGGGGTGTAGCTCAGGTGGCTAGAGTGCTTGCTTAGGGAGCAAGAGGTCGTGGGTTCAAGTCCCGTCACTCCGACCAAAGCCTTGCATCGAATGATGCAAGGCTTTTTCTTTTGGTTGTTTGCATAGAGTATGGTAGAATCAGCATTGAGGTTATCTATGCGCGATTCACTGTTTTATAAGCGGCTTTTGAGCCTTGTCCTTGTCGTAACGGTCTTTATGGGGATCGTTGCTTTCGCGTCTGAAGACGATGTCATAGCCGATGTTGACGAGGCAAACATCTCATTGTCGGAAGCTGATTCCGTTATAAGTGATGAATTTGAAGTCGGCAACGGGATCTATAAGATATTTACCAATGCTTCCGTGGCATTCATGGGCCTTTCTGATCCTGACGTTAAGTCTTTTACTATTCCTGCCGTAGTCAGTTACAAAGAAAAGAAATACAAGGTCTCATGGATCGCCCAGTCGGCTTTTGAAGATAACACTACGATTCAGACGATATACGTGGGCAAGAATGTCGGCAAGATCTGCTCCAAGGCTTTTGCCGGCTGTACTTCGCTTGTTACCGTCAACGGAGGCAAGGGCGTCTCATACGTTGCCGTAGATGCCTACGAGAACTGCAAGTCACTCAAAAAGCTTAAGAGATACTACAAAAAGACATACAACGTCGGATTGAGATACACGGGACGTCCAAAGCCTTGGCGTTCCAAAAAGGTCAAGGCCGGAAGAAACGGCAGAGCGGAATACACTTGGATAACCGACAATGATCTTAAGACTCTCGGAATGAACAGGGAGACCTTTGCGAAAAAGGTCCTTGATGCCTGCAAGAAAATGTCGGGAACCATGTACAGCAGCCAGGAGAACTGCATCTGTTACTGCCTGTCAGCTTATGCCAAGGCTCTTGGCGTTGCCACGTCAGTCGGCAAGGGCAGGAACTTCAAGCTTAAGTTTACCGGCAGTTATAAAAAGAACAGCAAGACCAAGTATGCGGTCAATCTGATGAAGAAGAAAAAGCTTGTCTCCGTGCACGGCAGTTCTATCGCCAAGAACGGCACCAACTGGTACCACTGCACTTATTTCGCTGAGCACATGATGAAGAAGCCCGATTGCTACGGCGGAGTAAGGGTAGCCGATTACGGAACTCTGGGAGACTGCATGAAAGCCCTTAACGCCCAGCCCGGCGATATCGTTCTTTTCGGAGGATATGTAGTCACTTACCTTTGCAAAGACGGTAAATACCACAAGAATCCGTACCAGGGCGGCGGCAAGAAAAAGGTAAAAGGACACTATGTAAGGGGTGAAGGCAACCTTTTCCTTTGGGGCCACGCCACCATTTACTGCGGCCAGAACTATACCCACAGGGACAACAAGGGCAAGATGAGAACCGGTCAGTGGTATTACGAGACAAATAACAAAGGCCGTTCAGGGCTTCACTGGCGTGAGCCTTTCTACTATGCGGGAGACACCAACGTTCGCGTAATGGTCATCCATATCGGCAATCCCAATACAAAAAACGAGACTTCGTCCGAAGATCCGATCGTAAAAGCTTTGGGTACTGATGCGGTTCCCGGCGCTAAATACGGTTTCTACAGAAGTGAAGAAGATGCCTCTAAGGATATTAACCGTCTCTGCACTTACACATGCGGTAATACGGCGGATATCCCTGAGATCAATCTCGGAAGAGCTTTGACGTATGACATTTCCTCCGGAAAGATGCGTGCCAGATTCTATGTAAGGCAGCTCTCGGATACGGGAACGTTGCTTCCTGATAAGAAAGCCTATGTTTTCAGGATAGGCCCCGAAAACGAGCGGGATCTGGCAACGGGATGGGTCAAGCTGGCATCCTAGTTTGTCCTGAAGTTTTGGTAAGACTAATGTTATAATTTTTCTAATATTTCAAAGGTGGTGCAAAACATGAGCCGGGCAGACGACATTTTTGACGAGAACATCAGGACCATTCTTTCTTCCGGTTATACGACCATGAATGATAAGGTCAGGCCGCATTGGGCTGATGACGGAGCTCCGGCCTACACATACAAGGCCTTCGCCATCGTTAACCGCTACGATCTTTCCAAAGAGTTCCCGATGTTTACACAGCGCTGGATCAACTTCAAGGCTGCGGTCGACGAGCTTCTCTGGATCTGGCAGAAGAAATCCAACAACGTTCATGATCTCAATTCACACATCTGGGATTCCTGGGCTGACGAGACCGGTTCCATCGGCAAGGCTTACGGTTACCAGTTAGGCGTTAAGCATATCTACAAAGAAGGCGAGATGGATCAGGTCGACAGGGCTCTTTATGATCTGAAGAACAACCCTTCCAGCAGAAGGATAATGACCAACATCTATGTCCATCAGGACCTCCACGAGATGAATCTTTATCCGTGCGCTTATTCGATGACGTTTAATGTTACCGGCAATAAGCTCAATGCGATATTGAACCAGAGAAGCAATGACATGCTCGTTGCCAATGCATGGAACGTCTGCCAGTACGCCGTTCTCGTACATCTTTTCGCGAGATGCACCGGTCTTGAAGTCGGCGAATTCGTTCATGTGATAGCTGACGCGCACATCTACGACAGGCACGTTGATATCGTTAAAGAACTTATCGAGCGTCCAAAGTTTGCCGCTCCTAAGCTCGTTCTTACAGAAGGCATTACCGATTTCTACAAGTTCACCGTTGACGACATCAACCTCGAGGGATATGAGGCAGGTCCCAAGATCAAGGGCATTCCGGTTGCGGTCTGAGGCCTTTGGATGAAGCTGATATTCATAAGGCACGGAGATCCGGACTATACCAGGGATTCCCTTACCGAGAAGGGGTGGCGTGAGGCTAAGATACTTGCCAAACGCGTTGCCAAATGGGACATAAAGCAGATCTACTGTTCTCCTTTGGGAAGGGCTAAGGACACTTGTTCAGAGACTCTCAAGCTGACCGGCAGGGAAGCCGTTACATGTGACTGGCTCCAGGAATTCTATTACAGGATCAATGATGAGATCACGGGAGAGAAGACTATCGCATGGGATTTCTATCCGAGATATTTTGCTCCCAGGGATGATCTTCACGATAAGGATAAATGGGCTAATTCCGAGGTTATGAAGACCGGTGAGATCGCCGGGCGCGCTGAAGAAGTCTATAAAGGATTTGATGCCCTGCTCGAGAAACACGGCTACAGAAGGAATGACCGTAATTTCTATGACGTGATCGAACATAATGACGACAACATCGTTTTCTTTTGCCATTTCGGAGTGACGGCGCTCATAATCGGTCATCTGATAGGAGTTGCCGCACCTGCGCTCTGGCAGGGCATGATGATGGCGCCGACTTCGATAACGGTGCTCGGATCTGAAGAGAGGATCCCCGGAGAAGCGAGCTTCCGTGTACAGACTTTCGCAGATTCGAGGCATCTCATAGAAGCAAGGGAACCGATATCGCCGCAAGGCTATTTTGCAGAAATCTTTGAGGGGTGATTATCATGATCGCAATCGCAGCAGTTGACAGAAATTGGGCAATCGGCAACAAGGGGCAGCTCCTGATCTCGCTTCCGGAGGATCAGAAGGGTGTCTTTAAGAAATATACGGCAGGTCACACTGTCGTTTTCGGCAGAAAGACACTTGAGACTTTCCCCGGACAAAGACTTCTTCCTAACAGGGTCAACGTCATCATGTCCAGGAACTTCGATTATGAGAAGGAGGGAGCGGTGATCCTTCATTCTGTGGACGAGCTTGAAGATTTCCTCGCCTTTACTGCGGATGACGTCTATCTTATCGGCGGAGCATCCATGTACAATTCGCTGATCGGGCTCTGTGACAAGGCAATAATCACGAGCATCAGAGCTGAATATGAGGCCGACTGCTATTTCCCGAACCTTGACGAGGATCCCGCCTGGGAGCTCACCGAGGAAGAGCCTCCCGTCATGAGCGAGAAGGGCGTTGAATTTTCCGTAAAGCACTACAGCAGGAAATAAACTGCCCTATATATATAATAAATTTTAAATTAGCCCTTGCTTTGACAGGGGCTATTTGTTAGAATACTCGGGCATAAAAATCACGCGTACGTTCCTTTTGTGGGCAAAGCCTTAATATCATTGCGTATGCGGAAGTAAAACAGGAGGAAAATTTTATGCCGGTAATTTTAATGAAGCAGCTGCTTGAAGCAGGCGTTCACTTTGGTCACCAGACACGTCGCTGGAACCCTAAGATGTCTGAGTACATCTTCAC
>CAMZBB010000096.1 GCA_947304405.1 uncultured Clostridia bacterium
AGCATATTTACTATTTCCTATTAAAATATAGTATAATATTACGGACTTGTAGAAGGACGGAGGTTACGCATGTTCATACATATCGGAAATGATATGTCGGTCCGCAGATCTTCCGTCACGGCGATCATAAATCTCGAGACTGCCCTGCCTTCCAGGAAGGACATCGCGGATTTCATGAAGCTCGAAGATGAACAGGGCAGACTTCAATATGTTGTTGACGAGATCCCTAAGACTCTGGTGATCACGGATGACAAAACTTATGTTTGTTCATTATCATCACAAGTCCTGTTAAAAAGACTGAAGTCATCCTGAATACCCGCAAAAAGCGGCGTTAACATTGTTACAGAATCAATGATTCAGGCACTTATGAAGACTTTCGGCAAAATAGCGTAAATACTGCATGAAGAGAGGTTATTTTCGATGGCAGAGAACGAAGAAAAGAATATCTTGAACGAGACCGGCGCTTCCGAAGGCGAGAAAAAGCCTGCAGTCGATCTCTATTTCCAGCCTGTTGAAGAGGGCGATGATGACGAGCTCAAAAATCTCGCAGAGAATCCCAGAGCTCTCACTGAAGATTTCAAGGAAGAATCCATGGCTGACGTCAAGGCAGCTTCTGAGGATCAGGATGAGTTCGATACATCCAATGACAGTTCATACAGCGAGGATGATATCCAGGTCCTGGAAGGTCTTGAGGCAGTACGTAAGAGACCAGGAATGTATATCGGCGATACGACGCTTCGTGGTCTTCACCACCTCATTTATGAGATAGTCGCTAATTCGGTCGACGAAGCACTTGCGGGCCGTTGCGACACGATAGATGTCGTGCTCAATAAAGACGGTTCCGTAACCGTTACGGATAACGGATCCGGAATCCCCGTAGGAATCCATCCCAAGCTCGGAATCCCTACTGTTGAAGTCGTTCATACGGTCCTTCATGCAGGCGGAAAATTCGGCGGCGGAGCATACAGTATTTCAGGCGGACTCCACGGAGTCGGCGCTTCTGTTGTTAATGCGCTTTCCGATCATATGATGGTTCAGGTCAAGAGAGAAGGAAAGATCTACGAGATAGAGTTCGAGAAGGGAATTACGACTGTTCCGCTTCATGAAGTAGGCACCTGTGACGAAAGCGATACTGGTACGAAGACCAATTTCATCCCTGATAATACAATATTCCCGGACATTCATTTCGATTTTGACTCCATGATCACGCGTTACCGTGAGATGGCTTTCCTCAATAAGGAAGTTGCCATCGATCTTACGGATGACAGGGGAGTAGAGCCGGTTAAGAAGCATCTTCACTATGATGGCGGCATCATCTCTTTCGTTGAATATCTCAACAGACATAAGGAAGCTATCAATGTTCCGCCCATCTATTTTGCTACAAAGCAGGGAGACAGCTTTGTTGAGATAGCGCTTCAGTACAATGATTCCTATCAGGAGACGGTTTATACCTATGCCAACAACATAGCAACACCTGAAGGCGGTACGCATCTTGCAGGCTTCAGAGCCGCCATGACGCGTGCGATCAACGATTATGCAAAGAAGTATAAGTTCCTGAAGGACGGCGATACTAAGCTTCAGGGCGAAGATACGAGAGAAGGTCTTGCAGCCATCATCTCCGTCAAGCTTCCTGATCCTCAGTTCGAGGGACAGACAAAGTCCAAGCTCGGTAACGCCGAGATCCGTCCCATGGTTGAGAACGTTGTTGCAGAGAAGCTTGAGATCTATCTCGAAGAGCATCCTGACGTAGCCAAGCTCATAATGGATAAATGTCTCCAGGCATCCAGAGCCCGTGATGCTGCAAAGCGCGCACGTGAGATGACCAGAAGAAAGACCGTATTTGAGAACAACTCGTTGCCGGGCAAACTTGCAGACTGCCAGTCGAATGAGGCTGAGTTCTGTGAGATCTTCATCGTCGAGGGCGACTCCGCAGGCGGATCTGCAAAGCAGGGAAGAGAAAGAAAGTATCAGGCTATCCTTCCTCTCTGGGGTAAGATGCTCAACGTTGAGAAGGCAAGGATCGACAAGGTCTATTCCAATGAAAAGCTCCAGCCTGTCGTTATGGCATTGGGTGCAGGAATCGGTGACGAATTTGATGAGAGCAAACTCAGATATCACAAGGTCATTATCATGGCGGATGCCGACGTCGACGGTTCTCACATCAGAACACTTCTGCTGACGTTCTTCTTCAGATATCTGAGACCTCTTGTTGACGGCGGTTATGTTTATATCGCCTGCCCGCCTCTCTACAAAGTTTACAAGGGAGACGAGGCATACTATGCATACGACGAGAAGGAGATCGAACAGATCAAGCAGGAACACCACTGGGATAATCCTCTCATCCAGCGATTCAAAGGTCTCGGCGAGATGAGCTCCGAACAGCTCTGGGATACTACAATGAATCCTTTGACTAGAAAGCTCCTCCGCGTCACGCTGAACGATGCCCAGGCAGCAGATGAGACCTTCACGCTCCTCATGGGCGACCAGGTTGAACCCAGAAAGGAATTCATCCAAGAGAACGCAAGCCTTGCCAACATCGATACCTGATATCAGTACAGTTCAGACGAAAGTTTCAGACAGCTCCGGTTATGCCGGGGCTGTTCTTTGTTCCACGTGGAACATTCCATTGTTTTGCCTGATAAAGATTTGTGATATTGAAACACAAAATTCGTTAAGTTGTAGAAATTGTTCCATGTGGAACAATTGCCTAAATATTTATGTTTAATATTCATTATTATTGGTTATAATCTGTTTGTACGATAATAAACTCTGAAAAAGGAGATAGCCCTATGGGTATAGTAATAGCATTAGTAAACCAGAAGGGCGGAGTAGGGAAGACCACCACGTCTGTTAACCTTGCCGCTTATCTTGGAAAGAAAAAGAAGAAGGTACTTCTTGTCGATCTCGATCCTCAGGCTAATGCGAGTAGCGGACTTGGAATAGACAAGTCTCAACTTGAGAAGACGATCTATGACGTCATCATTAACGAGACACCTATTGATGAGGTTATCTATGAGAGCGGCACGTTCAACGTGGATATCTGCCCTGCTAACATCAATCTGGCCGGAGCTGAGGTTGAACTCGTTTCTGCCATCTCCCGTGAGCAGGTACTCAAAGGAGCTCTCGAGCCCATCCGTGACAGCTATGATTACATCATCATTGACTGCCCTCCGTCGCTCTCGCTGCTGACCATCAATGCGCTGACTGCAACGGATAAGATCATCATACCTATTCAGGGCGAGTTCTATGCAATGGAAGGTCTTTCCCAGCTGATCGAGACAGTCAACGTTGTTAAGAAGAAGCTCAACAAGAACATTGAGATACTTGGTGTCGTCCTTACCATGTTCAACATGCGCACTCAGCTCTCGAGACAGGTCAAGGAAGAGGTAGATAAGTTCTTCGGACCCAAGGTCTTCAAGACCATCATCCCGAGAAATGTCAGACTTGCTGAAGCTCCCAGCTTCGGCCAGTCCATCTGCGATTACGATAAGAACTCCAAGGGCGCAAAGGCTTACGAGGCACTTGCGGGCGAAGTTATAAAGAAGACTAAATAGGACATATAGACGAGTATCTATATATAAAGGAGAAAGTAAATGGCAATTAGTAAGAAAACAACTGCAAAGAAGGCTCCGGGACGCCCTGCGAAAGCCAAAGCACCTGTAAAGAGCGCTGCTAAGAAGGCGGCTGCTAAGGCTCCTGCAAAGAAAACGTTAACTAAAGCTGCTCCCAAGAAGGCTGCTCCCGCACCTAAGCGCGCTCTTGGCAAAGGACTTGGTGCAATGCTGTCAGTTGACGGTATACCCGCATCCTCTGGTGATTCAGTTGTTGAACTCAAGATCAATGATATTTCACCTAACGAAGATCAGCCCAGAAAGATCTTCGATGATAAGGCGCTTCAGGAACTCGCAGACTCCATCACCGAGAGCGGCGTTATTCAGCCCATAATCGTTCAGAAAAAGAACGGGGGATACAAGATAGTCGCAGGTGAGCGCAGATGGCGTGCAGCGCGTCTGGCGGGCCTTACGGTAATCCCTGCAATAGTCCGCGATCTTACTGACAAAGAAACGCTCCAGCAGGCGCTTATAGAGAACATCGTTAGAGAAGACCTTAACCCGATAGAAGAAGCTTATGCGATGCAGAATCTACTTAAGACACATAAGCTTACTCAGGATCAGCTTGCAAAGACACTTGGCAAGCCGAGAGCGACTATCGCGAATACGATCAGACTTATCAATCTTGATGAGTCGATCCAGGAATTCATAAAGCACGGAGACCTCTCTGAGGGCCATGCTAAGGTCATTCTTGCGCTTAAGGATAAAGAAGAGCAGAGAAAGGCTGCAGAAGCCATTCTGGCGAAGGAAATGAATGTCAGACAGGCCGAGGCTTATGTTAAGAAGCTCATCGAGTCGAAAGATGCTCCTGCAGTAGCAAAGCCGGTCGAGATCCCGAGTATGGGCGTTGAGCTCAGCGTTAAGGAAGTAGAGACCAAGCTCAAGAAGCAGCTGGGCTCCAGAGTTAAGCTTAAGCTCACTGATGCCAATGTCGGAAAAGGCAAGATCGTGATCGAATATAAGAACTACGATGATCTGGACAGACTTATTTCCATCCTGGGTTGAAATTGCTGACTGATTTATGTATACTAAACTGCCGTTAGGGAAACTTTAACGGCACACGGAGCTGTATCGAAGTGGTCATAACGAGGCGGTCTTGAAA
>CAMZBB010000097.1 GCA_947304405.1 uncultured Clostridia bacterium
GTGTGGGTATTGTCATCTTCATATATCACAGGAGCGGAAGGGACCTTTCCTGTCCAGTCTTTCATGCCGAACTTGTCTATCAGGCTTTTGAACTGACTGATGGTCTCTTCGGTCAACTTGAATTTTCGTATTTTCGTATCAAGAGAGTCTCTTATGGTTTCTGTCATCACAGGATCATTTCCGATAAACGGGATGTCTGCCTCATATGAACGGTCCATCAACCTGCTAAACAATAGAAATCTGTATCTGATGCCTGTAATCGTCATGTTACACTCCCGTAAAAGATAATAAACAACTCTATAAAACATTATACCGTACGGTGTGATATAATAAATTTACATTGGAGACACTCTCCGTACAAAATTGTGAAGAAGGAACATAATCATGTTTAAGAGGATCAGGAAAACCGATCATAAGTGCAGACAGGCGTTCACGCTTGTTGAGCTTATCATTGTCCTTGTGGTCTTGGCAGTTTTGGCAGCCATGATCGTTCCTGCATTGGTTGGATATATTAAAAAATCGAAGGAAGCACAATCAATGGAAGCTGCCGAAGCATATCGTGTTGCAATACAGGCGGTAGCTTCGGAATATTACGGTGTAAACGGAACGGCTGTTGTCGGTACTACAGATGGTACGCAATGTCCTAATTTGCGTTGGGATGATAATCCTAAAATGAAGAATACCGATGTGGACAAGGCCTGGGGTTTAAAAGTCTTGAATTTGGTAGGAGCCGATCGAAGCACTGAACCTTATATTTTGGTTTTTGGTGTTGCCAGAGAGAATGATCAGGGTATAAACCTGAATCAAGTTGTTTATGTAGGGTACCTGCTTGATCAGAAATCCCCATCACTGTTTTATGTAAATGGCAAATGGTCAAATGTATACCCCAAAGATTCTGGTGATGTTGTTAAGGAAACGGACAAAAAAGATGGCAAGTTAAAGAACTTTCTTAAGCTTCCCAATGGCAAAAAGGTTCACATACAGTTGTTTGTTGTTAGCAACAGAACAAAAACGATGAATAATATTTGGATTACTTCAAGCGGAGGAAAGGATACACTCCAAGGTCATAGTGCCGGTCATTACGGATATTGATATTTATTTGAGTTCAAAGAGCCGCCTCCGGACGGCTTTTTTAATGCGGTACCCATGGGGTATGGTATAATCCCATCGTACTTTCGGTACAACTAAGGGATAAGGAATAAGGGAAAATGTCTGCTACGGAACTGATACTTAGGATCGCAGGGGCTTTGGCACCGACGATAATACTGGTCGTTGTTTTGCTTGTTACCGGCAAACACATGAAAAAGGAGAGCGGCGGAATTTCGGCCGATAAGTTCTCGGGAATGCGCGCTCCGACTGACGAAGAGGCTGAATACATCCTGAGACAGGTAAAAGCGAGAAATAACAAAAAGATCCTCGTCTTCAGTTTTATCTTTTTGCCGATCTGTGCTTTCGCGACAGCTGCCTACATATCGAATATCAAGACTGCCAACATGACACAGATCATCGGATTCGGCTTCCTGTTATTTGGCCTTTACGCGATGTACATCGGTCTGATCTCCACCCCGTTATCTGATAATTCGTATCTCAAAAAGAGGGCTTATTCGGTAAGCGACTGCAGGGTAACCGATAACGACAACTACAGGGCATATGTCGAGGATGAGAAGGGCTATAAGGGAGTGTTCGGCCTTTCCAAGGATTGTCGGAATGTCAGTGCAGGCACAAGATGCCTGGTGCTCATCTACGATGTCGAAGATAAGATCAACGGCAAAAGAAACGACAGGCCCATTTTAAGAAGAGAACTGATAGTTTAATGAGAACCCGTTTGATCAGAAGAACTTTTTGCCTGATGCTTGCCTTAATGATGATGGCGGCATCTCTTACGTCATGCTCGGGCAAAGATCCTGCCGCTATAACAAGCGAAACAACTGAAGAAACAACGGCTTCGGTGCCCAGGGAACTCCTTGAAGTCGAAGAGCAGATAAAAAAGCTCGACAACGTCCAGGGCAATATCTGGTTCAATGAAGACGAGAAATACCAGAGTCTGATCAAGCTCGTCAGGTCGCAGATAAAGGGCAACGAGAACATCAAGGGTTCGATCATCATCGCGACGGACGACGATGTCCTCATCGCTTCCGGAACCAACATGCTCGACAGAGACGGCAATGAAGTTTCGCCTTATACCGTCTATGAGATCGGTTCATGCACGAAGTCCATGACTGCACTCTGCATCCTGAAACTCGTTGAAGAGGGCAAGCTCTCGCTTACTGATACGCTGGGCGGTCTCTTTCCTGAATACAGCTCCTGCGCTTACTATGAAGAGGTCAAAGGAGTGACCGTCAGCAATCTCCTTCACATGCGCTCCGGCATCCGCGATTATCTGAACGATCCCCTGGGTTTCTGGGGAGATGAGATCGGTTCGATCCTGCACGGCGACACCGGTGCGACCGCAGCGAGCTCAAAAGCTTTTTTCGAAAAGATCAAAGGCAAGATCGTAGAGCAGGTTTTCTCACGCAAACCGGGATGCGAGAAGGATACCAAGTATGAATATTCAAATACGAATTATGTGCTGCTCGCAGAGATCATCGAAAAGAAGACCGGCAAAACATATAAGGAGTTTATTGAGGAAACGGTCTTCAAACCCTGCAACATGACTAGCACATCCTCGATGTCATCCGGCGATGTTCAGGCTTCGCTTCCCAAGGGCGGATGGTATTTGAATAATGACGAAGCTAAAGGCGACGGAGACGTTCATTCCTCGGTGGTCGATATGCTGAAGTACGACCGCGCCGTCTTCGGAGGCTATCTTCTCAAAGAGGAGTCGATGAAAGAACTCCTTAAACCGATCGACGGTTATGCATGCGGATGGGAAGTTCAGGGAAGCACGGTAAATCATGCCGGTTCCACAGCGGGCTTCTACACTTTCAACTTCATATTTGAATATAACGGCAAAAAGCTCTACGTCATTATGTGCGCGCACAGCGGCGACTACACGATGCCGCAAGTCATCATTCCATTGCTGAAATTCTGACGAACTGTTTCGGCCACACTCGCGACTGCCGCGTCGCGGTCCATTGTCGGCGTGACGAGCGGCACGATCTTTGCAAAGCCTGCTTCAAGGCATTTCTCATAGCCTTCGCCGAGGATCCCCGTGATGCCTATTACCTGCTTTCTGTACTTTAAGCCCAGCTGAAGGACCTTGTAGGGCGCCTTGCCGTTCACGGTCTGGCTGTCCATCCGGCCCTCGCCGGTGATGACGATGTCGCAATCCTTTATGAGAGACTCAATGCCTGTCAGTTCGTTTACAATGTCAGCTCCTGACCTTAAAGAGGCACCGAGGAAATTCTTCAGTGCAAAGCTCATGCCGCCGGCAGCGCCGGTGCCCGGTTCAAAAGGATCGAATCCGGATATGGAAGCGAAGTGATGAAGATAAGAATCCATCTCTGCTGCAGTCTCGGGTGACGCGCCCTTCTGGGGGCCGTAAACGAAGCTGGCGCCATTTTGTCCGCACAACGGATTTGTCACGTCACTAGCGACGGTGACGGAGATGTTGTCTGGCAGAGCCGAAAGGTCAACAGCAGCGAGATCTTTTAGGCCGGCAGCTCCAAAGGGAATGTCGGTATTGTCTTTCCGGGTGAGCCTGCAGCCCAATGCCTGAAGCATCCCTGCACCTCCGTCATTGGTGGCGCTGCCGCCGATGCAGATGACGAGCGAGCGGGCGCCGGACGATATCGCGTCACTCATGAGCTCACCGGTTCCGTAAGAGGTGGAGTGCAAGGGGTCGAGTGAAGAAGACACGAGCATCAGTCCGGATGCTTTTGCCATTTCTATATAGGCGGTCTGAGATCCTGGATCGAAAAGATACGAAGCTGAGACGGGCGAGCCGAGAGGCCCCGTGACGGTAACATTCCTGACCTCGCCTCCCACATAAGGAGCGATCGCGTCTAGAGTGCCCTCACCGCCGTCGGCAAGAGGGAGGACTGTAACCGATGCATCGGGCCTGACGGACAGGATGCCTGCCCGGACGGCATTGCCCGCTTCAAGAGAAGAAAGGCTCCCTTTAAAAGAATCTGTGGCGACGACTACCTTCATCAAAACTCCTAAAAGATTATTTACCGGTATTATACAACGGCACTTCAGGCCGGTCATGACGGGGCTTGAAAAGAGTTATTCGAAAGCATTAACTTTTTTACACTTTTGATACAAAAACGGGCAAGAAACGGCGCCAGTTAGCATGGACTAACCGCGCCTCAGCAAAGTATAATTTACAAGTTGGAATATTCCCAAAGAGGCAGGAGGTTTTTATGGCAAAATTACAAGAAGCTG
>CAMZBB010000098.1 GCA_947304405.1 uncultured Clostridia bacterium
ACTCTATCTGCCCGGGTTATTTCTACAGCCCTCTTACAAAGGAGACATTGGATTCAGAGTTCTTCCAGGCTAATGCAAGGACCATGATCCCTCTTGAGAGATACGGCAATGACGGTGAGCTCGATACGGCTATCTGCTTCCTCGCTTCACCTGCAACAACATACGTAACAGGCGTTAACCTTCCTGTTGACGGCGGCTACACAGCAATGTGATCTGAACATTTGGTTTATTGATGTTTCGGCCTCTCCTTTTGCGGGGAGGCCGTTTTTGTTAATATATCCTTATGTCGGATAAAACAGCGAAAAACACATTGGATATCAATTCTTCGATCATTAAAAGAGATGCCAGGAGCAATCTAAAGCGCCACTATATCTTTTATGTTTTCGCATGCCTTCTGGCGATCATAATCGAAGCGGAGTTCATTGCTTCAGACTATCTCATCAACATGCGTACGAACGTTATAGATTATGCGTTCAATACCACGGGAGAATATCTTGATATCGATCGGAAGACCGAGGAGACCGTCAGGGAAGGGGTTGAATCGATCGACGAAGAAGCTGACGTTTTCAGAAAGTCGGTCATAGATTATCTGGAACGTTTTAACGGGAATATCAAGGATCCCAAAATCGCTGATATGTTCGGCCGTACCAAGGGTGTTCTCAACCAGATGATCGACTATGTGGCAGGTGATACGTTCATCTCGCATATGTATTCAACCGTTTTCGGCATCGTCGGTGATCACAATGCCGCCAATATCGCCGTGTCGGTGATAATGTGGCTCTTTGTGTTTATATTCTGGCTGTTTGTCCGTAACCTTTTCGTTGCATCGATACGAAGGATCTTTCTTGAAGGAAGGATATATAAGAAAGTGCCGATGGCCAGGTATCTTTTCTTCATAAGAATGAAGAGATGGAGCAGATCAGCCCTTACGATGGGTCTTCTTTGGATGATCGAGTTCCTGTCGTCTCTTACGGTCGTACTCTATCCCGTAGTAAGATACGGATTCTACTTAGTTCCGTACATAATCGCGGAGAACCCTGATATCAAGACGTTGGATGCTTTGAAGCTTTCCTGGCGCATGATGAAAGGCAACAAATGGAAGCTTTTCAAGATCACCGTCAGCCTGATCGGATGGTATTTGTTGGGAATACTGACTCTCGGTCTGTCGGGAATGCTTTTCACAAACCCTTACAGGATATGCATCTATTCAGAGTTCTATGCAAGAGTGAGGGAAAAGGCAAAAGAGAACGGCGTCAAAGGTTCTGAAATGCTTAATGACACTTATCTGTTTGTAAGAGCTGACAGCAACCGCCTTATGGATGCTTATTCCGATGTCTTGGATGAATTGTCTCAGGGTAAATATTCACTTGAGGGTTTACATGGCAAGAAGAAGTTCTTTGCAGATCATTTCGGAGTGGTTCTCTGGAATACCAAGGACGAGCTGGAATATGAAGCCAATGAAGAACGAAGGATGAAGCTTCTAGCATATAAGAACGAAGCGGAAGGAGAGATCTATCCTTCAAGGCTTTCGCCGATCCCTGAGCAGCGGAAACTCAAGTCGCTCGCGCACATTCATTACATGCGCCACTATTCGGTTCCGTCGCTTGCTGCATTGTTCTTCATCTTCTCGTCGTTCGGCTGGGCATGGGAAGTGTCTTTGTGTTACGTTCAGCAGGGAAAACTGGTCAACCGCGGCGTCCTTCACGGTCCGTGGCTTCCGATCTACGGAACGGGCGGCTTGATAGTCCTGATATTCCTTTTCGTGTTCAGGCGCCGTCCTGCGCTGCATGCGATCGCTACCGTAGTTCTCTGTGGTGTGGTCGAGTATATAGGCGGATGGGCTTTGGAGTCGATCTTCCATGAGAAATGGTGGGACTATTCGGGATTCTTCCTCAACCTCAACGGCAGAGTCTGCGCCGAAGGGTTATTTGTTTTCGGTGTCGCCGGAATGGCCTTCATTTACGTTCTTTCGCCGCTTTTGGATAATCTGATAAGAAAGGCTAATCAGAAGATACTGCTGCCTGTTCTGGCTGTGCTTATCGCATGCTTTGCAACTGATATCGTTTATTCGAGATTTGTACCTAACAAAGGCGAGGGAATAACCGACGACATTAAGACCACGGCAGTTATCGAGCCGGTCGAAGAACAAAACAGGTAAAGATAATGAATATCGGTGTAAGTGCGTGCCTTATCGGAGAGAACTGCAAGTATAACGGCGGAAACAATTACAGCGAAAAGGTAATGAAATACCTTGAGGGGCACAATGTTGTCCCGGTCTGTCCTGAGGTCTTAGGAGGCCTGCCGGTTCCGCGAAAGACTGCTGAGATTGTCTGCGGAACTGTCAGAAATGAAGACGGCACTTCGGTTGATATGCAGTTCAGAACGGGTGCCCAAAAGGCTCTCAAGATACTTCTCGATAATCAGGTTAAGCTGGTCATACTGCAGTCAAGGAGTCCTTCGTGCGGAGTGAAAAAGATCTACGACGGAACGTTTTCCGGCACGACAATTCCGGGAAAAGGGATCTTTGCCAAGCTCTTGGAAGAACACGGAATAGAAACGATCGATATAGAGGATCTGTGAAAAGCTCTGATTACCGGCCGGCGTTTTGCTTTGTCCTGATTCTCGGGATTACTTCACGCCAAATACATAAAGATCCGGAGTGTTGTTGCCTCTGAAAGAATTCGGTTCTGCGTCATACCAGAAAATCACATATTCAAAGGTGTTCGGATCGGTATCGTCGATCGTCTTTTTGGCGTTCGTTGTGCCGTTGCTTTCGAAATAAGTTCTGTCGAATGATCTGCAGTAAGATAACCTGACTGACTGCTTCCCGGTATACTGACTGATTATGTCTAAGGCGTTTGACTGTCCGCCGTAAGACACTTTGCAGTCTTTATACCGGTCAAAATCTGTGTTCTTGAATGCTTTCTCGTCTTTGTAGATATATACGCTGTATGTAACGTATTGCTGGGATCGGAACTTTAAGGCCGTGTTCTTAAACGACTGGAGCAGGCTGTTTACCAGCTCGTAGTCCGAAGAACATATGAAGATGTCCAGCCCTTTTGGAGTTCCGACATCCTCATGGATATAGTATTCATTAAACTTTTCATTAAGTGCTTTGATGAATTCGTTTTTTACATTGTTTGTGCCTTTTTTGCCGTTGTAGTCGGTATAGAAGACCGGGTCATGGCGAACGCCGTTCTTTTGACTCTTTTTGTCGTAAACGATATAGCCGTCTTTATAGGTGGCATTTGCGGTGACGTTCTTATCGTCGTTATTTGTTATCTTCAGCTCGTATTCATGTCCGCCGGTAACTTTCTGATAACCCATCGGTCCGTCAAGCCAGGCAGTGGCCACTTCCAATTGCTTTTTGGAGACGATCTCCGCAGTAACGTCATCGCCTGTTTCAATGCGTATCTTATCCTGTACATAGGAAATGATCTCTTCTTCGGATAAAGGAGAATCTGCCACGATCTTATCGTAACCGCAGCCTGTAATAAGGATTGCCAGTATCATTGACAAAACAACTATAAATCTGACTTTAACCATAAACTATCCCCGTGATTCAAATAGAAATACTATTCAAACGAGTTCATTATATCATTTCGTGCGCAGGCTCAAAACGAAAACACCTTCTGTAACTAGTTCCGCAGTGCAAAACCAAAAACACCTTCAGTAACTAGTTCCGCAGGTGAGCTCCGCTCACCGAGGACCTGTTCGTATGTTACTGAAGGTGTTTCGTGTTTTGGTGGAAACTGCGGGGTTTGAACCCGCGACCCCACCCCTGTGAAGGGTATGCTCTCCCGCTGAGCTAAGCTTCCTCGTCAATGCTACTACAAAAAAACCAATCGTGCTATACTCTGCATATCAAACAAATTTTAGGAGGGGAATATGTCTGATTACAATGGTGTACCTGAAAAATACCGCCCGATATCAATGTGGGGTTACTTCGGACTGGAGATCTTGTTTTCGATCCCGGTCATCGGTTTTATCTTCCTGGTGGTATTTGCTCTTGGCGGAACAAAGAACGTTAATAAGAAGAATTTCGCAAGATCATATTTCTGCTTCGTGATAATAATCGTTATTATCCTTGCTATCCTGACAGCAACGGGTCTGGTGACGCAGGTCTTGCAAATGTTCAAGAACATGTACTCGTAATTGCCGTTTAACTTCTCTCGCGCTAGCCTTTGTGTTGTGTTATAATCTCTCACGCACGGGGGCGTAGCTCAGCTGGGAGAGCGTACGGTTCGCATCCGTAAGGTCGAGAGTTCGATCCTCTTCGTCTCCACCAAAAC
>CAMZBB010000099.1 GCA_947304405.1 uncultured Clostridia bacterium
TACCGACAAAAACGAAGATATGCTGATTTTTGTCGGTATTAGGAACATCTTAAAGCTTTAGAAAGAACTTATAGCAAAAGGGCTGCCGCTTTAGTTTGCGCCCTCCGTTCATTATTTGTTCAAGCCGGGGAAAAGGAAGAAGTAAGCTCCGACGGCAATTATAATGAACTGGATTATCATGAACACAGGGACTAATATGCGGAAAGACGTATGCTTTGTCTTGTGCCTGAAGAGCTTCATTCCGAGAAAGGCTCCAAGGCCGCCGAAACACATGGCAAACAAAAGCAGGGTCTTCTCGGGGATCCTCCAGCTTCCTCTTTTTGCCTTCGCTTTATCTGCTCCGTAGAGTACAAAAGTTACGACGGTCATTATTGCGTAAAACACAAGAAATATTTTCATGTCTATATTATAATCGATGCCATGAGTTTTTCGAACGGTATAACAAAAGCATTTAACAGAGCAGCCGTCCTGACATTGTGTCTGGCGGTTTGTGTGTTTGCGGTCTCCTGCAGTGATCTCTCCGATTATGAAGAGGACGAGAGCACAGGGACGACTGCTTCTTATTCCGGGGAGGCTTTGCCGTCTTCAGATACCGGCGGGGAAGAGACATACCCCGATGAATCCGGAAGCGGGTATAACCTTATCAGCAAGGCATACATTTATAGTGCGTGGTATGATATCGAGAAGGACAATCCGGCAAATTATTCTTCCATAGATACCAACGATGCATATGCCCTGAAGTGCGTTTTTTATTTCAACGAGCCGGTAACGGGGAGTTTGCGCGCGGTCCTTTTGAAGAACGGCGGGGAATTAGCATCTAAGCAGATAAAGCTTGCCGGCAAAGTAATTGCTGAATGCGATTTTTCAGCGGGACTTGCCGGGATGGGAACGTTTGAGCCGGGTTCATATACCATTCGGATCGAATCGGAAGGGAAGAGCGTGGCCGTCTCCGGTGAAATGAGGGTCAAATGATGTTTATTGCGGACAAATGGAAGGATTATGAGATCCTTTACGCGGGAAAAGGCGAGAAATACGAACGCTGGGGTTCCGTCAGGCTCTTGAGACCTGATCCTCAGGCTGTTTGGCCTGTCATTTCTGACGGAAAAGCGACCCGCATGGAAGACCTTCCTTCGCCTGATGCCGTGTATAACAGGAGCAGTTCGGGAGGCGGCTCATGGACCAGGCTGTCACAGATTCCTTCATCCTGGAAGATATCCTACGATTCTTTAGGGAAAAAACTGACTTTCATCGTGGAGCCGACGAGCTTCAAGCATACGGGGCTTTTCCCCGAACAGGCCGTAAACTGGGATTTCTGCGGCGGTCTTATCGAAGATGCCGCCCGAAAAGGACAAGAGGAGATAAGGATCCTGAACCTCTTTGCTTACACGGGTGCCGCGACACTTGCCTGTGCTTCACACGGAGCGACCGAGGTCGTGCATGTTGACGCTTCCAAGGGCATGATCGCAAGAGCCAAAGAGAATGTCTCCGCAAGCGGACTTACAGACAGCTATATCCGTTTTATCGCGGATGACTGCAAGAAATTCGTCGAACGCGAGATCAGGAGAGGCAGGAAATACGAGGGCATCATCATGGATCCTCCTTCATACGGAAGAGGACCTTCAGGTGAACTCTGGAAGCTTGAAGATTCTTTCTATGATCTGGTCAAACTTACTTCAGAACTGTTGTCCGATGATCCGCTTTTCTTCATTGCAAGTTCCTATGCTACGGAGATAACGGCTGAAGCATCCGGACAGATATTGTCATTGGGGATCAGGGGCGGAAAAGTGTCCGCCGGAGAGATCGGACTTCCCGTTTCTAAGATGGGCATTAATCTGCCCTGCGGATCAGTGGCGAGATGGACACAAAAGTAACCGTTTTCGAAGGGATAGAGATACTTTACGAAGACAATCATCTGATCGTCTGCAATAAGCCTGCGGGCGTTTTATCCCAGTCTGACGGGACCGATGCCCCGGATATGCTCACTATCCTGAAAAGATACATCAAGCAGAAATACGATAAGCCGGGGGAGGTTTTTTTGGGACTTGTACACAGGCTCGACCGTCCCGTATCGGGAGTGATGGTCTTTGCAAGGACTTCCAAAGCGGCTTCTAGGCTTTCCGAACAGATAAGATCGGGTTCGACTGAAAAGTGCTACAGATGCATTGTAGAAGGCGTTTTGGAAGGCGAAGGAAAGCTTGAAAACTATATTCTCAAAGATGCCAAAACCAATACCGTCACCATTTACGACAAGCCCGTGGCAGACGCCAAGTACGCGGTGCTTGAATATAAAGCGGTCAAGCACGAAAAAGGCATGACGCTCGTACTGATAAAGCTTGGGACGGGAAGAGCACATCAGATAAGGGCACAGCTGGCACATTCCGGTCATCCCATCGCAGGTGACAGAAAGTACGGAAAAGACTGTAAGACAGGCTATGACGTGGCTTTGCAGTCTTTTAGGCTTGAATTCGATCATCCGACCAAAAAGGAGCGCATGGCGTTCGAGATCACCATGCCTTCCTGTGAGCCGTGGTTTTCTTGACATTATTTCACATAAATATTTATAATATACAGTCACAAAATTTAGACTGAAGGTGAAATAGCTTTATGTACAAGAAAGTCTCTAAAGAGCTCAATTTCGTCGACCGCGAGAAGCAGGTCCTGGATTTCTGGAAGAAAAACGATATCTACAAGAAGAGCATTAAGCAGCAGGAGGACGGTGCTCCTACCTTTACGCTCTATGACGGCCCTCCGACGGCAAACGGAAAGCCGCATATCGGTCACATCAAAACGAGAGTCATCAAGGATGTAATACCGAGATACCATGCTATGAAGGGCGAGAACATCGTCTTTAAGGCAGGCTGGGATACTCACGGTCTTCCTGTTGAGCTTGAAGTCGAGAAAGCTCTGGGCATCAACGGCAAGCCCCAGATCGAGGGATATGGCGTAGAGCCTTTCATCAAGAAGTGTAAGGAATCCGTCTGGACATATAAGGACCAGTGGGAGCACATGAGCGACCGCGTCGGTTTCTGGGCTGACATGGAGCATCCTTACGTCACATACGACAACAATTACATCGAGTCCGAGTGGTGGGCATTGAAGCAGATGTGGGATAAGGACCTCATCTACAAGGGCCACAAGATCGTTCCTTACTGCCCGAGATGCGGTACTGCGCTTTCTTCACACGAAGTCGCACAGGGATATAAGACTGTCAAGGAGAGATCCGCAGTCGTAAGATTTAAGTGCGTCGATGAGGATGCGTACATCCTCGCATGGACGACAACGCCCTGGACGCTTCCTTCAAACGTTGCCCTCTGTCTTAATCCTGATGCGGAGTACTCAAAGGTAAAGGCTTGCGACGGTTACACATACTACATGGCTACCGCTTTGCTCGATTCAGTATTGGGAAGCCTTGCAAAAGATGGCGAGAAGGCATATGAGATCCTCGAGTCATACAAGGGTTCTGACCTCAAGGGCATGAACTATGTTGCCCTTTACGAGGGTACTGCAAAAGAAGCAGCCAACCAGAAGAAGAGAGCGCACTATACTGTCTGCGACGACTACGTAACAATGGAAGACGGTACGGGTATCGTACACATCGCTCCTGCATTCGGTGAAGACGACGCAAGGGTAGGAAGAGACAATGATCTCCCGATGGTCCAGTTCGTTGATACAAGGGGTAACCTCACGGAACAGACTCCTTTCGCCGGCATGTTCGTTAAGGATGCTGACCCTGAAGTCCTCAAAGACCTCGATTCCAGAAAGCTCCTTTTCTCTGCTCCCAAGTTCGAGCACGAATATCCGTTCTGCTGGAGATGCGACACACCTCTGATCTACTTTGCAAGATCCACATGGTTCATTGCAATGAGCAAGAAGAGGGACGAACTCTTAAAGTCCAACGCCATGGTCAACTGGATGCCTGAGACTATCAGGGACGGCCGTATGGGTGACTTCCTCAGAAACGTAATCGACTGGGGTATTTCCCGTGAGCGTTACTGGGGCACACCGCTTCCGGTTTGGGAGTGCGAGTGCGGTCACAAGCACTGCATCGGTTCCATCGAAGAACTCAAGTCCATGAGCGACGATTGTCCGGATGACATCGAGCTTCATAAGCCTTACGTTGACAACGTTCACATCAAGTGCCCCAAGTGCGGCGGCAAGA
>CAMZBB010000100.1 GCA_947304405.1 uncultured Clostridia bacterium
ACGGATGTGAGCTTTGTCTTCAAGTCTTCCTGGAGGGCCTTCTGGAACTGGGGATAACCTTCAAAACCAAGTTCCGTCGTGAACCTGACGACTGTAGACTCGGACACTCCGACTTCCTCGCCCAGCCTGGCAGCCGTCATGTAAGCGGCTTTGTCGTAGCTTTCCATTATGAAGCCGGCAATTGCCTTATGTCCTTTGGAAAGCTTAGAATAACACTTTTCAATGGTCTCAATCGTTTCCATTGTCGTCTTCCTTTCCCTGGGCTTCTTCCTGAGGTTTATCGCCGGTCATGATCGAATCGATGGTGATCTGCTTATCCTCACCGCCGGCAGCCTCACGAAGCGAATTCTCCATATCCCTAATCGTCTGATAACTCATCAGTTCCATCGGAGGCAGATCATCGACGGACTCGATCCCGAATTCCGTCAGGAACTGCTTTGACGTTGCAAAAAGAGCCGGTCTTCCGGGAGCGTCAAGATAGCCTGCCTCTTCTATCCAGCCGCGGTCCAAAAGCCTTGAAATGATCGAATCGGATGATACTCCTCTTACCGTCTCGACCTGGGCCCTCGTGCATGGCTGGTTGTATGCGATAACAGCAAGCGTCTCGTAAGAAGCCTGAGACAAAGGTACCTGCGCCTTGGGAGCATAGAGCCTTTCGATGAACTTCTTCTGTTCGGGCCTTGTCATTATGGCGTAGGATTCTTCTATCTTCCTGATCTCAAGACCGCTCCAGGGATTGTTCTTGTACCTGGACATCAGGCTCTTGAGCGCCTCTTCGACTGCAGACTTCTTAACGTTAAGGAGTTCTGCGAGCTTATCTGCGGAGATCGGGTCACCGGATACGAAAAGCAGCGATTCTATAGCTCCGGGGAGTTCTTGTGCTGTTACTCTGAATTCGTCTTCCATAATCACTTTCTCTTCTCTTCAATCAGAATATCTTCGAAACTGCCTTTCTGTTCGGCCGTGATGTCATTGTTCCTGACAAGCTCCAAAATGGCCAGAAAACTGACGATCCTGTCGATCTTCTCGGGCTTTTTGCCTTTGAAGAGTTCCGAGAAGAACAGCTTGCCTTTCTTTGTGATCGTAAGCCAAAGGGATTTCATCCTCTCCCTGACCGACATCTTGTCGCGCCTCAAGATATGTTTGACCTTTTCGGAAATGTCATTAAAGCGCAGCTGGTTGCGATTGTTGATCTCATCGACCGCATTCTCGAATTCTTCCTTATCGAAATCAGACGAGATCTTCTTAGTGTCTATTCCCAGCTCCTTGGCGGTAGCTCTGGTCCTGAACCTTGCTCCGTCATATTTTGCGCGGCGCTCGCGGAGTTCGTTTGCGAAAACGCGGCATCTCTTGTAACGCATCAGCGAAATGACAAGTTCTTCCCTCGGGTCTTCTTCCGATCCGTCAGTGCCTTCAGACTTTTTGCCGGGAAGCATCATCCTCGACTTGATGTGGACCAGTGTTGCTCCCATAAGGAGGAATTCCGATGCGACATCCATATCAAGGCTTTTCATGGCCGAAAGATAATCCATATACTGTGAGGTGATCTCCGATATCGGGATATCGTAGATATCGATGTCGTTTTTCTCGATAAGATGGCAAAGAAGGTCCAGAGGACCTTCAAAGTGTCTGATTCGTATTTCAGGTTTTACAATCGTTCCCGCCATCTGTTTTTTCCTTACTTAACCAAACGGCAAAGAGATCAGGTAGCAGATCCCGTTAATCAGCATCGCAAAAGGAGTCTGTATCCATTCGATCACCATGCTCAATATGCTCATCTTCGTGGTAAAGCTCAGCATGAAGACGATCCAGATCGCAAACGGGCTGAACATCTCAAACTTACGGTACCATTCCTTTGACTTCACGCGGTAAGGCAGGAGTTCTTCAACAACATGGAATCCGTCGAGCGGAGGGATCGGCAGAAGGTTGAAAGCAAGCAGTATCAGAGAGAACCTTGCCGTATAAGCAAATGCGGTAATTACCGCAGTCACCGCGATCGCCGCATTGCTTCCCGAAACGACCATTCTGCCTGCAATGCAGGAGATGAGCGTTGCAATTATCGATGATATCAGGGCAAGAAAAAAGTTCCCCGTAACGCCGGCCAAATGAACCATGATGTTCATCAGCCTGCGGCTCCTGAACCTGTGAAGATTATTCGGATTATACATAACGGGTTTGCCCCATCCGAATCCGGCAATGAGCAAAAGCAGCGTTCCTGTCGGATCAAGGTGCGCTCCCGGGTTCAAAGTCAGACGGCCCATATTTCTGGGCGTACTGTCTCCGAGCCAGTCAGCCGTATAAGCATGCATGAACTCATGGATCGAGAATGAAAGCGTCAAAGCAAAGATATAGATTATCAGAAGATAAGCTATCTGCTTGGGCTCATATCCTGACTGGAACAGGTCGATTAACATAGATCACCTCATGCCTTGACGATCGAGAACGTGATCTTCTCGCCGTTGACATTCCACTCCTTGGAATTATCACCATCGCCTGCAAGGATATCTGTAGCAAGGACCTCTGAAGCAAGGAAATCTTTCTTCTTCTCGATGATCGCTCCGAGCTTGTCATTGCCCGCATACTTGAGAACTATGCGGTCAGTAACCTCAAGACCGGTCTCCTTACGCTGTGTCTGGATCTTGGAGATCATCTCGCGTACGAAGCCGTCCTCGATCAGGTCTTCAGTAAGAACCGTGGAGACTGATACAGTAAGGTCACCGGAGTTCTGTGTCGAGAATCCTTCGGGCTGTGTCGTCTCGATGAGGAAGTCTTCTTCGGTCATCTCATACTCCTCACCCTCAACAGTGATCTTAACGGAACCTGCCTTGAGAGCATTGTATGTTTCCTTGCCGGGAAGATTTGCGATCACTTCACGTGCCGCATTAAGGTTCTTTCCGAACTTCTTGCCGCATGTACGGAGCTGGGGCTTGAATGTGTAATCGACAAGCTTTGAAGCGTCTGCCAATACTTCCATCTCCCTGATGTTAAGCTCGTCAAGAACGATGGCCTTGTACTCATCGTCCAATGTCCTGTCAGATACGACGTAGATGAGGGACAGAGGCTGACGGTTCTTGAGGCTTGCTGACTCACGGCAGCTGTGACCTAATGTTACGATCTCCTGAACAAGTTCCATCTCATCTTCAAGCTTTGTATCGATGAGGCTCTCATCTGCAACAGGATACTTAGCGAGATGGACTGATTCAGGCGCATTAGAGTCTACTGAACGAACGATGTTCTGATAGATCTCCTCCGTCATGAACGGAACGAACGGTGCGCAAAGTCTTGTGAGATTATCGAGAACAGTATAAAGCGTCATGTATGCATTGACCTTGTCCTGTGTCTCTTCAGCACCCCAGTATCTGTCACGGCAGCGTCTTACATACCAGTTCGAAAGCTCTTCCGTGAAATCCTGGATGAGTCTTGCGGACTGTGAGATATCGTAAGAATCCATCTTCTCGTTAACTGTCTTGATGAGTGTATTGAGACGAGAGAGTACCCACCTGTCCATAGCGCCCAGCGAAGCCTTGTCGAGAGTGTGCTTTGTAGGATCGAAATTATCGATGTCGGCATACATTACGTAGAACGCATATGTGTTCCAGAACGTACCGATGAACTTCTTGATGCCGTCATTTACCGCTTCCTTGGAGAATCTCGAAGGCAGCCAGGGCTGGTTTGCGGTATAGAAATACCACCTTGCGGCATCTGCACCCTGTGAATCCAATACGTCCCAAGGATCTACGACGTTACCGAGGTGCTTACTCATCTTGATGCCGTCCTTATCCTGGACGATACCCATGACGATGCAGTTCTCGAAAGGTGATCTTCCGAAAAGGACTGTTGAGATGGCGATAAGCGAATAGAACCAGCCTCTCGTCTGGTCGATACCCTCAGAAATGAAATTGCAGGGATAGTGAGATTCGAAAAATTCCTTATTCTCGAAAGGATAGTGATACTGAGCAAAAGGCATAGAACCTGAGTCGAACCAGCAGTCGATAACCTCGGTGACCCTCTTCATCTTGCCGCCGCACTTGGGGCACTTGATGTGAACGTTGTCAACGTAAGGCTTATG
>CAMZBB010000101.1 GCA_947304405.1 uncultured Clostridia bacterium
AGACGGAGATGTTTTCGATCTCGGAGACAGACAGATCGAAGTGTTTGAGGTCGGAGGCCATACTCCGGGATCGGTCATCCTCATTGACAACAAGACGAGGATCGCGTATTCGGGTGATGCCTGCAACGGAAATACTTTGCTGGAGTTTGAGAACTGCCTGAGTGTCAGTGCTTACCTCAAGAACCTCATAAGGTTAAGAGGCATCAAGGACAGATTTGATATGATGTACGGCGGTCACGAGATATTCGATCCTTCTATTATCGATGAGGGAATTGAGACCTGTGAAAGAGTTGTAAACGGTACCGATGATAAGTTCCTGGCAAAAGGCATAATGGGGAACGACGTCTTCTATGCCGCGGCAAAAAAGGAAGGCGCTTACGAGAGAGCGGACGGGAAGAGATTCAATATGAGCTATGATCCCGGAAACATAACCGGGCCCGATGACCGCAAACAGGTAATCAGATAATCTTTCCGGATATTCAGCTTTTGACTTTATAAAGCCATGCTTTTGCGCTGAAATCACTGTCGCCGCTTCCGTATTCTGCAAGTATCTCTGAACCGATCAGATCAGGCGAGACTGGCTTTGAATCTTCGAAACGGTGAGCTATGGCGAGACGTAAGTCTTTATATTCTCTTACGAGAAGCTGCTGGCCTTTCAGTTTGTTGTAACTTGTATCCGGCTGATCTATCAGGACCGTTTTCCCGAACTTGATAACGTCGGCGCATTTGCGGTAGAAATCCATTCCTTCTTCCACAGCTTTCCATTGGTCATCGTTAAGACTGTTGATGTCACCGCTTAAGCACATGCGCCCGAATAATGTGGCGATGAGAGAATACTCAATGCGCGTTCTTGTGTCAGAGGCGCGGAGTACGGCCCAGATCTGGCATTGATCGGGACGTATCACACGATGCATATTTGCTGCGATCAGAGGGATCGAAGGCGTCTCATGGGCATCCGAAAAACTCGCCTGACTGCAAAGGCTCATCATGGACGGTTCGAGCCTGTGCCCGCCGCTTGAACAGTTTTCTATCACGATGCCGGGGATCTCTTCTCTTATCCTGGCGAAAAACTTCTGCGTTGCTGATATCTTGCGCCTTAAGGCTTCTCCAAGACTCTCGCATCCGTCAGTTCCTATGCCGATGGTATCGTTATAATCGATCTTTACATAACCGAATCCGGAAGACTTCAAAAGGCCGATCACTTTTGAACCTAAGTAGTCGTTGACCCAGGGATCTTCCATATCCCAGAATCTTCTCTCTCCTATGGTCAGAGGGACGCCGTCTTTGCAAAGGAGATGTTCCTTATCGTTGTAGTGACTGCTTCCGGAAGCAAGAGCCTCCATCTCGAACCAGATACCGGGGATCATCCCTTTGGACCTGATGAGGTCAGCGACTGCCTTCATTCCGCCGGGAAATTTGTCTTCATTAACATCCCAGTCGCCGATGCTTTTCCACCATTCATCTGCACCGTACCACCCGGAATCAATCACGAAGTATTTGATGCCTTTTCCTGACAATCTGTCCAGTTGTCCCGCGACCTTCTCGTAAGAAGGATCGCCCCATGTGGCGCAATACTCATTGAAGATGATCCCCATATCTTCATCAACGGGAGAGATCAGCGGATGCTGGGCCCTGATGAGCGAATCACATACTTCATAGAGCGAACTGCCGGTTGCGATCAGGGCTTCCGGAGATTCAAAACTCTCGCCCGGAGCCAGGTTCTTCATCCAATGACCAAAGTCCCTGTCACCGATACCGCCGGTAACCGTCAGGGTATCTTCGTTTGAACTTAAGATCTCGAACTGCCAGGTGGAAGCAAGGCAAAGCTGTATTGCCGTAATAGAACCGTTTGAACAATCCTCGAGTGCGAGGAAGGGAAAATATTTACGTACTGGCATCGAGCCGGTGTTGCCGAATTTCTCAACGCGCATTCCGAAATGAGCCCAGGACGGTTCGAGGTGGAGGTCGCCGACAGTCTCTGTTCGGAGCCTCCCTTCTGCACTCCAGAAAGACTGAAGACGGTGTATCTTGTCTGACTGTACACCTTCCAGCGCAAAGCTCGTAAGATATTCCAGACTGATCACGCGGCTGCTGTTGTTGGATACATTAGTCTTGACCCTGAGTGCAGATCCGTCCTTTGATTTTGTGACGGTCAGACGGATGCCGTCGGAAGACTCATATTCTGTAATCCCTTCAGACATTTCCTCATTGCCGGACTTGAGGGTAAACCGTTCCATTGTCGCACTTCCGTGCATCGTAAGTCCGGTCGAAAAACCTCCCGGATACGCATCGCCTGCGATCTTGATCTCTGTAAAAAGTCTCACGGCCAATTCTCCTTTGATATCCCGAATTATATCATTGACCCGAACCGGCTTTATTAAGAACTTTATGATTTATTCTTTTTTCTCAAACCTATATAATATTCTTTGGATATGATCATGGAGACTTTGAACAGTTTTAATCTGGTATCAGTGGCCGTAAGGCTTCTGCTTGCCATGGTTTCGGGCGGCCTTATCGGTTACGGCAGATCCAGAAAAGAGCGCAGTGCAGGCTTCCGTACCTACATGCTGATAAGCATAGGCGCTGCCCTTACGATCCTCATCTCCATTTACGAAAATGACATGCTGAACAGCCTTTGGAGTGAACTTGCGGCTTCCGGCAACGCCAAGTTCGACGGAACGAGGTTCGCGGCTCAGGTTCTCGCCGGCATCGGTTTCCTTGCAGCGGGTACGATCGTTGCGTCAAGGCACCAGCAGATAACCGGACTTACTTCCGCGATAGGTCTTTTTGCTACAGCGGTATTGGGGATAGCATGCGGCGCAGGCTTCTACATTTGCGTGATTCCGTCGATATTCCTGATCATATTCTCGATGGAGGTCCTTCAGCCTATGGAGGTTGCCTACAAGAGACGGCACCGCAACATTACCATTACGGTCCGGTTCAAGGCATCTGAGAATATTGAAGATATTAAGCGCGTCATTGAAGCTCAGGGTGCACAGATATTTGATATTGATATAGAGACAGACGAGAAGTATGAGGACAATTCAGTGTCTGCGATCTTCTCCATGAAGCTCAGCAAGGAACAGTCGTCTCACTCTGAGATGATCTCATCGATAGCGGAACTGCCATGCGTGTTGGCGCTTCACGAATTGATCTCATAAGGGTACTTTTATGCTTACGATATTTGACGGATTTAGAGATATTACCTTGGTGAACGTCCTGATAAGACTGTTTTTGGCAGTTTTGTGCGGTGGCATTATAGGACTCGAACGATCGTACAAGAACCGTCCTGCAGGATTCAGGACGCACATCCTCGTTTGCATCGGCGCTGCGATAGCTTCAATGACTGGCATCTTCATGTGCCTCAACATGAAGGTACCTACCGACATTTCCAGGATCGGTGCTCAAGTAGTGTCCGGCTTGGGTTTCATCGGCGGAGGAACGATCATCGTCATCAACCAGAAAACGATAAAGGGTCTTACGACTGCTGCAGGTCTCTGGGTCTGCGGTATTATCGGCCTTGCACTTGGAGCAGGTTTTTATGAGGGAGCCTTTATCGCTACGGCGCTTGTTCTGATCGCGGAAGGTCTGTTCGGTATCTTCGGTGCAAGGATACCCCACAGCGAGTTATTTAATATCGAGCTCAAATATACCGAAAAGACTGCTCTTAACTACGTTATGAGATACTGCAAGAATAACCGCATGATGATCAGGAATCTTGTAGTATCAGGCACCGTTGACTGCGAGAAACCGATCTACAGCGTTTCTATACATGTGCGTTCCAGAAAAAAGATCGATCACAAAGAATTCATCAATCACATCAGAGGCATTAACGGAGTACTAGATGCTTCGATGGGGGAGTAAAGAGCGGATCAGGCATTTAGATATATAGGATGTAGCATATATAAAGAAACAGCGGCCGGGAATTATCCCGGCCGCTGTTGGCGGAGAAGGAGGGATTCGAACCCTCGCGCCAGTTGCCCG
>CAMZBB010000102.1 GCA_947304405.1 uncultured Clostridia bacterium
TTATTCCACGTTCTTTAATGCCACATCCATAGGGATCTTCTTTATCCTGAAGAAGTCGATCATTGAGACGAACGCGTATCCGACGAGAAGGTAAAGGACTGATAATACCATTGACAAAGGTTTCATGTAGAAAGCAAAGTATCCGTCCATCTGCAGCAGGAATGCGTGGAAGATCCAGAGCATCAGGAAGTAGCCGACAACGAGACTGATTAATGTAAACAGCACGACGACGATCGCAGTCGGGATGATGTAGAGCGAACCGATCTCGCCGTTCTTAAATCCCAATATCTTTACCATGGAGATAGAGTGTTCGTTGCGTTCGATGATGATCTTTGCGAGCAGATAAATGAGGGCTGCCGCGAGGATGATCATCGCATACTTGAAGATCTCGATGAATCCGCCGACCGAGTGCATGAGCTGGGTCGTTACCTTGGAAATATCCTCCACGGTTATTACGGTTGCGATGTCCTGCTCATCAATGTCGGTTATCTCGTTTCTTGAGAAGTAACCTGAGAATTCGCCGGACTTCTTATCGAATGTCTTATTGAAGTTTTCGTTGCTCATGAAGACTGCGATGCCGCCGTCGTAATCAACGAAGCCCTTGATGGTAAATTCATAAGACTTGTTCTCGTATTCCTCGTGAAGCGATAACACATCACCTTCCTTAAGATAGAACTTATCTCTGAATGCCGTGGATGCGAAGACGCCGCCTTCGGGAACATCGGCAGGAAGTGAGATATATTGGCTGTTGTCTGCGATTCCGTAAACGGTAATGCTCTCGTCACCGCCGCTTCCCATACCTTCGAAGCGCGAGAAGTCACTCTTCTGCTTCGGGTACATCAGCGAATGGCAACTGAATCTTTCGGCTGTGTTCTCATCTGTCTCGATAACATTGCCGTCCTTGTCTTTGTATCCCATGAGCATGTACTGGTATTCGGCAAAGACCATTTCGGGCGCTTTGTCACCATAGTTGACCAGGGAGTCAGTAAGACCGAAAGCAAAGCAGAGCATCAGTTCCGACAGGATTACACCGAAGATGAGTACTGCGTAGTTCGGCATGTTCTGGAATAAGACCCTGATCCTGAAGCGTCTTAAGAATGACCATGCGGGAATCCTTCTTGCCTTTGTGCGTCTGGATTTTGTGAGGTCATGTCTTAAGAATTTCAGAGGGCTTAACTGAAGTTTTTTCACGATAATGAAAAGGTTGATCAGGAACATCAGAAGCAGCGGAATGACTGTGGTCTTTACCAAAGCCGACGGACTCCAGACAAGGCGGGGAGTAGGGAGGCTGTATGTGTTGTAGTAAAGGTTTACGGCCATGCCGCGGAATGCTGTATAACCCAGTGCATTACCGATCACCGCGCCTGCGATCGTTACGATAAAGGGCATCGACATGTAGTGAACTATGAGTTCGCCCTTGCTGTAACCTGAAGCACGCAATGTGCCGATAACGGATGCTTCTTTATCGATCGTGTTGCTGATCGTTATAGCGAAGATAAATGCAATGACAGCAATAAGAATGTAGCAGAAAATGCCTGTGCCTGTTGAGTCACCGTCAATGTCAGATATCGCAAAGTTTCTGGCCTGGCTTAAGTAGGTGGGCAGATAGTCTTTGAGTTCGTTATCGTATACGACTGACTGGGTGATAAGAGCTTTAAGGAAAGCTTCGGAAGTGTCCTTTTGAGCGGCTTTATCCGCGGGTTCGCTTTCGTAAAAGAATGAGTAATTGTAGTGAAGTCTTGATGGCAGTTCCTCAAAAGCTTCAGGTGTTACCATTGCGACGTCGAAGCCGAACGCGTCAAACATCAGATCTGTATTTGACTCGTGCATCGTGAGGTAATTTACGAATGAGACGAGTCCAGTTACTTCAAACTCTTTGCCGCTGATCCTGACCTTATCGCCGACTGAAACACCGACTGTTTCAGCGTGATTGCGGTCTAAAGCGATCTCGTTTTTGTTTTCGGGAACGCGGCCTACGATAACAGAAGCCATATCAACCGTTGAATCACTCTTGAAGATCCTGACCGTGGCATCTTCCGTGCCGTCGTTGTTGTTATCTTCAGATTCATTGCGGTAGAAGTGCTCGAAAACCTTCACGGGAACAGGCGAGAACCCGGGATCGTTGAGTTTATATTCTTCCGCGATATCCTCCCATTCCTCGTCAACAGCCTTAAGGACTTCCTTATGTGCTTTTTCGTATGCCTCGTTGACAGCTTTTTTGAATTCGTCTGAGTCTCTTGCTTCTTCAAGCGCGCTGTCGAAGTTCTCGTCCATTGCAGTCTTTATCTGCTCTTGGATCATCGCTTCATCGGTAATACCGTAGGCTTCACACTGTGCGCGGACACCGTCTTCTATAGCTTCTTCGACCGTGGAGCGGAGCTCTTTCTCGATCTCTTCTTCAACTTTTTCATCAGCTTCCTTCATGCCTTCATCGATGAAATACTGCTTAACGTCAGCCATGCCGCCGGTGCATATGCTGTCAAGCATTTCATCTGAAGCTTTGTGTGAGAGCTCGAAGCACCCGTCTTCAAGATTCAGTTCTTCTTTTCCGGCTTTGATAGCAGCGATCATGCTGTCACGGCCTACATACATGCCGGAGATAACACCGATCATGCCTACCATGAACAGAATGATTACCAGATACTTGTGCCAGTCGGAAGCGAGCTCTTTAGGGATTCGCTTTACAAGTGGATTTCTCATCAGTACGCCTCCTTACCATTCGAGCTCGGAAGCGGGGATCTTCTTATCGTTGATATCGTTATGGCGTACGATACCGTCTCTTAACTTGATCACGTGATCTGCCATGTACTTGATCGCTTCATTGTGCGTGACCATGATGATGGTGCTGCCGTACTTTTTGTTGCAGTCTTCGATAAGCGCGAGGATCTCTTTACTTGTCTTATAGTCGAGCGCGCCTGTAGGCTCGTCACACATTAAAATATCCGGATTCTTGACAACCGCACGTCCTATGGAAACTCTCTGCTGCTGTCCTCCGGATAACTGATTAGGATATTTATACTTGTGATCCTGAAGCCCTAATGTTGTGATTACTTCCTCAACGTCCAGCGGTTTGTCCGACAGGTAAGCTCCGACTTCAATATTCTCTTTTACGTTAAGGTTTGGGATAAGGTTATACATCTGGAATACATAACCCAAGTGTTTTCTTCTGTAGATCGTAAGCTGTTTCTCATCCATGTCTTCGAGCTTATCACCGTTGATGCTTACGAATCCCGAGTCCGGCGTGTCGATCCCTCCGATGATGTTAAGAAGGGTGGACTTGCCCGATCCCGAAGGCCCAAGAAGGACGCAGAACTCACCTTTGTTTACAGTGAAGTTCATACCTCTTAAGACTTCCTGTTTTGCTTCTCCGGTACCAAAGCTCTTCATAAGATCTTTGATCTCCAAAAAGTTTTCTGCCATGCTGATCTTCTCCTCTGACTTTATAGATTTTCTAATTCCCTAAAGTCTTCGAAAAACGAAAGACCCAAGTACAGCAAAACTATACTTGGGTCATCAATGTCTAAATAATAACGTCATGTATAGTTTGGCTATACATGAGTCTCGCAATTTAAAACAAGCCAGGCCGTAAGGCCAGGATGTTGACTTGCTACGCTTAGCAGGCGCTTGCTACTCCCCCATGGGAATTACATTCTCAAGTTAGCATATGCTAATTGGTGTGTCAACCTGAGCAAATCCGCCAAAAAATCGTGGATCTATGTCCGGAATGATCGGGAAAAGGGAAAAAGTCAGTTCATCCGGATCTTGTTGTCCGACTTTTTCAGTGACTTTTGTCGGAAAAGTGTGACGCTATACCGTGTGACGAGACGGATCTTTGCGGGTCAGTAGATCGT
>CAMZBB010000103.1 GCA_947304405.1 uncultured Clostridia bacterium
GTACATTTTTCTTTGAAAACGGCTAAAAGGCCAAAAACGTACCTATAAGAAAAGAATTTTTCATTTCTTATAGGTCAGGCAGCCAGAATAAAAAAGAACTGCCCCAAAAGTGAGATCATTCACTTTTGAGACAGTTCCTTATCAGTCATGCGACTAATGAATTATCCCTTTTTGATCTGTCAGTTGAATCCGTAGAACTTCTGGAATATCTTGTAAGCTTCTAAGGCAACCAGTCTTCCGGTCTTTCCCGGAAGCGTCATGACCGCGCCCATGGCACCGAGCTTGAATCTGGCGTAAAGTCTCTTGCTGCCCTTGTAAATGTAATCGAGCAGGCTCTTGCGCTTGGCAAGCGCTTCAGGACTTCCGTCGAGCATCAGGATAACGTTCGATACGGTCGTAACGATCTCAAGATAGTTGTACATATAAGCGCCGCGGCGCTTGTTCGCGCAGATATCATCCCTGTTTGCGAGATAATAATCGAGCATCATGTAATTGACCTTGAGCTGCTGGTCAACACGCTTGACCATGACGGCCTCGTTGACGGACTGGTCCTCGCGGCCGATGAAGTAATAATACAGGTTGCGGTTGAGATAATAAATGCGGTCAACATGAAGGAGCGGCTCGAAAACATAGATGTTGTCAACATAGAACGTGTGCTCCGGGAGCTTGAGATTGCATTCCCTCAGGAGATCAGTCCTGAATATGACCGAGTGCATCAGAAGATAATCGCCCTTTTTGAAGGTCGCGAGCTCCCATGAGAAAACGAATTTCTCGGGCAGTTCGCCCGTATAATTCATGACCTTCTTTTTGCCTTCGGGAACTCCCAGCTTGTCGTATACGAAATTGGTAACGAGCATGTCCAAAGGCGCTTCTTCCTTGGAATAGAAACGCAATGTATCCATTACCTCGGAAAGGACTTCCGGATCCAATCTGTCATCACTGTCAAGCACTTTGAAATAAAGGCCCTCAGCGTTCTCGATGCCGGTATTTACGGCAGAACCGTGTCCTCCGTTCTCTTTATGTATCGCACGGATAATGCCGGGATACTTCTCGGCATACTTGTCGGCAATAAGAGCCGTATCATCGGAAGAACCGTCGTCAACAATGATAATATCTATATCTTCGCCTGCTTCGAGCAGAGACTCGATGGCGTTGCCCATATATTCCTGCGAATTGTAACAGGGTATAGCGACACTCAAAATCTTCATTATCTAAAAGCCATTCCCACCAAAATATAATCGCAGATATTATATCCTAAGATTTCGTAAATATAAACAAGAAAAAAAGGAGCTTTTGAGGCTCCTTTACGGTAGGGATCTTTATTAGTTCAGCCGACCGAGTTCACCGTTCCGATAAAGATGGGGTTCATCGTTAAAGTGTCGACTATCGCATATACATAAGGCCTGTCGCAGATTACTTCCTTGACATCTTCCCTGGGCATTGCCGATTTCACACCGACAGTGATCCCGGTCGCCGCTGCAGCCTTTGTACCCTGGCGGTCGACCTCGATGTGGGTCTTATGTACGACATGTGTCACGTAAAGATTGCCTTCAGCAGGATTTGCTATTCCTTTGAGGTCAGCTTTACTATCGTCAAATAAGTCAGTGACTCCGAGGTTCATTAAGGGGTTGTTAAGTTCAGCCGAAAAATCTGATTTGAATTCAGGCATCAAAGCCCTTACATCGACTGACATGCGGCTGTCCACAAACTTCTTATAGTCTTCATAAGTAAATGACTTGAGGAACTCATTTGCGTTTGCATTCTCATCCTTGGGCAGGATCGTAACGAAAGCATACTCTTCACCTTCATAGTACTTGATGAATCCGGTTGCCTTGTCAGTCTCGAAATATCCTTTCTCCCTGCTTGACAGCATGTCGGTCTCGATCTTGCCGTCTGCACCTCTGAATTCTCTCTTTACAACCTGATCGTTAGTGTAGCTGGTTTTCCATTTTGCCTCGAATTTAATCGCATTTACGAGGACCATGACAGTATTCGGTTCGAAGGGCTGATCGAAAAGTGTGGGGATCATGTGGTTGGTCTTCTCATCGACCCACTTGTTAATCTGGTTATGAGTATCGCCGCCGAAATTTACATTGTTAAAATCCGCTTTGAAAGTCTTTTGAATATAGTCCCTGTAATCGGTATTGATCTTGTCGCCAAGCACCTTCGAATCACTCCAGATCGCATTTGCACAGACAAAATCCAACTTCTTTGAAGCGTTGATCCTCGCCATCATATCGGAAGCAAAAGCCTGCTGCTCGAGAGGATCCGTATCCTTTGCGAAAAAGTCAGCCAGCTGCTTAAGCGTCTGCCCTCTTGCTCCTGCCTCTACCATATCGAGAGCCATCATTATCGATGCGGGCGATATCATGACATTGCTTTTTTTCGATGCGTTGGAAGATATCTCCTTCATCAGCTCGAAGCTGTATCTTCCGTATTCGGCATTAAGCTTATCTTCATCATATTTCTGATTTGCGACCTGCTCGAGCTTTATCTCGGTCTTTACCAGAGGATCGTGCTTGACGGGCTCAGTCTGTACCGGATTGCTGTGCGCGCAGCCCGTCAGAAGCATCGTGGCGGTAAGAGAGGCCGCGAGGGTCTTCTTTGAGAGAATTCTTTTCATATATATTTCCTCCTGAAATATCAGCTTATGCCATATATACAGATTATGCCCGTTTTTTGTTGCATAAAAAAGGAACTGCCTCAAAAGTGAACGATTTCAGTTTGGGGCAGTTCTTTTTTATTTCGGCTGCCTGACCTATAAGAAATGAAAAATCAATTTCTTATAGGTCATTGAAAAACAGGAAAAATCATGGGTGCCGAGGCCGGATGTGGATAGCAGCATCTTCTACAAATCAACAGAGGCTGTCTCGTTTGAGACAGCCTCTGAAACTTTTTAATCCCTGACCGGATCAGTAAATGAGTCCGATGTAGTGAGATACGAATCTGAGTGCGATATATACAAGAATGAATACCCATCCCTTCTTGTTGCCCTCGAGTTTTGTCTCGCGTGTAATTCCCTCATAGAGCATAACGATGTAGAGGATCGTAGCTCCTGCGGAAATGACGGATGAGATCGGGAAGTATCTCAGGGTCAATGTCAGCCACTCGACTGAAGAATAGCTGAAGAACGACGTGTTGAGGATCTTAACGAGCTCAGGTGCGAATGTTGCCATTGCACTGATCGAAAGGAGTCTGGAGAAAGACCACTTGCCCTTAACGCAAAGACCTGCGAGAAGGAAGAGAGCCGCGCAGCCGAATGTCATGAGTGCATAATCAAAGAGCGCGCCGCCGAATACTCTGAGCAGTCTGAGAACGACATCGGAACTTCTCCTCGGCCATGCATCGAGGATGGAGATCCTGATGATGTAAACGAGGAAATAGAACATTGTGAGGATACCGACAACGATCGATGAAATGATGATGCCGTTGCCGATATGATCGTAGTTCTTTGCCTCATCGGAAGCACCTGTTACGGGCTTGATGGTAGCGGTAAACAGCGACTTGAAAAAGTGACCGAACGGAAGGATCGGAGACGGCTGTGCTGGTGCAGCGGGAGCCGGAGCGGCATACTGCTGCTGAGGCTGTGCATACTGCTGAGCAGGTGCTGCGTACTGCTGGGGCTGAGCCTGAGGAACAGGCTGCGGGGGAACGATAGGTGCTGCTGCGGGCGCAGGTGCCGCAGGAGCCACGGGAGCTGCAGGTGCCGCAGGTGCGGGTGCAACAGGCGCTACAGGAGCTGCGGGAGCACTGAACTGGTGT
>CAMZBB010000104.1 GCA_947304405.1 uncultured Clostridia bacterium
ACAAGAACACTGTTGATTTCAGACCCAACTTCGACGAGCACGAGATGGAGCCTATTGCGCTTCCTTCACGTTTCCCGAACCTTCTGGTCAACGGCGGCATCGGTATCGCGGTAGGTATGGCTACCAATATCCCTCCTCATAACCTCGGCGAGGTTATCGACGGCTGCATAATGATGATCGAGAATCCTGATGTTTCCGTTGATGAGCTCATGACCGTCATCAAGGGACCTGATTTCCCTACAGGCGGTATGATCCTCGGCACATCGGGTATCCGCGAGGCTTACACAACGGGCAGAGGCCGTATCGTTGTACGTGCACATGCCGAGATCGAGGATCACGCAGGCAAGACAAGGATCATCGTTCACGACATTCCTTACTGCGTCAACAAGGCAAGACTCATCGAGAGGATGGCTGATCTTGTCAAAGAGAAGAAGGTCGAGGGCATTACCGGTATCAGGGATGAATCCGACCGTAACGAACAGGTCAGAATCGTTATCGACATCAAGAAGGATGCAAATCCCGAAGTCGTCCTCAATCAGCTCTACAAGAACTGCTCTCTGCAGGAAGCTTGCTGCGCTAATATGCTCGCACTCGTTCCTGATGCCAACGGCAAACTCGAGCCTAAGCTTATCGGCCTTAAGGATGCGCTCTTCTACTACATCAACCACCAGGAAGATGTTGTTACAAGACGTACTCAGTATGATCTTGAGAAGGATGAACAGAAGCGCCATATCGATGAGGGCCTCCTTATTGCTATCGACAATATCGATGAGATCATCGCGATAATCAGATCTTCGCGTACAGAAGTCGAAGCCAAGGCGCGCATGTGCGAGAGATTCGGACTCTCCGATAAGCAGGCGCAGCAGATCGTAGACATGAGACTCGGACGTCTCACAGGTCTCGAGCGCGAGAAGCTCGAAGCAGAGATCAAGGCTCTTACGGAAGAGATCGAATATTTCCATAAGGTTCTCAGTGACAAGGTTCTCCTCGATTCCATCATCAAGGATGAGCTTGTCGCTATCAAGAACAAATACGCTACACCCAGGATCACTGAGATCGTATACGGTTTGTTTGACGATATCGATGACGAGTCACTGATCCAGGAAGAAAATATCGTTGTTACGCTTACACACATGGGCTACATCAAACGCCAGCTCGTTTCGACATACAAGGCTCAGCACAGAGGCGGACGCGGAATCTCAGGACAGTCCACGCGTGAAGAGGACTATGTCGAGAAGATCATTACTACGACTACTCACAAGTTCCTCCTCTGCTTTACCAACACGGGCAGAGTATTTAAGATCAAGGGCTATAAGATCCCTGAGACAACGTCGCGTTCATCGCGCGGTACGGCTCTGGTAAATCTTTTGAACCTTGCAGAAGGTGAGTCTATCCATAACGTCATTCCCGTTGATGATTTCGAGAATGAAGACCTCTATCTCACAATGGTCACAAGACAGGGCGTCATCAAGAAGACTGCACTCTCCAAGTATGCAAATATCAACAAGAACGGTCTTATTGCCGCAAGGCTCAGGGAAGACGACAGCATCGTTTCCGTCAAGCTCACATCCGCAGGCCAGGAAGTCATCGTTGTCAGTGCCGAGGGTAAGGCTATCAGGTTTAATTCCGACGACGCACGTGACATGGGACGTACCGCTTCCGGCGTACGCGCCATGAAGCTTGACGATGATGACGTTGTAGTAGGCATGGAGCCTGTCGATCCTGCCAAGGAGATCCTGGTTATTTCCGAGAACGGTTACGGCAAGAGAACTAAGGCTGACGATTACAGAAGCCAGAACAGAGGCGGTAAGGGTCTTATCACTTACAAGGTCAACGAGAAGACAGGACGCCTTATCGGTACCGTTCCTGTAACCGATGATGATGACCTGCTCATAATTACGGGACAGGGCGTTATCATCAGGGTATCCGCTTCGGAGATCCCCACGCTCTCGCGTGCGACTTCCGGCGTAAGGCTTATGAAGTCTAAGAATGCATCGGTCGTTGACTTTGCTCTTACTGACCGTGAGGAGCCTGAAGAGGCTTCTGAAGACGGACAGCCCGAAGCAGACGGAGCTGAAGCAGATGTAAATGCAGATGCTTCTAAGGAAACCGAAGATAGATCCGGAGACGACGGAAACGAAGTATGATGAGATCGATGCGCAGATTATCGGCATTTGTCCTCGCTTTGGCGGCGATCCTGGCATTATTATCCGTGATGCCGGCCGTACCTGTTACGGCTGATGTTGGACAGCCGGAGATCTACGTACCGCCTCTCGAGGAAGTGCACTGCACATCATATTGCGTATATGACAAGACAACAGGCTATACCTTGCTTGGCCAGGCAACGGATGAGAAGATCTTTCCGGCATCCATGACGAAGGTCATGACATGCATGCTGAGCCTTGAATACCTTGATACCGATGAGAAGCTTACCGTATCGAAGGAGGCTCTCGAGGGGCTTGGCAACGACTCTTCGCTGATGGGCGTGGTCGTAGGCGAGAAGGTCAAGGTAAGCGAGCTGATGTACGGACTTATGCTGCCTTCGGGAAACGATGCGGCAAATGTTCTTGCAGAAGGCAGCGTTGAAGCGTTCTTTACGAAATTCCCGGCTGACGGCGAAGCGGTCAACAAGGACGGAGTCAACTCGAAATACATTACCGATACTCTCCATGATTCGAAAGAAAATATCCTGAGTTTCCGCAAGATAGAAGCTTTCGCATGTCTGATGAATCTCAGGGCGGAGAAGCTCGGCTGCAAGGGCACTCATTTCATGAATGCCTGCGGCCTGCATGACGACAACCACTACACAACAGCGCAGGACATGTGCACCATTATGGCAGCTGCAACTGATAATGAGGAATTCAACAAGCTCATCAGCTGCCCTTCACATGTTTTTAAGGCAACGAACCGCCACAGAGCCGAGCCGTGGTCATATGTAAAGAATTCTAATAACCTTCTTTTTGATCCATGGCTGGCATCCAAGACCGCCAACGGCGCATCTTCCCAGATTGCTGCCATAATCGGCGGCAAGACGGGAACCACTTCTCAGGCGGGTAAGTGTCTGACGCTTTATACGGTCTGCAAGAACGGACACGATCTCATGATCACCATCTGCAACGTTCCGCCCAAGTATCAGTTTTATACGACGATGTACTGCGCATCCATTGCGGCATATGGAAATCTTTCCTGCTGGAAGAGCGATCCTGTTGAGCGTGTTTACGGTACAACGGGCGACTATAAGTCGGTAAATGCTCCTTGGGACCAGCAGCCTCAATACGACGGCGTGCAGAAACCGGGTGAGAAACCGGCCGATTATTATCCGGCTACACCTACGCCCACACCGACGCCTACTCCTGCACCCGAGACGGAAGAAGAGATGATGGCGAAATATCCTCCGCTTATCCTGTTCGTAAAACAGAACACCGGAGTGTCCATCACAATAGCCGTCGTCATGCTTGCGATCATTATTATGAACATAGTTCTTATGATACGTATTAATAATCTAAAACACGGCCGTACGAGACTGGCCCGCAAGCGCAAGTCAAAGTAAGCGGATAAGCCTTATCTGAACTGCTCTTTGACTGTCTTTAAGAATTAATTTGAAATTCTTAAAAAACTGCTTGACATTAATAATCACTTGGTATATTCTTTACAAGCACTTTGCGGAAAGGGGCGTGCAAAAATGCCCTGAAACACTGCAAAAAGGCGCGGATCTTGAAAATTGAATAGAATGCAAAACTTGAAGTAAAACGGACCTTTT
>CAMZBB010000105.1 GCA_947304405.1 uncultured Clostridia bacterium
ATCTTTTCAATTTGCTTCTCTTTAAGAAATTATGAGATGCTATCAGTCCTAACATATTGGGTTTTACGTCCTGAACCGATTCGTGTACAAGCATCACTCTGCTCTCAAAGTCTCTGTAGCAGGCAAGTATTACTCCCAACATGTATTTAATAAACGGCTTGGGATCATTCTGTTCTTCATGCCAGCCTTGATCTGCCCTTTGCAAAGAATCATAGTATGCTTCTTTAGTATCTGCTATGGCTTTCTCGCAAGGGCGAAAATGCATACTGCCACACCCAAAGCCAGGACTACAGTCGTAATAATGCTTGCCTCTATGCCGTACATTCCGCCGTTAAGGACATTATCACCAACGGAGCTCATGTCCAAGACTGCCGCAGGGATCTCATCGTTGCCGCTCAGGTTCAGTCCCATGATGTTTGCAAGGATGTAGTTCCAGAACGAATGCATACCGCAAGCCGCCCAGATGCTCTTAAAACGGATGGTAATGAGCGAGAAGATAACCGATATCAGAAGAAGATTAATAACCGCAACAGTGATGATCGCAGGATCTCCTCCCGCCATGTTTTTCGCATGGGGAATGGTAAACAAAGCAGCACTGACTCCAATTGCTACGGGTACAGAAGTCTTCTTTATGAGCAGCTGCTGGACGACGCCTCTGCAGAGGACTTCTTCCATCGCACCCTGGAAAACGAAGCAGGGGATCATGAGAAGTACCATTGCCGTGTCGATCTTTGCGAAAATGCCGTTAAACTTCAAAGCGCCTGTCAGTACAACCGGAACAACGGATCCCACAAGAAGGCCCGTTCCGATCGCAATGCCTGTAAAGTAGCTGCCGAATTTCCTGGTAAAGCCGAGCTCAGCCAAAGTCTTCTTCTGGAACAGCTTCCACAAGACGATGATTACCGCGATCATGACTGAATAACCGAAATAAGTAATCAGCGTGATCGTATTCATGTCGAACATCTCACCCCGGAGCGGATTCTTGCCGAAGGCAAAGTGAATTCCTATAGCCAGAGCCTCACAGACGAGCTCTGATGCGAACTTAAACACATAGAAGACCAAGATGACCTTTACGATATAGAGGAGTTTGGGCATCTCAGTCCGGTTGTTGAGAGGACTTATGTTTCTGATGAATTCTTTGATCTTGTTCATGTAATATTTCCTTTTTAGAGCGCATTAATGCATCACCTGCGCTTTGCAGGCTTTCTGAAAACTAAAATTGCCGTGGATCAGGTCAGGTTGGGAACCCGTTGACCAGGAAATAGATCAGCATCGAAATGAAATCTATGCCGAGTAATACGCCGAATCCTATCAAAAACCATTTAAGCGCGGATTTTGCCCGCTTGCCGTTCTTCTCGGTCAGGACCTTCTGGTCGATCACGTCGGCCATGGTCTTATGGTCATCAGTCTTGACCGGTTCTATTCCCTTAAGAAGATAATCCGTGGTCACATCGAAAATGTCACTCATTATGACCACTTTATCGAGATCGGGAGTCGCCTGCTCGCTCTCCCACTTTGAGACAGCCTGACGGGATACACCGACAGCGTCAGCCAGCTCTTCCTGAGACATGCCCTTAGACTTTCTAAGGCTCTGAATTCTATCTGCAATTGTCATATATCTCACCTCCAAGGTTTGCTGGCCTGAGATTATCAAAATCCCGCTTTACAACTCCACCAACCAGACCTTGAACTTTGTCAACCAGGGGTTGCATCCCTTTATTTTCAATGCTTTCACAATGTTTATTCGTCATATTAAACATTATCGACGAAGGCAATACCTTCTCCATTAAGATTATCACATGTCCGTCTAAGATCATGCTATTATCTGATGATAAATCTGTCTAATACCCAAGGTATGCTCTGATTACGGGCCTTGCATCTTCCATTCTCAGCGGCGATCCGTGACCACAAGCAAGCCATTCAGGATCGATCTTCAGGATCTTCTCTAAGGATTCTTTCATCAGTTTAATGCTGACGGCATGAGGAGTGATATCCGGTTTGCCCCATAATGCTGTAAAAGAATCACCGCAATAAAGAACATTGTCCGACAGTATTCCGACTGAACCGTATGTATGTCCCGGAAGAGGGATTATGTCTGCATCAAACCCAAGAGAATGCAGGTAATCCCAATTATCGCCGATCAAAACATCAGGAGTATATTTATGTGTGCGGAAAATTGAACCGTTGACATGTTGTGTGAAATTCCTGAAACGATACTTTGGCATAGTCGGCTGAACCGGCTGCGACATATAGTGACGAGGCAGATCCTTATCTTTTTCAGAAAGTATTATCTTTGCTCCCCTTTTTTGAAAAGCCAGAGCATTCCAGTCGTGATCAACATGTCCGTGAGTAAGAAAGACATAATCGACTTTACAGTCTCCAAGCCAAAAATCCAGCGCTTTCAGGTTTCCAAACAAACCCGTGTCGATAAGCAGGGTCGACCCTTCACTTTTCAGGAGATAACAGGTTGTACCTCCATGCTCTAAATATCTTATTTTGTTCTCGTCTGTTGTCATCATCTTCTATAATATACCGATAAATACAGCCAAAGTTTGTTGACGAAGGCAAAATCTCAATCTTCCCTGTTGTTTTTACTTCGGTATCAGCAACACGATATTACTGTTCCCGGATCGCCAGATGCAATGAAAGCCAATTGCTGACAGGCCATTCAGATACCCCACGGGTTTCAAAATAGCACCAGCGGATATTATGCTCTTCGCCCGGTTTGAATTCCGATTTCATAGTGATCTCCTTTATGAGATCTCTCTCTTCTAATGAGATCTCTCCTATGTAAGATCCGTTCCATACCGGCTTAAGTTCACCGTCAATGAAAAACAACAACAATCCGCTGCGGTTACCGATAATCCCTTCAGTGCTCACATTATCTATCTGAAAATGCATAGTGGGTGAAGGCACTGTCGTTACCTTCGTATATCCGTAATGATCGGACTCAAGATCGAGTTGTTCCTCAGGTGAAACAAAATGGGAATCTGAACTTAATTTGTCTTTGTCCCGGTATGTTACTATGTTGATCTTATCTTCGGGACAAACCTCTATAACTTTGCCGCTTTCCTTATGGTCAGATGTAAATCTCACTCTGCTGTACTGTTGATCAATATACATGTCGCGGCTCTTAGAATAGCCAAAGAATGCCAAAGAGATCTCATTTTCCCCTTTATCGGCCGGAAGATCCTCCGCACTCACCCGGATTATATGATCCTCATTAGACTGCATGCTGGTGGTCAGGATGCCGTCTTTGCTACTCTTCCCGTCAAGGCTGAAATCCACGACTTTACCGTTGATAGTCATGAAGGCATATATTCCGAAATCCGAATGACCGTCAAAGTCACCTTCTTCTATCCTAACAACCGCTGTAGCTTCCAGACGGTTTTTGTCTATCTTAACGGTTTCGATTGGTTCATACGGATCTTCATCCTGTGTGAAATAAATGAAGCCGATTGTTTTTAACGCGTGAAAACCCTGCTGTTCCATTTCCTTATCAGCTTCGTTGATCTCTTCGATCTTTTTACGCAGAAATGGTATTTTGGTTACAGGATGAACGTCTTGCTCTGTTGTAG
>CAMZBB010000106.1 GCA_947304405.1 uncultured Clostridia bacterium
GACGGACGTCTCACAGACGGTCACGGCAGAACGGTCGATTTCAGAAATACGATCATCATCATGACATCCAACATCGGCGCAAGAATGCTTGTCGGAAGCGAAGGCAGAAAGATCGGATTCGCAATGGCTGACGAGAACGATAAGGACGAGCTCTCCAGAGACGGTCTTTACGGCGGCAAGTCTTACGACGAGGCAAAGAAGGTCGTAATCGACGAACTCAAGAAGACATTCACTCCTGAATTCGTTAACCGTGTTGACGACATCATCTTCTTCCGCATGCTCGGCAAGGATTCGCTCATCAAGATCGTTGATATCCTTATGAAGCAGGTAGGCAAGCGTATCAGAGACCTCGGCATGGAGATCGAGCTTACAGACAGCGCGAAGGAACTCCTCGCCAAGAAGGGTTACGATCCGCAGTATGGTGCAAGACCTCTTAGAAGAGTCATTACTTCCATGGTTGAGGACCGCTTCTCCGAAGCAATGCTCGACGGTATCGTTAAGCCCGGACATCTGGCAATTATCGATGCTGTTGAGACAACGGATCCTGAGGCACTTCTTGCACAGGGCAGTGCTGCCGAAGACGGAAAAGTCATCGTTATCAGGGACGGCGGAGAGCTTGAAATATCAAGCAATTCTGTTATTCAGGAAACAGCAGGCACAGCGCTCTGAAATGTTGTATAATACTCACGCTATTTCTTTTTAAATTGGATACACGGAGTAGATAAATGCAGGAAAACGTGAGCAATGCGGCTTCCCGCTCTAAAGCGCCGCGCGATTATGATATAGGTTGTGAACCCAGTAAATTCTATTTTGGATTCCTGGGTTCAAAGATCATTGTGCCTCTGGTATGTGCTTATACGCACATCAAGGTCAAGCCTGACATGGAATTCGTTAACCACGAAGGCCCTATTATCGTTATCTCCAATCACGAGTCCTATCTTGATCCGATGATCATAAACCGCCTTACAAAGGCAAGACCTGCAAACTTCGTTACCGGTGAGTTCGTATTCAGGGCACCTGCATGGGGCCACTGGTTCAAGCTCGGCGGCGCTATCCCCAAGAAGCAGTTCGTTGTTGATACTGCAGCAGTTAAGGCAATGATGCGCGTTATGAAGCGTAACGGCGTCATCATCGTTTACCCTGAGGCTACAAGACATGTCGACGGCAAGTCCGTAGGGTTCGATGACGGTGTTGCAAGACTTGCAAAGAAGGCAGGCGCTTCAGTCTATATCGCCCACATTCACGGCGCATATCTCGCATGGCCCAGATGGTCCAGATCCGGAATGCGCAAGGGCAGGATCAGTGCTGAGTTCGTAAAGAAGATCTATTCTGACGAGGTCAAGGAACTGTCCATCGAGGAGCTCCAGCAGAAGATCCTTGATGCCGTTGATTACAACGAGAACGACTGGATCCGTGAGAATCCCAGAAAGTATAAGAGCAGAAAGCTCGCAGCAGGCCTCCAGAACATCGCTTATGCGTGCCCGAGATGCGGTTCCGAGTATACGATGCAGTATATGAATTCCGGCAAGCACGACATGATCCAGTGCTCCAACTGCGGAAATGCTGCAAGATATCTTCCCACCGGCCTTATCGAAAAGGTCGATCCCCAGTGTGTCGTTTTCGACGACCTCCACAAGTGGACAGAGTGGGAGAAGGGTCTTATCGAGGAGCAGCTTAAGGCAGGCGGCTTTAAGATGGAGATGAATGCAGACCTCTTCAAGGTTTTCGACAGATTCACGTTTGCGAAGACCGGTAAGGGAAGGATCACGATCACCGATAAGGAGATCACCTACGTCGGAACAGACTGCCCCGCTGAAGAGGGTATCCCTTACAAGAAGGGCAAGCCGGTGAGAAAGTATAAGGACAGGACGCTCGATTCTTCAGCTCCTTTCCAGACGAAGGTCTTTGAGATCGATACGATGAGAGGTCTTGTTGCTTCCTACGGCAAGCATTTCGAGATCTACGACAAGGACGGAGAGCTCTACAGATTCCATGTGGATGGACAGAAAGTTTTCAAGATCCACGAGATCGTAACGCTCCTCGGAAAAAAGAAATAATTTTCACTAGAACGTTTTCAGGTAAAAAACAAGCGGGTTTGGTACATTATTCGCCAAACTCGCCTTTTTTATTGCTTTAATATATCGCGCGAAGATAGTATAATTTTCGCGTTAGTAAATAAGAGGCGTCATTTTTGACGTTTCCCAAAAACACAAAATATGAATCAGGAGTGTGAAAATCCATGGCAATGTATGACAAGAAAAGCGTCGAAGATTTAGACGTAGCCGGCAAGAGAGTTATTGTCCGCGTTGACTTTAACGTACCGCTCGACAAGGAAACAGGCACAAAGATCACAGACGACAAGCGTATCAAGGGTGCTCTTCCTACGATCAAGTATCTCGTAGACAACAAGGCAAAGGTTATCCTCGTTTCACATCTCGGCCGTCCGAAGAACGGTCCTGAGGCTAAGTTCTCAATGAAGCCCGCTGCTGACCGTCTCGCTGAGCTTCTCGGACAGCCTGTTACTCTGGCTGCTGACGTTATCGGCGAAGATGCAAAGGCTAAGGCTGCTGCTCTCAAGGAAGGCGAAGTTCTCATGCTCGAGAACGTCCGTTTCCACAAGGAAGAGACAAAGAACGATCCTAAGTTCGCAGCTGAGCTCGCTTCTATGGCTGACCTCTATGTAAACGACGCATTCGGTACAGCTCACCGTGCTCATGCATCCACAGCAGGCCTTGCAAACTTCCTGCCTTCCGCTTGCGGTTACCTCATCAAGAAGGAGATCGACTTCATCGGCGGTGCGCTCGACAATCCTGCAAGACCGTTCGTTGCTATTCTTGGCGGCGCTAAGGTTTCCGACAAGATCGGCGTTATCACAAACCTCTTAGACAAGGCTGACACTATCATCATCGGTGGTGGTATGGCTTATACATTCATCGGCGCTCAGGGCGGCAAGATCGGTGATTCCCTCTTCGAGGCTGACAAGGTTGACCTCGCTAAGGAGATCCTCGCTAAGGCAGAAGAGAAGGGCGTTAAGCTTCTTCTCCCTACAGACACAGTTGTTGCTGATGCTTTCGATGCAAACGCTAACAGCAAGGTAGTTCCTACAATGGAGATCCCTGACGGCTGGCAGGGCCTCGACATCGGACCTGAGACAATCGCTAAGTTCTCTGAAGCTATCAAGGGCGCTAAGACAGTTATCTGGAACGGCCCTGCAGGCGTATTCGAGTTCGAGAAGTTCGCAGTTGGTACAAAGGCTATCGCTCAGGCAATCGCTGATGCAGACTGCACATCCATCATCGGCGGCGGTGACTCCGCAGCTGCTATCGAGAAGCTCGGCTATGCTGATAAGGTTTCTCACATCTCCACAGGCGGCGGCGCTTCTCTCGAGTACATCGAGGGTAAGGTTCTCCCCGGTATCGATTGCCTCAACGACAAGAAGATCGACAGAACATTCGCAGCTGGTAACTGGAAGATGAACTGCGGTATCCCTGCAGATGCAGTTAAGCTCATCAACGAGCTCAAGCCCCTCGTTAAGGATG
>CAMZBB010000107.1 GCA_947304405.1 uncultured Clostridia bacterium
ATCGTGATCACCTCAAGGCCATGGTTCTTTGCATACCAAACGGTTTCCTTGGTACCGCCCGGAGCACCGGTATATACGCCTATAAGCCTTGATGAATGATCTACCATCCAATGGTTTCTCTCGAAAAACGCTGCCCTTCCGGGCTTCGTGCTTACATAAACGACTTTGTCAGCGGCTTTCAAAACCGCCCTGTATCTGTTTATCCAGTCCTGTTCTTCCCATCTGCCTTCCATTCCGTTCCATGCACAGGCACTGATGAGCTTGACAGACTTGCCTTCTTTCTTAAGTTTCAGGACAATTTCCGCCGCCCAAAGGTCAACACCTCTCTGCATGCCTGAAATAAAATCTGTATAGCCGTCATCAATAGCTTTTCTTATCTGTTCTTCAAGCCAGGTAATGACTCTGTTTTCCCTCATCTCAAGTCTTTCCGGTCTGTGTCCCGTAAAGGAACACGCATGTTTTATATCAACTTCATTCATTGCCGTTTTCTCCGTATTTCCTCTTTTTCCACTCTTCTTCAGTAATAAGGATCTGCCTCGGTTTACTGCCCACAAAGGGGCCGATTATCCCTTCTTTTTCAAGCATGTCTATAAGCCGCGCTGCTGCCGGATATCCGATGCCAAGAGTCCGTTGAATAACAGATACACTGGCACTGCCGTTGTCCAAAACTGCTTCAACAGCATCGTTAAAAAGCTCAGCATCAGAAACGAGCCGTCTATTTGGTTCCGGAACAATACTCCATTCATTGGTTTCGATCAGTCTTGCGACATCGTCATCGTACATGGCACCATAAGTCTTTCTCAGATAATCAACTATCCGATCGACTTCATCTTCTCTGACCAAGCTTCCCTGTGCTCTTATGGGATATGGCGCTGACATCGGACAATACAGCATATCGCCCCTACCAAGAAGCTTCTCGGCACCGCTTTCATCGATAATCGATTTGGAATCGGTCTGATTAATCACTGCAAAAGCAATCCTGGAACCGATATTTGCCTTAACAACTCCCGTGATCACATCGCAAGACGGCCTCTGAGTCGCCATTATTAAATGAATACCGGCAGCTCTGCTGCGCGCAGCGATCGCTGATATGCATCTCTCAAATTCTTTCGAATAGTTCAGCATCAGTTCCGAAATCTCGTCAATAACGATCAGTATGTACGGAAGATGCTCATCCGTTCCTTTTTTATGGTTTTCGTTATAACCTTTGATGTCTCTGACATGCTCTTTTTCGAAAAGCTCATAGCGTCTGAGCATTTCGGTCAAAACCCAGTTCAGTGCACTGACAGCTTTTCCGGGATCATTAATGACAGGCAAAAGAAGATGCGGAATGCCGTTGTATGTGTAAAACTCTATGATATGCGTATCAACAAGAATCATCCTGACGTCTTCAGGCGAAGAATGCATAAGAATACTTGCGAGGATCGAGCAAATGCAGAGCTGCTTGCCGGAACCAACGGCACCTGCGATCAGGAGATGGGGCATTTTCGCGATGTCACAGTAAATCGGGCATCCGCAAAGATCCTCGCCGAGTGCTGCGGTAAGTGGCTCAGAGGATTTGAATTCATCAGTCTCTACCAAATCCTTTAACCTTACAGGAGTGTATCCCTCATTTGGAATCTCAATGGCAATGCAGGACTTGCCCGGAACCGGCGCCACTATCCTCAGTGAAATAACCGCCATCTCAAGCCTTAACTCATCCTGAAGATGATAGATCCTTGATATTCTCGTTCCCGTTTTTACCTTACACTCAAACCTGGTAACATTCGCTCCGTGAGTGATACCGATAACTTTAATCTCGATATCAAAACTCCTGAACGTCTCTTCCAGCTTGAATGCCTTTTCCCTGAGCTTCTTATCAAGATCAGGATCAACGGTCCTTTCTGGCACATCATCCAAAAGTGATATCGGCGCAGGTTTATAGTTTTCAAATCTCTTATCCATGTAATCGCCTCCCATAATTGCATTTCCAATTCTTATGCCTTGATTATAGGAGGCGTCATGTTCGCAAATTGTCTCATCACAGCAGCGTCCAGGGGATGTCATAGTCCTTTTTGTATGTGCATCCCCTGTCTGCAAAAGATTCATCGTCGATTCTCTGTTTTCTCCACTTCTTGGCAGCGGTCCTCTTAAGATATTTCGCGTCCTTGCTGATACGGTTGACCATAAAGATCTCACCGCCGATCTTTTCGAAATGCGGGACTGCGATCTTATTGCCTCGCGGTGTCATGACCCATTCGTAACTGACGCGTTCCCTCTGACGCTCGACATAGTAACCCCAGTAGTAATACTCTCCCCTTTCAGCGCTTCTGGCTCTCGAGTGCTTTTTATGCGCAGTCTCGTACCGCCTCTGACGGTGCAGAGCCTTCTGCTTTGAATCAAGATAGTAATTTACCTTAGACATATCTATGCCGCCTTATTTCCGCCCGCAACAAACTTCTCCCTGATCGGATCGATGTCCTTGTAAGAAAGAGTTTTCTTCTCGATCAGCTTTTCGATGATTGCCTCGAGGAACTCACGGTTCTTGCCGAGCATCTGCTTCGTCTTGATATAGTAGCGTGACAGCTCTGTTCCGACCGCATCGTCCAAGTGATCGTAAACGCGCTTGGATGTTTCCCTGCCATGGCACCATGTGTGGAAATCATAAGCAGCAACGTTATCAAGGAGCTTCCTGATGTTATCGTTGGCATGGCGGAGGTCAGATCTTGAGCCCATGTCGATCTCATTGAGTATTATCTCGGTAGCCGCCTTGCCGGCGAGCGCGATCATGGTGTCAGCTTCGATGTTTTCGAAGTCATCATGAAAATGTGAAGCCTTGTTTGTCTTTACCAAACCGCTCATGCCATGGTTCCTGGCCGCAATTGAGATAAACGCGACCTGACCCGGGAAAAGGAGCTCTGAAAGGACCGCATGACCAGCTTCATGAACCGCAAGCCTTCTGTCGCTTTCGGGATCGCATCCGGCATAATCATTTCCGCCGAAGATCTTATTGATCACTGCCTTCTTGATATCTTCCTGGCTGATGAACTTCTTGTTCTCATAACCTGCAAAGATACCGGCTTCATTGATCACCATCTCAAGATCGGCACATGAACGGCCTTCCATGAATCTGGCGATTTCCTCGACGTCAATATCCTTGCCGACTTTCTTATCCTTAAGATAGAAAGAGATGATCTTCTTTGCATCTTCGATCTCAGGAAAATGCATGAAGAAACACTTGTCGAAACGTCCGGCTCTTACCAGCGATTCAGGCAGCTTGTCAAAATCGTTGCAGGTCGCAAGCGTAATAACTTC
>CAMZBB010000108.1 GCA_947304405.1 uncultured Clostridia bacterium
TGACCAAGGCAAGGCCGGCCAACTTCGTCACGGGCGAGTTCGTTTTCAGGGCACCTGCATGGGGCCACTGGTTCAAGCTTGGCGGAGCTATCCCCAAGAAGCAGTTCGTCGTCGACACCGTTGCGGTCAAGGCCATGATGAAGGTCATGAAGCGCAAGGGAGTCCTTATCGTTTATCCTGAGGCTACGCGCCATGTTGACGGCAAGTCGATCACTTTCGATGACGGTATCGCAAGGCTCGCCAAGAAGTCCGGCGCGTCCATCTACATCGAGCATATCCACGGAGCTTATCTGACATGGCCGAGGTGGTCAAAGTCCGGAATGCGCAAAGGAAGGATCACTTCCGAATTCGTGCGGAAGATCTATTCCGACGAAGTGAAGGAATCTTCCATCGAAGAACTCCAGCAGAAGATCCTTGATGCCGTGAATTACGACGAAAACGAGTGGAACAGGGAACACAAGGTTGAATTCAAGAGCAGGAAACTGGCATCGGGTCTCCAGAATGTCGCCTATGCTTGCCCGAGATGCGGACATGAGTTCACGATGAGATATCTGGAGCACGGCAAAGGTGACCTCATCCAGTGCTGCGAGTGCGGCAACGCCGTGAGATACCTGCCTACAGGCCTTATGGAGAAGGCTGACCCGCAGTGCGTTGTTTTCGATGACCTTCATAAGTGGGTCGAATGGGAGCGCGGCATAATCGCCGAGGAGCTCAAGGCCGGCGATTTCCGCATGGAGATGGATGCCGATCTTTTCAAGGTCTATGACAGATTTACTTTCGCGAAAACAGGCTCCGGCCGCATAACGATCACCGACAAGGAGATCACTTACACCGGTACCGACTGCCCGGCAGAAGAGGGCATTCCTTACAAGAAGGGCAAACCGATGAAGGGCCACAGGAACAAGACCCTCGATCCGGATGCCCCGCAGGGGACAAAAGTTTTCGAGATCGATACCATGAGGGGACTTGTAGCCTCATATGGAAAATACTTTGAGATCTATGACAGGGACGGAGAGTTGTTCAGGTTCTACGTTGACGGCCAGAAAGTCTTTAAAGTGCACGAGATCGTTACGCTTTTGGGCAAGAAGCTCAAGGGAAGCGCCGAGTAATAAGAGACTGATTTCAGTCTTTAATATTGGCCCCCGGGAGAGTATAATTTTTAGGTTAGTGTTTAACTACAAAAATACATATATAGGAGTGTGCATCCATGGCAATGTATGACAAGAAAAGCGTTGAAGACCTTAACGTATCCGGCAAGAGAGTTATTGTCCGCGTAGACTTTAACGTACCTCTCGACAAAGAGACAGGCACTAAGATCACAGACGACAAGCGTATCAAGGGAGCTCTCCCTACGATCAAGTACCTCGTAGACAACAATGCGAAGGTTATCCTCGTATCACACCTCGGACGTCCTAAGAACGGTCCTGAGGCTAAGTTCTCAATGAAGCCCGCAGCAGACCGTCTTGCTGAGCTCATCGGCAAGCCCGTTACACTCGCTGCTGACGTTATCGGCGAAGACGCTAAATCTAAGGCAGCTGCTCTTAAGGACGGCGAGATCCTCATGCTCGAGAACGTCCGTTTCCACAAGGAAGAGACAAAGAACGATCCTAAGTTCGCTGCTGAGCTCGCTTCCATGGCTGACCTCTATGTAAACGACGCATTCGGTACAGCTCACCGTGCTCACGCTTCCACAGCAGGTCTTGCTAACTTCCTGCCTTCCGCTTGCGGCTATCTTATCAAGAAAGAGATCGACTTCATCGGCGGCGCACTCGACAATCCTGCAAGACCGTTCGTTGCGATCCTTGGCGGCGCTAAGGTTTCCGACAAGATCGGCGTTATCACAAACCTGTTAGACAAGGCTGACACCATCATCATCGGCGGTGGTATGGCTTATACATTCATCGGCGCTCAGGGCGGCAAGATCGGTGATTCCCTCTTCGAGGCTGACAAGGTTGACCTCGCTAAGGAGATCCTCGCTAAGGCAGAAGAGAAGGGCGTTAAGCTTCTTCTCCCTACAGACACAGTTGTTGCTGATGCTTTCGATGCAAACGCTAACAGCAAGGTAGTTCCTACAATGGAGATCCCTGACGGCTGGCAGGGCCTCGACATCGGACCTGAGACAATCGCTAAGTTCTCTGAAGCTATCAAGGGCGCTAAGACAGTTATCTGGAACGGCCCTGCAGGCGTATTCGAGTTCGAGAAGTTCGCAGTTGGTACAAAGGCTATCGCTCAGGCAATCGCTGATGCAGACTGCACATCCATCATCGGCGGCGGTGACTCCGCAGCTGCTATCGAGAAGCTCGGTTATGCTGACAAGGTTACACACATCTCCACAGGCGGCGGCGCTTCCCTCGAGTACATCGAAGGTAAGGTTCTCCCCGGCATCGACTGCCTCAATGACAGACAGGTCGGCAGGATCTTTGCTGCAGGCAACTGGAAGATGAACTGCGGTATCCCTGCAGATGCCGTTAAGCTCATCAACGAGCTCAAGCCCCTCGTTAAGGACGCTAAGTCCAGGATTGCATTGGGCGTTCCTGCTACAGCACTCGCTGCTGCAGTTGAAGCTGCTGCGTACACAAACATCAAGATCGCTGCTCAGAACTGCCACTTCGAAGAGAAGGGTGCATTCACAGGCGAGATCTCACCTCTCTGGCTCGCTAAGATGGGCGTTAACTACTGCATCATCGGCCACTCCGAGAGACGTGAATACAATGCTGAGACAGACGAGACAGTCAACAAGAAGGCTCTTGCTCTCCTCAAGTACGGCGTAAGACCCATCATCTGCTGCGGCGAGTCTCTTGCACAGCGTGAAGCAGGCGAGACATTCGACTGGATCAAGGGTCAGATCGTTGGCGCTTTCAAGGATATCCCTGCTGACAAGCTCTGCCAGATCACGATCGCTTACGAGCCGATCTGGGCTATCGGCACAGGCAAGACAGCTACTGATGAGCAGGCTGAGGAAGTTTGCGCATTCATCCGTGGCGTAATCGCTGAGCTCTATTGCGACAAGTGCGCTGAGGCTATTACCATCCAGTACGGTGGTTCCTGCAACGCTAAGAATGCTGCCGGCCTCTTCTCACAGAAGGACATCAACGGCGGTCTCGTAGGTGGTGCTTCCCTCAAGGCTGAGGACTTCTCCATCATCTGCAACGCATAATAACGTTTAGCACAAAGCCAATCGCCCCGCGGTCTTCCGCGGGGCTTTTTTGTGCTCATACAAATGCAAAGTAATACGCACCTGTACC
>CAMZBB010000109.1 GCA_947304405.1 uncultured Clostridia bacterium
AGGGGGTCACAGGTTCGAGTCCTGTAGCATCCACCATACTTTATTTTTCATTCGCGCAAACGCAATGAATTCAAGGGGCTACGCTATTGACAGACTTGTCGGCGCAGCCCCTTACAACATTTTTACATCACGAGGCGTTCCTCAACATAATCGCTTAAATTCCCTCAAAACCGCTTTAAATCGCTTAAACCCGTTTTCACGGCTTATTCAAAGCATTGTTTTTAAGCGGTTTTAACGCATTTTGCGTTTCCCTTTAGGCAGCTAAAGTCCGAGCGCTTTAGGGACCAAAATCGCACATTGGAATCGACCTTCACTTCAAACTATCCTTTTCTCAGCATGATAGGGTTTTGGAGGTGTTGAAAATGGTTATAACTTGGCTTGGTTCATTGGCCTTTTTAATTCGTCTCCACTGGGGAACAATTTCAAGGCCCACAAGGTTCAACTTCAGCATCGGTTTCTGGATGGACGTTGATCTTGATATCGTAAAAGCATGCCAAGAAGCAAAGTCGAACGACCCGTACTGGGAATACAAGCATGCCCGCCCGTACTGTGAAGATCTGCGCGATCCTCAATATAAGAAAGAATTCGAAAAAGTTAAGAAGCAGTTCGGGTTGTAAAATATATTCCCACTCACTTCCTCACTTTTCACCCCAAAGTGAAGAACCAACTGGGAACGGTCAGGCTCATGGGCAAGTTCACTGCAACAAAAATCCCTCTTTATCTGCATATAAAGTAATAGACAACGATTGCAGGGGAATCTGTTATGAAAAGAGCAATAGTTTGTGTTGTTTTGTCAGCCGTTGTTTTGCTTTGCGGCTGTAATTCCAAGTCTGTACAAATGCTAACGTCAAAACCTACACAGCAGGAACGCCCGACCAGTGTTGTATACACTCTGCAGGAACGTGAAAACCAGGATTATGATGTCAGTCCTTACCGTGTCAAAGACAGTGCATTTTATGAAAACCCAAAGGTTGTCATCGATGAGGAAGATCTGAAGGAATTTGCAGGATCCAGGCTGGAAAAGATTACCTCTTCCACCGGGACGGATTATGCGGGGACTTACCGGAATCATGAGTTTACGATAGTCAGAGCCGACTGTTTTGCCAAATGGCTGGAACTGAGCGGTTACAGTGACAGACACGGCGAAAGGGACGGCCTGCACCTGGAGAAATATCGTGGCAATTACGAGTACGAACTGATAGACTATTACAAAGACCCGTCAGAGCATTTTCTGGTAGTAACAAAATGCCGCGACAATAAGGTCATCTGTGAGTTTTTCGGGCACGCTGAATAAGGGGGATCGGCGCGTGAAAAGCAAGAGATTATTGATAGCGTTAATGGCATGCGCGACATGCGCTCTGCTCTGTTCGTGCCCTCCGACTCCTGTTGATACCAGGGGTCCGGATCCTGATAACACAACAATATCGCATACGACATTTAAGAAAGAAATGCCGGATTACGGATTTATGATCAGCAGAAATATTAATGCTGATCCCGCACCTTCTACCTTTGAAGAACTGAAATCACTTACTTATACGAGAAAAGACAGAAATACATTCTACCGTGAAGACGAAGAACACCAACGTGTTGATCTTGTTTTCAGAAGGACAAAAATTTATGTCGCCCGTTTTGAGAATGCGCGGAAGTTCTTTGAAGAGTTCTTTGGTATCGACTCTACTATTGATTTCGTGAAGGACGACCAGGGAAGGCTGATCATCAAAGAAGAGAACCACAACGGTCCCGAAGGCATGACGGAGACGCATCAATTCCGTGTGTTTGTTGATCCCACGGGCAAATTCATCGCTTTGGCCGAAGATCCCTATATTCCTGATTCTGATCTGAATGACTTGTTCAGCATGGAACTTGTCAGCGTCAAGGAGTTCAGGGAATTCTATTCGATGACTGAAAGTAAGATAGGAGATGAATACGTAAAAGCCTACATCGAAAGATACAATATCAGCAGATTCGATCTTTCTGCCGATAACCACGGCGAAAAGCTCGATGAGATCGTTACCTACGGCATGTACTATAAGCTCGGATATTCTGTCAGGGATAACCTGTCGTTTAAGGACATCGGCATGAGCGAAGACAAATTCATCAGTAATGCCGCTATGGTGATCTTCGATTTCGAATTCCCGGTGCCGAACAGCGATGAAACAAAGATCGAGAACATCCTTTTCGACATAAAGAACAATAAGGTTTATTTAAATGCGAATTTAAGATTCTACCGTGAGGCGGAAAAGTGCGTGAAGCTTAAGCAGGATGTGCTGAAGAGTATTCAGGAAGACCTTATCAAGAATGTCGGCCCGGATGACGGCAACAAATATCACGACCTGAAGTATTCTTACAATGTCTATATCATTGATTCCGAAGGAAAACACATCAATTATTCTTCGCGTGCCAGAAATGATGTTAATTCTTTGTTTGACGCTTACTGGCGCAAGCTTTATAAGAAGTGTTTCGGAAAAGACCATAAGCTCAATACGAAGAGCTTTGATCCTTCGCAGAATGAGAACAAGCGCCTCTTTTAGCGGCGTCAACTGAAAGGGAAGATAAATATGGATAGAGAAGAAACTGCAGGTGGTATCAAGAAGGCCTTTTCGGACAAGAAGCTGCTGATCGAGTGCATCTCCGCCGCATGCTATCATTTGATATTTTCCTGCTTGCTTTCATTTATATGCACGGCGATGATGAAACGCTTTTCAGGATTGGGTTTATTGCAGCCCCGATCTATATCATCGTGCTGTTTATGGTCAATCTGGGAGAATACATCCCGTGGCAGGACTCTTCTTATTTACGCTGATCCCTTTCCTGATATTCAGGCGCAAGGCTAAGCGCAGATAAGATCAATCTTCGGAGATAATGTTCAGATCATCCTTGACCCTTGCGACGATGGCACGGTCACCGACGTTGTATTCCTTTTTGCCGAAAAGAACACCGATCTCGCATTCTTCAAGACTTATACGGATGCATCTCATGATTTTAAGACCAGAGAGATAGCCGTTCTTGATGATTACTACAAGAGTGTTCAGTAAGGAACTTGCATCAAGAGCACGAAAAATAAGTGCCCAATTACTTGGGCACTTAGTCTAGAAACTTGCGAGTTAACATTCCAATTCATTATATCATTTCAGTTCTGATCTAATTCCTGA
>CAMZBB010000110.1 GCA_947304405.1 uncultured Clostridia bacterium
GGACCTGAACCGATGATAAGGATCTTGTTGATGTCTTCTCTCTTTGGCATAGTATTACGCCCCCTTCTAGCCCATATATATAAAATTGCTAGACGGTATTCTAACATAGTTTGTCTCGACTTTGCATGACAAAAATCATGGATTAGAATACTTTCATGAAATATGTATGGATCAAATACGAAACAACATATGTAATGGTCAATGAGATCATCCTCGCAACAGGTCATGCAAAGCCCGTGTACATCAAGCCTAATCTGAAATACGCGGATGACTTCAGGAAATACGAGAAGAAATAATTATTCAAATCCCTTTCTCTTCATCCGCTTGTAGTCATCGTCATCACTTTCGTAATCGCTCTTGGCCGGACCGAAAAACTGCGGATCGAATTCCGTCTGTTCGGTGGGTCTCGCAGAAGCAGGCGTTACCGGCTTCATGTCAGGATACTCTGCTTTCGGATATTCCGCGGTAAGCGGATCTTGTGCATTCTTTTTTGCCCTGGCACTCACTCTGAGAAGCGATATGAGAGCGGACAGGCTTACGACAGTCCAAATGATACCGAATATGATCATGAATATGCCGCCGTTCCTGTCTCCGTTAACGGCATTTAACATAACTGCACCACCCGCTGTCACTCCGATGCCGACGAGAACGAACGGAATCAGAAAGATAATGGAGAATATGCTTATGACCTTGGATGCAGCCGCGTTCGAAGCGTCATATTGAACGGATCTTTCCTTGAAGCCCGGTCCCTGGTACGTTGTGACCACCCCGCCTTTCGCATTGATGAAAGACCGGACGCCGGTCATGGCAGAGGGTTCTACATCGAGCGGGACCTCCTCAATGCTCATGGCCTGGTCCTTCTTATAAGACTTGATCACAAGGATCAGCATTGGAACGAATATTGCCGTCACGAAGATCACAGGCAGGCTGCTGGTGATCAATTTAAAGATCCTTTTCGGGGAACTCGGATTAAGCAGATTTTCAGCTTCGGTATTTGCCTTTTTGAACCCAGCTGTCAAAGCTTCTCCTGCTCCTTTTCCGGCCATTAACTCATCCTGGATGACGTTTCCTATTCTGCGGAAGACCGATTTTGTGATAATCGGATCCGTCTCATTTCCCTGGATAGCCTCCCACATAAACTCGGGCTTCGTTGAAGAACCATCCTTCATCTTTTCGAGCTGGGATACCGTTACCGAGTAGACTATGACAAAATGCTGCTCGTCTTTGAAGTTGTTTACGTATACATCGTAAGCATATTTCTCGAGATCCTCGTATTTACGGTTCCACTCTTCGGCAAACACCGTATAGACCACGGGGCAGATTCCGGTCTCATCGTTAAACTTTTTCATCTCTTCCAGAAGTTCCGCATTGTTGTCGATAACGCAGAGCTTATCGTGAATGGCGGGAGCGTCAGAGTATTTGGGCGTGATGAATTTTGGCCGGTCGGAAAAGACCGCGGCACCTGATGCTCCGATAAAGATAAACGCCATCACCGCAATGATGACGACCGCCGCCAGAGAGGTCCTGGCGGGCTTGGAATTTGCATAGATGTATTCATCCGGACGCCCGTCGGAATAGTATCTTCGATAACGTCTTGCTCCGGGGAAATAATGTGTTGATATATGGTTGCTGCTTCCGGACGAGCTTCCGCCGTGGAAACCGCCTCCGGACGAACCGCCTCCTGACGAATGCGGCATTGTCTATCCCTCCATGTTCCTTACTGTTTGGGTACTATCGCGTAAAAGACCAGATCTTCGGTTCCGTTGTTGATCAGCGAATGCGAATGGCCTTCCGGGCAGTAATGGCAGCAGCCGGGCTTTACGTTCTCTTCCGTATCATCGAAAAGAACTTTCCCCTCGCCTTCAAGAATGAAGATCATCTCGCAGTTGCCCTCATGCTTGTGATAGCCGATCGACGAACCGGGTTCCAACTTTCCATGCATCATCTTATTGATGCCGTCCGTAAAGACCTTGTTATAGAAAACGCCTTCTCCGCCCTTGAAAGCCGGATTGGAAGTCCACTCCAATTTACTGTAATCTTCGACCATGATAACCTCCGATATTTAGTTGATCTATTATCTGAAAGTCTCGAGCGCATCATCGATATTCACATCGGAATACTCGACTTCGCCCGAAAACAGTCTTGCCGTTTCCATGATACCGTACCCCTTCGAAGCAAGATCCGCAAGCAGATATACCGCCTCGGAAGAGAACCTTCCCGCTCCCTTGTAACGGTAGAGCAGATACGCCGCGAAATTTGTCAGTTCCTTCTCATTGGCTTCAACTGCCCTGTCCTCTTCCTCTGCCGTGAGGGGCTCGCCTATGATTTTCATAAGCAGTTCGATCCAATACGGATCCATCACTTCCATCTCAGCAAAGATCTCAGCCCTTAGCTTGGAATTAGCTCTTCTTCCTCCGCTGATAACGGCGAGCTTTTCGGCAAGCGGCCGCGTCTCATCGAAAATCTCTTGGACGTATCCCGGAAGATCCATATCACTGCCGTCTTCAGATATCAGGACAAAAGGCGCCTTTGAATCCAAGACCAGCCGGCAGGCTTCCTCGCATACCAGGCCGATCCCGGCTTCGATATGGTCATCGAAAGTGTTGTAGAACCTGGGGTGTTCCCTGCATATGTCACAGAGATAATCCTCGCCGTGCTTTAAGATCAGTTCGCAGAGATTGTCGTCTCTTAAGAACGGACATCTTCCGTCTTCTTTAAGGACAAAGCATCCGTCCTTTATCTTTGAGTTGACATCAGGGTCTTTCCCGAACCTTTTGAGCGAATCCTCATCGATACCGATCGCCCATCCGGCACAGCATGTGTGACGGCACTTATCTGCGATGCACCGGAAATCTTTGCAGTAATCGGGCCAAAAAGTCATCATGAATGATCCCCTTTCATATTTCAGAATGGATTATACCATGACGGATCGATGCCGTATTTGATTTACAAAAACCTCAGTGTATAATTGCCCGTAGCAGAAAGAGAATGCTTTAGCGCCTGTGGCGGGTCCGGCACGAATCTCTTTACAGGCTTCGCAGGCAGCCGGTTCGTGTACGATCTTGTACATCCAAGAAATTTCTTGGATTTAATGATTTCTCTTTCTGCTT
>CAMZBB010000111.1 GCA_947304405.1 uncultured Clostridia bacterium
AGGCGCTGCAAGGGGAGGAAAACATGATGCCTTTGTGTTACGCAGAGCATAATCAGCCGCAGATCATAAGGAAGATCGGCGGAAGTCCCGAAGTAAAAAAACACCTGGAAGACCTTGGGTTCAACGTTGGCGGCGAGGTGTGTATCGTCAGCGCGCTCGGAGGAAACCTGATCGTCAAGGTCAAGGAGAGCCGGGTGGCGGTAAGTGACGAGCTTGCCAGAAAGATAATGATCTAGGAGGGGTTAAAGGTGAAGACGTTAAGAAACGTAAAGGTCGGTCAGACGGCGGTCGTCGTGAAGCTCCACGGCGAGGGCGCAGTCAAGCGCAGGATCATGGACATGGGGATTACCAAAGGTACATCCGTTTATGTCCGCAAAGTCGCTCCGCTCGGCGATCCGATCGAGGTGACAGTGAGAAATTACGAGCTGTCGCTTAGAAAAGCAGACGCCGAAATGATCGAAGTCGAGGAGGGGTAAATAATGAGTATAAGAATCGCACTTGCGGGAAACCCGAACAGCGGCAAGACGACGCTGTTTAACGCACTTACGGGTTCCAACCAGTTCGTAGGAAACTGGCCGGGCGTAACGGTCGAGAAAAAGGAAGGCAAGCTCAAGAAGCACGATGACGTTGTGATCACGGACCTTCCGGGCATTTATTCGCTTTCTCCTTATACATTAGAGGAAGTAGTCGCGCGTAATTATCTGATCGGCGAGCGCCCTGATGCGATATTGAACATAATCGACGGTACTAACTTAGAGCGTAACCTCTATTTGACGACGCAGCTGACCGAACTCGGAATACCGGTCGTTGTCGCAGTCAACATGATGGATATCGTTAGAAAGAACGGAGACCAGATCAAGATCGAAGAGCTCTCAAGACAGCTCGGCTGCAAGGTCATTGAGATCTCCGCGCTCAAGGGCGACGGCATAATGGAGGCAGCCGAGACCGCGGTAAGGGCCGCAAGAAACGGCAAGACAGTTCCGCTGCACACCTTTTCGGGCCCCGTTGAGCACGCGATCGCGCACATCGAGGAAGCGGTCGTTCACGACCTCCCCGAAGAGCAGCAGAGATGGTACGCTATCAAGATCTTCGAGCGCGACGACAAGGTCCTTGAGAAGATGAACATTCCCGACGACAAGATGGCCCACATCGAAAAGGACATCAAGGCGGCGGAAGAAGAGCTTGACGACGATTCCGAGAGCATCATCACAAACGAGCGCTACGTCTACATCGCAGAGGTCATCAAGTCCTGCTACAAAAAGAAGAACGCAGGCAAGCTCACGACTTCCGACAAGATCGATAAGATCGTAACCAACCGCTGGCTCGGTCTGCCGATCTTCGCGGTGATAATGTATCTTGTTTATTGGATCGCCATGGTCGCAGTCGGCGCGCCCGCAACGGACTGGGCGAATGACGGGCTTTTCGGTGACGGCTTCCACCTTTTCGGGATCGATGCAGGTTATGAGGAGATCGCTGAAAAATACGGCGAGGCTACGGCTATCATCGACGGCTACAAGGCATACGAAGAAGAGCATGGAGCCGCTCCCGCGGGTGACTTCCCTTACACGGTCGAGGATGACGAGACTCTTGAGGTTACGGAAGAGACCGCTTCTCTTGAAGATTATCAGGAGGCCCTCAAGACGGTCGAAGAGATCGGTGAAGAAGAGCCGGATCCCGCTAATTACGGAGTCTGGGTTCCCGGTATTCCCGCGCTTGTCGAAAAAGGTCTTGAAAAGGCCGGCGCCGCAGACTGGCTCAAGGGTCTTATCCTTAACGGTATAGTCGCAGGCGTAGGTGCGGTCTTAGGCTTCGTTCCACAGATGCTCGTGCTCTTCCTGATGCTCGCCTTCCTTGAGGCTTGCGGCTACATGGCACGTATCGCATTCGTACTTGACCGTGTCTTCAGAAAGTTCGGCCTGTCCGGCAAGTCGTTCATCCCGATGCTGATCGGCGTAGGCTGCGGCGTTCCCGGCATCATGGCATCGCGTACGATCGAGAACGAGCGCGACAGAAGAATGACGATAATGACTACAACATTCATCCCCTGCGGTGCGAAAATGCCTTTCATCGCCATGATCGCAGGCGCTATCTTCGGTGGCTCGCCCTGGATATCAGTTTTCGCATTCTTCATTGGCATGGCAGCGATAGTCATTTCGGGCATCATGCTCAAGAAAACTAAAATGTTCGCGGGCGATCCCGCTCCGTTCGTCATGGAGCTCCCCGCATACCACTGGCCTACAGTTGGCAACGTCCTGCGTTCCACGTGGGAGCGCGGCTGGTCCTTCATCAAGAAAGCCGGCACGATCATCCTGCTTTCAACGATCGTCGTCTGGTTCACGAGCTTCTTCGGTTTCACGGAAGACGGCTTCAGGATGCTTGAGGAAGAAGAACTTAATCTCTCCATCCTTGCACAGATCGGCGGCGTCATCGCATGGATCTTCGCGCCTTTGGGCTGGGGCAACTGGCAGGCTGCCGTCGCTTCGATAACCGGTCTTGTCGCAAAAGAGAACATCGTCGGAACGATGGGCATTCTTTACGGCAGCGGCGAACTGACCGCATGGCAGGCTCTCTCTCAGGCTTTCACGGTTGTATCCGGTATGTCCTTCCTGGTATTCAATCTCCTGTGCGCACCATGCTTTGCAGCGATCGGCGCCATCAAGCGTGAGATGAACAACCCAAAGTGGACGGCTTTCGCGATACTTTACCAGTGCGTTTTCGCATACGCCGTCTCGCTCATGATCAACCAGTTCGGCAATGCCTTTACTGGCAACCTCAACGTGGTAGGCCTGATCTTTGCAGTCGCGGTACTGTGCCTGATCATATACATGCTGTTCTTCAAGAAGTACAAGGAAGCAAACAAGCTGACAGTTGCTCATGCCGCAAAATAAAAGGTGTTCCATATGATTGCCTGGATAACGCAAAATGTCGGAACGATATTGATAACTCTTTTGATCGTACTTATCGTGGGAGGAATTATATTCTCCATGATCAGGAATAAAAGAAAAGGCAGATCCACCTGCGGATGCGGCTGTGCCAATTGCGCCATGGCGGGCAAATGCCATCCTAAAACACAAAAGAAGATGTAATACCTCCTTTTATAC
>CAMZBB010000112.1 GCA_947304405.1 uncultured Clostridia bacterium
TGCAGATGCCCATCGTTCCGCCGTACTCGTCGATGATGACGGCCATCTGCATTCCGGATGTCTTCATCTCACCGAAAAGAGATGATATCTTACGCGTCTCGTGAACGAAAAGAGGTTCTCTGATGTACTTTTCGAGAATAAAGGGATGAGATTCATCAGGCGGAGCAATTCCGATGAGATCCTTTATATGAAGTATTCCGCGGATATCGTCGATCGTGTCCTCATATACGGGGATCCTCGTGTACTTCTCTTCTCTGGCAACCTTCATGACCTCATCGTAATCAGCATCGATGGGGAGCGAGACGATCTTCTTTCTGTGCGTCATGATCGCCGCGACTTCCTTGTCGTTGAACTCGAAAACGTTATCGATCATTTCCTTCTCGGAATCCTCGATGTTGCCGGATTCGGAACCGACGTCGACCATCATGCGGATCTCCTCTTCCGTAACGGTCTTGTCCGCAAGAACCGGTGAGATCCTGAAGAGCTTAAGTATCAGGTTCGTCGAAGCGTTCAAAAGAACCACGAAGGGCTTCAGGAACACGCCGAAGAAACGAACTACGCCTGCAGCAGCAAACGCCCATTTCTCCGGATAGCTCTGAGCGATGCGCTTGGGAACAAGCTCGCCTAATACGAGCGAGAAATAAGACAATACGACTGTTATGGCGACCGTCCAGAAAGTCGGAAGCCAGGTATGTACACCGGAGGGATCGACCAAAATGGCAAGCTTTACCGCGAAATTGCTCGCAGCAAAAGCGGACGATAAGAATCCGGCAAGCGTAACGCCGACCTGGATCGTAGCCAGGAAATTGCCGGGGTTGTCTATGAACTTTACGATCCTTTTCGCCTTCTTGTGGCCTTCCTCGGCCATCTTGCGCATCTTTGTGTCATTAAGGGAAATGACCGCCATCTCGGTGCCCGAGAAGAATGCGTTCACTAATACAAAAAAGAATACGAGCAGTATTTCAGCTACCGTTTTTCCCATTATTTCATTTCACCCAAGAGCTTTTCGAGCGTTGTCCTTACCGCCTGGGGATCAGCCTTGCCCTTAAGGGCCCTCATTGACTGACCGACAAGGAACTGGAAGTTCTTCTCCTTGCCTGCGAGATACTCGGAAACGGGGCCCGGATTGGCATCTAAGACTTCCTTGATGACGGGCTCGATCGCTGATGCGTCGGATACCTGTGCCATGCCGTTTTCCTTGACATAGGTCTCAGGATCGACACCGTTCATGAAGACCTCTTCGAGGACCTTGCGGCCTGACTTACGGTTGATCTTACCGTCCTGGACCATCTTGATGATGACGCCCAGAGCTTTGCCGTCGAACTTCATGTCATCTACTGCGACAGCCGCATCCTTGCACAACTTGAGAAGGTCGGTCATGAGCCAGTTGGAAACTTCCTTGGGCGCATCCGTAACTTCGCATGCCGTCTCGAAAACCTTTACCAGAGCGGGGCTTCCCGTAATGATGTCTGCATCGTACTCGGGCAGGCCGAGCTGCTCAACGTAGCGGGCCTTCTTCTGATCCGCGAACTCGGGCAGGCCGGCCTTGATCTCATTAAGATATTCGTCAGAGATCTCGATTGGCATGAGGTCAGGATCCGGATAGTACTTATAGTCCTGAGCGTTCTCCTTGGACCTCATCGCATAGGTATATTCCTTCTCGTCGTCCCAGCGTCTTGTCTCCTGAACGACTTTGTCACCGGCCTCGATAAGGTCGATCTGGCGTTCCCTCTCGTATTCGATCGCACGCTCGATCGCCTTGAACGAAGCGATGTTCTTCATCTCGGTCCTTGTGCCGAACTCCTTCTGACCCCTCGGCCTTACCGAGAGATTGACGTCGGCACGCATGGAGCCTTCCTGCATCTTGCAGTCGGAGACTCCCAGATACTGCATGGTATCACGAAGCTTTGCGAGATAAGCGGTAACTTCCTCGGCGCTCCTGAAATCAGGCTCTGATACGATCTCGAGGAGCGGAACTCCGCAACGGTTGAAATCGACCATGGTCATTCCGGTAGCGGGATCGTGAACGAGCTTGCCGGCATCTTCTTCCATGTGTATCTCATGGATACCGATGGACTTAGTGCCTTCGCTTGTCTTGATATCGACATGGCCGTTCCTGCAGATCGGAAAATAGAGCTGCGATATCTGATATGCCTTGGGAAGATCCGGATAGAAGTAATTCTTACGGTCGAACTTGTTCTTCCTCGTGATCTCACAGTTAAGCGCGAGTCCTGCCTTGACGGCGAACTCCACTACTTTCTGATTGAGCTGCGGCAGTGTTCCGGGCATTCCCGAACAGACCTCGCAGACGTGGGTGTTGGGAGCCCCTCCGAACTTCGTGGAGCACCCGCAGAAGATCTTCGATTCGGTCGACAGCTCGCAGTGTACCTCGAGCCCTATAACCATTTCATAATCTCTCATAACTGTTATTCCTTACCCTTGACCCTTACTGATTCTTTGCGTATGCCGATGCGAATCCGAGAACGGTCTCTTCTTCAAACGGCTTTCCGATCAACTGAAGGCCGACCGGAAGATGCTCTTCCCCGACTTCACCGCAGGGTACCGAGATGGCGGGAAGTCCCGCGATGTTGATAAGTACCGTGCAGATATCGCCAAGATACATCTTGAGCGGATCTGACAAACTCTCGCCCGCCTTGAGCGCCGGAGTCGGAGCAACGGGTCCCGCGATGATGTCATACTTTGCGAAAGCGTTGTCAAAAGCCTGCTTAATGAGGTTTTTCGCCTGGAGCGCCTTGTTGTAGTATGCGTCGTAATATCCGGATGAAAGCACGAAGTTGCCGAGCATTATCCTTCTCTTGACCTCAAGTCCGAAGCCCTCGCTCCTGGACTTGATGTAAAGCTGAGTAAGATCTATGTCGCCTTCGGGACGGT
>CAMZBB010000113.1 GCA_947304405.1 uncultured Clostridia bacterium
ACGCCGTTGTCGTCCCAGCCGTGCTCGTCGTCGCCGATGAGGAGTCTCTTAGGATCTGTGGAAAGTGTTGTCTTACCTGTTCCGGAGAGACCGAAGAAGATTGCTGTGTGCTTACCTTCCATATCGGTGTTAGCAGAGCAGTGCATGGAAGCGATGCCCTTGAGAGGGAGGTAATAGTTCATCATGGAGAACATACCCTTCTTCATCTCGCCGCCGTACCATGTGTTGATGATGACCTGCTCACGTGATGTGATGTTGAAAGCTGCGCATGTCTCAGAGTTGAGGCCGAGCTCAGCGTAGTTCTCGATCTTAGCCTTGGAAGCGTTGTAGATAACGAAGTCAGGCTCGAAAGAAGCGAGCTCCTCGTCTGTAGGAACGATGAACATGTTCTTTACGAAGTGAGCCTGCCAAGCAACCTCAACGATGAAACGGATAGCCATTCTTGTATCCTTGTTTGCACCGCAGAAAGCATCAACTACGAAAAGTCTCTTGTTGGAGAGCTCTTTCTGAGCGATGGCCTTAACTGTAGCCCAAACCTCTTCGGACATGGGGTGGTTGTCGTTCTTGTACTCGTCAGATGTCCACCAAACGGTATCCTTGGAGTTAGCGTCCATAACGATGTACTTATCCTTAGGGGAACGGCCGGTGAAGATACCAGTCATAACGTTAACTGTATCGAGCTCTGTTACCTGACCAACTTCGTAGCCTGTAAGGCCTGCTTTTGTCTCTTCTTCGAAGAGAAGCTCATACGAAGGGTTGTAGACGATCTCGGTTGTGCCGGTGATGCCATACTTTGTCAAATCAATGTTTGCCATATTCGGGAACCTCTTTCCTTAAAAAATTACACAGTAATTATAGCTCATGGCATTTGAAAATGTATTGTAATATTTCGACTTTTCGTGCGGGTTTTGAAGATGTTTGAGGACAAGTTCGGCTTTTTGCGCCAAGTTAATTCATAATGATTTTCATTTTTATAATATAATTGCCTATATATTGAAGGAGGATCATCCATCTATGGCAATCGACATCAAGAAATTGACCACGGGGGAAGCCGAGATCGAGTATTTCAAGTACGGGGAGGGCAAAAGGACCCTTATTGTCTTTCCGGGACTCTCCATAAAGAGCATCATGCTCTATAAAGACCTGGTCGCCGATGCGCTTGGCCTTTTCGGAGAAGGCTTTGAAGTATACGTTTTTGACAGACGGGCCAACCTGCCTGAGACATATTCCGTTGAAGACATGGCAAATGACTATATCTCTGCATTCGAGGCTTTGGGACTTAAGGATGTGGCTATCTACGGGATCTCCCAAGGCGGCATGATCGCCTTAACGCTTGCACTCTCAAGACCTGATCTGGTCAGTGCTCTTGTGCTGGGATCAACTTCCGCGAGGATTGCGGGTGAATCAAGTACCGTTGTCAGAGAGTGGAACTCGCTAGCGAAGGCAAAAGACGAGCCCGGACTCATCGATTCCTTTATCAAATACGTTTATTCGCCGTCATTTGTTGAGCTTTATGGCGATGCGATTGCCGCGTCTCTCAAGGGGATAACCGATGAAGAGTACGAAAGGCTCGCGATCCTGACGGGCAGGATGAACGAATATGATGTTTATCAAAGGTTAGGGGAGATCAAGTGTCCGACTCTCATTATGTGCGGGGACGAAGACAAGGTTTTAGGCAAGGCAACAGCTGATTTTGCCGGGATAAAAGGAAGCGAAATGCACGTTTTCAAGGGTTTTGGTCACGCGGTATACGACGAGGAGCCCAAGTTCAAGGAAATGGCAAATGATTTCCTGGTCAAAAACCTCCTGTAACGCCTGAAATGCAGCGGTGATCGTATGTCCAAGCCCGGAAAAGAAGCGTCAAAAAAGAAGGTCCTGAAGAGGATCCTCATAGGATTGGTCTTGTTTGTCATTATCAATCTGATCGGCGCTGCGGTCGGCACGTCGACTTCAATAACCCATCCCGGTCGCGAATCCTACGAAGACCGCATCAAGTATGTAAAGGATAACAGCCTTTGGGGAGACTACGATTCTTATGACAAAACGGACTATATGGTCTCAGGCCTTGACGGTTATCAGCTGAACTGCACGTCCGTCTCAACCTCGAAAACAAGGGGTACCGGCAGATACGTGATAATCTCGCACGGCCATAAGAGCAACAAATACGCCATGGTCAAGTACGTTGTCCCGTATATAGATCTCGGATTCACATGCATCATCTACGACCTCAGGGCTCACGGCGCAAATGCCAAAGCCTTGTGTTCGATGGGCGGATGGGAAGCACAAGACCTGAATTACCTGATAGAGGATACTTTTAAACGTTTCGGAGACGTCAAGATCTTGGGCCTTCAGGGCGAATCGATGGGTTCCTCTGCTTCTTTAAACGTCTTGAGATATACGGACAAAGTGGATTTCATCGTCTCAGACTGCGCCATGGAAAGCCTCAGATACATGGTCCACGACATGTATAATGACATGTATCTATATCCGTTCGGCACTTGCGCAGATATTGGATTTAAAGTCCTTTACGGAATTGACACTTCAGAAGTCAGCGGCATAGACGCGATCAAGGGCAAGAAAGTCCCGATACTTTTCGTTCACGGTGCTGATGACAATTGGATCGACACGGAAAACAGCAAAGACATGTACGATGTAGCGGTTAAGCAGGGAAGCTACGCCGAGATCTGGCTCGTCCCGGGCGCAAAGCACACCGAGGCGGTCAAAGTGGCAGGTCAAAA
>CAMZBB010000114.1 GCA_947304405.1 uncultured Clostridia bacterium
CTTGTAACGAATTTGGGATTTCTCCGTCTAACAGGTGAGATCACAAAAGAAAGGTTAGTTGGTACGTGGATAAGAATACCGCCGAAAAGCTTTATGAAGCCTTTTATATGAAGGTATTTTCCTACGTAATGACTCTCGCGAAGGATCGTAATAACGCCGAGGAGATAACCCAGGAGACTTTTTTCAGGGCGATATCGACTGAGAAGAGCTTCAAAGGGGAGAGCGAAAGCTTCACGTGGCTTTGTGCTATCGCGAAAAACATCTTCATCGATGAGACGAGGCGTTATGCAAGACAGGACGACGAGCCGGGCGAAGAGATTCCCGATACCGGCAAAGGTATTGAGGAAAAACTCTCGGACAAGGCGTCACTGCTGAAGATCCACAGCATACTCCATCAGCTGGAGGAGCCGTATAAGGAGGTTTTCCAGCTGAGGATATTCGGCGAGCTGTCATTTGCGGAGGTCGGTTCTATCTTCGGAAAGACCGAGACCTGGGCCCGGGTCACGTATCACAGAGCCAGATTAAAGATCAAGGAAAGGATGGATGAAATATGAAATACGATTGTGATATGATCTCTGATCTTCTTCCGTTATATAAAGACGGCATCTGCAGTGATGCAAGCAAAAAGATCATCGAAGAGCATCTGGCCGAGTGCCCCTCTTGCGGAAAGATGCTGGATGACATGAACGACAGCACGATAGATGAGAAGATCGCCAAGGAAAAGAACGAAGTCATCGATAAGCAGGCAAAGTTCTTCAAGAGGAAGAGTGCGATTGCCGGAAGCATCGTCGGAGGGATCTTCTGCGTACCGATCCTGGTGTGTCTGATAGTTGACCTGGCGTGCGGCGCAGGCCTTAGCTGGTTTTTCATAGTACTGGCGGCCATGCTCATTCCCGCTTCGCTGTTCGTCGTGCCGCTCATGGCAAGAAAGAACAAACTGTTTGCAACTTTGACGTCATTTACCGTCAGCGTCATCTTGCTTCTCGCGGTGCTTTGCATCTATACCGGCGGCACCTGGTTCTTCATTACGGCGTCCTCAACGCTCTTCGGGCTGACGATGCTTTTCGCGCCGTTCATCGTGTGCACAAAGCCTGTTAAGAATCACGTAGGGAAACACAAGGGCCTCGCGATCATGGGCGCTTATACAGCAACTTTCGCTCTCATGATGCTCTGCATCGGATTGTTCGTAGGACCTGCAAGCTTTTTCCCGTCCGCACTTTCGATCGCAGGACCGCTCGTCGGGATGGCTTGGGCGATGTTTGCCTCGATCAGATATCTTCCGGGAAATGCAATGGTCAAGATCGGAGCTTGCTTTGCTTCTCACAGCCTGTTCTCGTGGCTTCTCGACATTTTGTCTTCCAACATCGCTATAAAGCAGGCCAGCATTACAGGCGTTACCTACCACTCAAGCTCGCTGTCGGTCCTCGCAATCATCAGCTTCGGAATCGCAGCATTACTCATCATACTTGGAATAATCATCGGACTCGCAAAGGGAGGAAAGAAGAATGCTTAAGAACAAAATACTTACAGGTGCAATGGCACTTATGATACCTGCCGCAATGATGCTCACGGGCTGTGTCGGCTTTTTCAACAGATTTTCTTATACATACGATAACGGCGAAAAGTACACCGCAGGCGACAGAGATATTGAAGACAAGGTAACGGCGATCAACCTCGATTACATCATGGGCGACGTGAAGATCAAGGCTGCCGACACTGATAAGATCTCAGTCAAAGAGACTGCCAACATCTCGCTCAAGGATTCCCAGAAAGTCCACACCTGGGTCAACGAAGGAACGCTTTACGTAAGATTCTGCGCTTCACTCAAGATCGCGAACTTCCACGGCATCGAGAAGAGCCTTGAGCTCACCATACCTGATGATCTGGACCTCAATGACACCGTTATCCAAATGTCTTCCGGAGACCTTGATGCGAGCGGCCTTAAGTCAGTCAAACTGAAGGCGCATTCTTCTTCCGGCAACGTCGGTATCGATTGCGAATCGGCAGACATCGAGCTGAAGGCTTCATCGGGCAAGATCATTCTTAACCAGAAAGGCGACAGTGATTCCATCGTTCTCAAGGCGTCATCAGGATCCATTACCCTGACACAGGACGGCAGCAGCAAATCAATTGATATCCATTCCTCTTCAGGAGATGTCACGGCTGATGTTGATACGGTATCCAAGCTCGGCATTGCCGTTAGTTCCGGAAACATCACGGTCGACGCCAACGAGATCGCCGAGCTCGATTCCAAGGCATCTTCAGGTCATAACGAATTCAGGTTCAACGTTGTGCCCAAGACATCAACCATCAAGTCGAGCTCCGGCTACGTAAAGGTCTTCATGCCTGAGAATTCCGACGTGACCGTACACACAAAGATCTCCAGCGGCGAGTTCAACTCCGATCTGGCTTTCTCGAAAAACGGAAAAGACTATACCTGCGGCGGTGGAACATCAACCATGGATATTCGTGTCTCTTCAGGAAACGTGGATATCTGCAAGAAATAAGCAGCCGTTGTGCTGAAGTCCTTGTTTTGAACAGGGCGGGCTTAACAAAAATACGAGACCTACGGGTAAAAAACGCATATTCGTCGTTTTTACCCGTAGTTTTTTGTTTTTCGGGCGCTCTAAAAGCGGCCACCTACGGGTTAGTTTTGAAAAAAGTGCATTTTAACCCGTAGGTTTGGTACATCCCGAATGCATATTTC
>CAMZBB010000115.1 GCA_947304405.1 uncultured Clostridia bacterium
GAGGAGATCAGCTTTGATCTTGCGAGGGATGCGCTGTTTGTATTGAAAACGGATGGGCGGATAAGGGCTGCGATCTCGCTTGAGGAAGACAAAGATGTTGATTCTCTTCCGTGCTGGAGCGCTGAACTGGAGCCGTCCGGATCTGTTGCGAGGGTTGCTGTCGCGCCCGATGAGCAGAATAAGGGATACGGGCGTATCATGCTTCAGTATGCGATGGATGAACTGAAGAGGCGCGGATACCGGGGCATACATTTTCTGGTGAACAAGCACAACGTAAAAGCGATCAGGTCATATGCCGTTTTCGGATTTGAGGTGGTCGGAGAGTGCCATCTTTTCGGGCAGGATTTTCTGTGTTACCAGAAGGGATTATAAGTGCTAAAATGCAAATAGCATTATTGTTTGGGTGGGGGTGTGTTTTATGAGTAAAAGAACGGTTGCGGCGTTGATTGCCATTTGCACCATGCTTTCTTTTTCGGGATGCGATAAGCTCTTTAAGATCTATGACACTACGTCTACATCATCGGAAGAGACGAGCGAGCAGACTTCAAGTTATGAATTCGATATTCCGGAGGATACGACGGGTGCTTCAGACACTTCTTCTGATGAAACGACCGATCCTTCTGACTCATCCAGTCTGGTAACGGAAGGAACGTCTTTAGTTACTACTCCCAAGCCTTTACGCAAGGTTACCATCTCTGATGCCTATAAGAAAAAATACGGCGAAAACGAGTACGGATTTAAGGCTTCCGTAAGGATCCCGAAGATATCGATCGCAGGTATCAGCACCAAAAAATTAAACAAAGAGATCCTCAATTACTGCAAGAAGAAATCAGGAAAATATTGCAGCTGCAAGTACAGTTATTACGTTGCCAATACGTACATCTCGTTACTCATAACATTTTCGGAAGAACACGATATGAGTCCGTGTGATTTCTACAGGGTCTATAACATCTCAAGGACAAACGGTAAAAAGCTGTCCAAGAAAACGATGCTGAAGAAACTCGGAATATCACAAAAGAAGTTCAATTCGAGAGTTAAGAAAGCCATAACCAGGATGTTTAAGAAGTCTTACGGGTATTCTTCTAAAGCAGAGTCATATATCAAGCAGACATATAAAGATGCAATCAAAACGAAGATGATCAAAAAGGCGATCCCGTTTGTCGGAGCCAATGGCAAGACCAACTGCTATATCAAGGATCTGCCCAGCCCCGGAGGCGCCGGTCAGTACGACTTTTATGGTGAATGCTGATCTACACCCAGTTTAATTTACCCTCAAAGGCGACCTTTTGGTCGCCTTTTTCTATGGCGCCGATCTCGTAGCAGTCGTAGGTCTGGCTGACGTGCTTCATGACTGACTTCTTGTCTTTCTGGCTTGTTACGATTATGAATCCCACGCCGCAGTTGAAGGTTCTCAGCATCTCGTCGTCACTGATGTTGCCGTTGTCCCTGATGTACTTGAAGAGGTTCAGGATCTTGATCTTCGACAGGTCGATCTTCGCGCTCAGGCCGTCGGGAATTACGCGGCAGAGGTTGCCTTCGATGCCGCCGCCGGTGATGTGGGCCATGCCGTGGATCTTTTCGGTTCTGAAGAGGTCTCTGACGGCCTTGTAGTAGGGCGTGTGGGGCTTCATTATCTGCTCGATGAAAGTCAGGCCGTCGATCTTGTCCATCTTGATCTGGGGCTTTTTGTCCATGAGGAGCCTGACCAGGGAATAGCCGTTGGTGTGAAGGCCGTTGGAGGCGACTGCAAGGACGGCGTCACCTTCTTCGATCTTGCTGCCGTCTATTACTTTGCTGCGCTCAACGATGCCCGCGATGCTTGATGTCAGGACATATACGCCGTGGTCAACTACGAGGGGCTGGATGGAGGTCTCGCCGCCAACAAGGGAGCAGTCGTTGTCTTTGCATGCGTCTGAAACGCCTTTGACTAAGGTCTTGATCGTGTCTTTTTCGGCATTGCCGCAGACGATCGTATCGAGTACCGCGAGGGGCTTTGCGCCCATTACGATAACGTCGTTGACCAGGTGGTTGATCATGTCATGGCAGATCGATTCGGTGTATCCGTATTCGATGGCGAGCTTTTGTTTCGAGCCTGGTTCTTCGGCCTTAAGGACGAGAACAGGATCCTTGATCTCGGGGAAGTTGATGTCGTAGAGGGAGGCGAAGGGACCGAGGCCGTTTAAGACTCTTCTGTCCTTTGTCTCAAGGCTTTTCTCCATCTCTTTCTTGATCGAATCAGTGTATGCGATGTCGATTCCGGCCTTGCTGTAAGAGAGGCCGTTTTCTTCCTTCTCGCTGCCCGCGAGGATCTCGTCCGTCGTTACCTCAAGCACGGAGGCGAGGTCTTTTAAGATCTCTATGTTGGGGAAGGAGGCGCCGGTCTCCCACTTGGATATTGCCTGGAAGGAAACGTTCAGTTTGGCGGCCAGCTGCTGTTGAGTCAGGCCCAGTTCTTTACGCTTTTCGACGATGAAGCGTCCCATCTTATTGCTGTCGATCATGAGGTACCTCCGGTTTTTCTTTTATGGTAACCGCGCGGTGTGAGGATCTTCAATAACTGATGAATTGAGTTTAACACATTGATTCAACCGGTGGTTGAATTTTGGAAATCTTCATAACATGTCTCTTTCTTATTGGCTTAAATGAAATAAT
>CAMZBB010000116.1 GCA_947304405.1 uncultured Clostridia bacterium
GCGGCAGACTTTGCTCCTCCGACACATATGAACTTCTCGCCGAACTCGTCCTCGTCAGTCCTTATGAGCTCGGTCTCGTGATGGTCAAATGCCAGACCGACCCTCGGATCGAACGGGAGGTTCGTAGTAATATCATTCTCGGTGATCTCTACCTTGCCGTCCTGGACATCCTTAGGATGAACGAACTTTATGTCGTCGATCATGTCCAGTTCCTTAAGGAGCATAGCGCATACCAGACCATCGAAATCACTTCTCGTAACAAGACGCATTTTCTTGTTTTCCATAAAAAGAGCCTCCCTTAAAAATTTTTTACTTGCAGATATCTTATCACATTCGGAAGTCACTTTTCGGGCCGTTACAAATAGTTAATCAAACATTTCATAATACAAAACAAAAATAAAAAAGCACTTTCAAAAAGAAGCAAACCCCTGAAGTCAGATCATCTTCAGAGGTTCGCTTCATATCACGAAGGCCAATTATTGACGTTTATACCAGCTTGGCGTTACCAAGTACGGAAGGGTTCATGTATCCCGTTCCGGTATCATCTGCCCAGCTGAGCGTTCCGGTGCGGGAACCTGCGGATGTCGCATCGTTGACCTGGAGTTCAAGTCCGATGACCGTCTTGCCTGCTTCAGGCGTGATGTCGGTCCACTTGAAGCATGCCTCAACTAGATATCCGCCGTCAGTGATCTTGGCAGCCGATTTCATGTTTTCCGCCTTGCACTTCTCACCGTTGAAGCTCAGTTTGTTCTTGTAGTTGACCCTGTACTGCTTGTCATCAGGTGCATAAGATTCAGGCTTCTTGTGGTCTTCATCGATGAAGACTTCAATGGAATCCTGCTGCCATTCATCGGAGCTCTTATCGTTGAGATCCTTGTCCTTTACATCCATCAGGACATAAAGATATTCTTTGTCCCAGAGAAGCTTGGCATCACAGGTTACGGCAACGCTCTGGACAACGATCTCAAGCTTTACGGCCTGCACCTTATTCCATGCTTCGTCTATCTCACCGTCAATGTTTACGCTGCCCTGAGTGATCTCCATCGTAGGTCTCTTGAGCGCATCAACGGGCTCGATCTTTGAAGGATCAACGAACGCCCAGTACGTGAGCTTGGCCTGATATTTTTCGTCGAAAAGGAGCGGGAAGACCTTCATCTTGCCGTCTGAAGCGCCTCCGACGTTATTCGCGCTCTGAAGCCATGAGTTGGAATCTATAACTCCCCAGAGAGTAATTCCGCAGAAGTTAACACCGCCCTTTTTGAGGTTCTTAGAAGTCTCATAAAGGCGTGCGAAATAGTCGCCTTCACGGTTGAGTTCATCGGCGAGCTTCGCCTCGGAACCGTCGAATGTTGCGCTCGGCTTGAGATCCAGCTCGGTAAGCATGACCTTTTCTACATGTTTGGCATATTCCTTGGCAGCTTCTTCAAACTGCGTGACCGAAGGGGAATTTACTCCGTAGTGTCCCTGCATTCCGAAGCCGGTGATCCTGGTGCCCTCGGCAGCCTTTACATCATTGATGAGCTGGATTATGCCGCCGCGCTTTTTAGCATCGCACTCGTTGTAATCGTTGTAATAGAGTTCGAGAGAAGCAGGAGCGTACTTGTTGGCAAACCTGAACGCGTTGATGATGTACTCGTTGCTTCCGTAAACCTTCCACCAGCTGGACTTTGAGCTGTGCGTGTCATCCGTGAGATTATCACCGCCCTGCTCGGTGTCCGTACGGTATGTGGCGGAAGCATCGCTGATAGCTTCGTTAACTACGTCGAAACCGTAGAAGAGATCCTTATACTTGCTCTGATCGCCCGTGTAGTATGTAAGGACCGTCTTGATATACCATTCAAGACGCTTGTTCATCTCATCTTTGGAGACATAATCCTTGCTCTTGTCGTAACCTTCATGGAAGAACCACTCGGGCGTCTGGGAGTGCCATACGAGGACGTGGCCTCTGACCCTGATCTTGTGATCGGGGTTCTTGCTGTTCCAAGATGTGATCTGATCGAGCATCTTGTCTGCCCTTGCATAACTGAGTGTGGGAACGTCGATCTGCTCGCCATTTAGTTCTTCCTTATGAATGCTGTCAGAAGCAGGAGCAGCATTACTGTTGCCGAACATGGTCTCCGGCTTGAGCTCATTCTCGAGTGTGACCGCATTGAAATGCTTTGTAACGATCTGCATGAGCTTGGCATCGCTGATCTCGTCATCGCCATAGCATGTTCCAACTATTGCATCCTCGCCGAGACCGTCCTTGCTTGCCACTGTCTTGCAAAGATCCGGAATATCGGTCTGAACCGCATCAGGCGCATTGCTTGCGCTCGTCTGCCCCGGGGTGCCTGCCTTGCAGCCGCACTGGGAAAAGATCATCGCAAGACCGAGTCCGGCCGCGAAAACCTTCTTCAGTTTGTTCTTCATAGTGCCTCCAAAAGCCATAAATCATACTGCCCGCTGTACGGCAGTTTTCTCTATGTTAACTTTATATGGTCACGGAAGAATTTTGGACCGACAAAATCTATCAGTTTGCAGGGGATTTTTCATTTTCCCCGTCATCGACGACCTTTTTGCCGAACCATTTGCGGCGGCGCCAGTGGTTAAGAACGATCAATCCCCTTATACATTCGTCGGATGC
>CAMZBB010000117.1 GCA_947304405.1 uncultured Clostridia bacterium
TATGCGGTAAAGGAAGGATATTCCTTCATGCAGGTCAAGACCGTCCGCACTGGTATGTATGAGGACTATGACCGGACGAACGAATTCTATAAGGGCGTAGGGTTCAAGGAGCTTGAGGTGATCGAGGAACTCTGGGGACCTGAGAATCCCTGCCAGATCTACGTGATGAACCTCAAGAGTACTGTGGATGTTATCAAAGCCAGGCACAGTTACCGCGGAAAGTACTCCTCTGACCCCGTTCCGAGGAAGGATCTTGAGCTGATCGCTTCATGCGGCATAAATGCACCTTCCGGATGCAATAAACAGACTACGGAACTCATCGTTATTGACGACAAAGAGGTTTGTAACAATGTTACAAACCTTATAGATCCGCCTGTTGCACAGACTGCACCCGCACTTATCGTTGTCCTTACGAAAAGGATAAACGCATACCGCGACAAGTGCTTTGCGACACAGGATTATTCGGCTGCAATTGAGAATATGCTCCTTGCGATAGAAGAACTTGGGTATAAGAGCTGCTGGTATGAAGGTCATATTACTGATGATGACCGCATCTGCGACAGGATAGCAGAGGCCTTGGGCGTTCCGGAAGGATATGATGTAGTTTGCATACTTCCTGTCGGCAAGGCTTTGGAAGAGTGCAAGGTCCCGCAGAAAAAGAGCTTTGAAGAGCGCGTAAGCTTCAACCGTTTTGGAGAGAAATGACCGCATGGAAGTAATGAGGGCAGAAGCCGAATGGCAGCGGGCAGGCGCGTACTCGGTCAGGATCGAGGGCATGAACCGGCAGCACCACATTTCGCTCAGGGAAGAGTTTGATGAGCATGACTGTGAGGGTACGAAGTACATCGTGCTGCTTGATGACGGATATCCTGTCGCGACTTGCCGGTTTTACGATAACGGAGATGATTCGGTCACGCTTGGCAGAGTTGTTGTCCTCCCTGATTACAGAGGGCAAAAACTGGGCGTCATGATCGTAAATGAAGCCGAGAAATGGATCGCGGAATTGGGTTTCAAGGAGATCAGGATAGACAGCAGGGTGGAAGTAACCGGGTTTTATGAGAAACTCGGGTATAACCATGTTGATGAAGAAGTTATCAGAAGCGGCTGTTTCGGCTGCGTGAAAATGAATAAGCAAATCTGAATGAAAGCGGGGACAGGATAATGAAAGAACCGTCATACATGATAGTAATTCCTAAGAACGAAAAGGACCTGGATGATCCCAAGGTCTTCATGGAAAATCTCGCAAAGAATGAACATATCAAGATCAAGGATCTCCATGTTGATGATGAGCGCGGCATGGTCGTTGATTTCGAGATCGACGGGGCCGGATATGAGGTCGCTTTAGATCCGGTCGATGTTGATATTCCTGAATTTGTCAGACCTGAACATGCCTTCACCGACGAAGAATTCAAGATGCTCGATGAAGCAACCGTGGGCCTTAGCGTATCCATGGATTTTGACGGTGACAGCAACAGGTGTTTTTATGATCAGCTCCGTTTTATTGATGCTTTGTTCCCCGAAACGATCGCAGTCCTTGACTGCCCCTCTGAAAAGCTCCTGTCAGGCAAGTGGGTGTCATTGGCAGCGAGATCGAAGGTCCTGCCTGCGCCGAGATATCTTTTCACCGTCCAGGCTATATCAGACGGCGGAGAAGAAGTATGGCTCCACACGCACGGCCTGAAGCGCTGCGGTCTGTATGAACTTGAGATCTTATGTTCGAACAAGGAGACCTTCAATGACCATTACAAGATGATCGAGTCGTTTGCTGTACGCATGCTCGAAAGTGATGAGCCGATAGAACCCGGGGACGGAGTCTTTATCGGCCAGGCCGCAGGAAAGGTCCTGACTCTGACAGCCGTTGACTGGCGCGAGGCTCTTAAATTCTATCCTGATGCAATGATAGGCACTGAAGCGGACCGTGACGATGAGGTTCACGGCGAAGGCACGTACGTGCTCATGATCTACAAGAACGACAAGGACGAAAAGGAAAAGCGCTACACGCCCGTTCAGGATTTCAATCAGTTCCTCGATCAGAATCCTATGTACATGTTTTCTTCAGAGGAGACGAAAAGGATGAGTGACCTTGCGATAGAGCGCATCCCGTTCATGATCAAAGCGTTTGAGAACAAGGAGAATACGATCCTCTTGAAGATAGGGCTGGTCGTCGATGAAAAACATTGGGACGGCGGCAAACCGCAGAGGGAACACATCTGGTTCGAGCTTAAGGATGTGAAGGATGACAAGGTCGTAGCCCAGCTGACTCAGGAACCATACTACGTTTCCGGCATCAAGGAAGGTGACATCGGAACTTATCCGTTCTCCGACATTACCGACTGGCTGGTATTTACGAAAGAAAAACGCATATCTCCTGATGAAGCATATTTGTTGGAGAGATGATACAAAGATCTTCTGAAATCATTTAAAACAGTGCATTTTATAAAAACTCCACCAATGGTTGGGAAGCCTCTAAAACGAGCTTTTTCGGGCAACTCAACCTTTAGTTCGTGGTAAAATATCCGTGGCTGATTTATTGTCCGTGGTGAAAGGAGGTTTCCCTCAAAAATGGATCAGGTCAAGATCGGAAAGTTCATAGCATCTTGCAGAAAAGA